>JAXIPC010000040.1:0-11148 GCA_045403135.1 Gemmatimonadales bacterium | reverse complement strand
AGCACGCTGGCCGCGATGGCGGAACGGCCCCCACCCTGGCAGTGGACCGCGATGGGCCGCCCGGCAGGCACTTCTGGCAGTCGACGCGGCAATTCGGCCAGCGGAATGTGGACCGCCCCTGGCATATGGCCGGCGTCCCATTCCGAACGGCCTCGCACGTCGAGCACGACAAGCTCCTGGTGTTGCGCCGCGAGATCATCCACCGAGAGCTGAGTCACCCGTCCCAGGCCTTTCCCATCCCGGGGCCAGAGCTCGAACACTTCCGGACCGAAGTATCCCGCTACCCGGTCCAAGCCGATGATGCGGAGGCTCTCGACCACGCGGTCCAGGTGCCCGGGTCCGCCGGAATGGGTGATGAGGTACAGATCCCGATCGTAGGGCAGGAGGGATCCCGCCCAGGTCGGAAAGCTCTTGTTGTACGGAATGCTCAGAGTGCCCGGGATATGCCCCGAAGCGAACTCGGCTGCCAGCCGGGTATCCACCACCGCCGCCTCGCCGCCCTCGAGGAGAGGGGCGAGCCGGTGCTCCGCCACGCGTTCGGGCCGGGTCACGACGCCGAGCAGCGGCGGTCCGCGCCGGTTGAGGTGTTTCATCGTGGCGAAGTAGCGGGGCGGCTCCGGTTGGCCGGCCAGCACCTGTCGCCCGAATTCCTGCTCGTCCGAAACGCGGAAGGCCCAATTGAAGCGCCGCTCGTACCCGACCGTCGACTGGGGGACCGCGCTCAAGCCTTTGCCGCAGGCGCTTCCCGCGCCATGCCCCGGCCAGACCTGGAGGTGGTCGGGCAGCGTCTTGAACCAGGCGAGGCTGCTGAAGAGCTGACGCGCTCCCGCGATGGCGGCGCCGGTAACGCTGGCCGCCTTCTCGAGCAGATCGGGGCGTCCGACGTCGTTGACGAAGACGAAGTCTCCGGTGAGGATGCCCATCGGCTCCTGGGCCAAGGCCCGGTCGGTGACCAGGAAACTCAGGTGCTCGGGTGTGTGGCCAGGGGTGTGGACTGCCCGCAGCTCGACGTTGCCGACCGAAAAGGTGTCGCCGTCGTTGAGCAGAGTCACGCCACTCTCCCCGCGGAACTCATACTGCCACTCCGGAGGACCGCAGGCCGACAGAAAGATCCGGGCCCCGGTGCGCGCGGCCAGCTCCCTGGTGCCCGAGACAAAGTCGGCGTGGATGTGGGTCTCGGTGATGGCGGTGATCGTGAGCCCGGCCTCCTCCGCGTTGGCTACATACTGGTCGGCCCGGCGGTTCGGATCGATGACCACGGCCGTACCGGCCTCGGCGCAGCCGATCAAATAGCTCGCCTGGGCCAGCTGGTCGTCATAGAGACGGACAAAGATCATGGCGCACTTCCGGCCGAGAGCACCCGCAGGAGCACCGCGCCCCCCATCACGAACAAGAGTACGGCGAACCCCTTTCGAAGCGCCGGCTGCGCCGCGTGCTTCACCAGGCGGCTGCCCGCGGCCACCCCGACGAAGGCGATCCCGCTGAAGAGGGCGATGGCGCCCCAATCGAACGTCAGTGGACCGTGATACCGAAACACGGCTGCCGCACAGCTCGACAGGATCAGGACCAGCGAGGTCCCGACCGCCTCCTTCATATTCAGTCCGCCCAGCTGCACCAGCGCCGGCACGTACAGAAAACCGCCGCCTACTCCCACGAAGCCGGTGAGCACGCCGACCATCGCGCCGATCAATGTGACGAACGGCAATCGGCGGCCCGGCCCGGACGAGTCGCCGTAGACCGGTCTGGCCCCATCGCCTCGGGGTCGCAGCATGGAAATCGCGGCGGCCAGCAGCACGATGGCAAACACTGCAAGCTGGATGCCTGCGGCCGCCCGGAGTCCGAGCTCGGCGCCGAGCAGCGCGCCGACGATTGCGGGCGGCCCGAAAGCGAGCGCCGCGCGCCAGTTCACCTGTGCGCCCCTCGCGTGGAGCACCGCACCGACGCCGCTGGTGAGGCCGACCACGACCAGGCTCATGGGAATCGCCTCCTTCACCCCGTAGCCCAGGACGTAGTGCAGCACCGGCACGGTGAGAATCGAGCCGCCACCGCCCAGCAGGCCGAGCGACAATCCGATCAGCAGGGCCAGCCCGTAGCCGAGGATGATCATGCGACGTCGCAGGCCCGGATACACTCGAGGATGTGGCGCACTTTGGGCTCGGTGACGCGGTAGTAGACGTTGAGACCGTCCTTGCGGCACGCCACGACGCCGAGCTGCCGGAGCCGGCGGAGATGCTGGGAGCAGATGGCCTGTTCGAGATCGCAGAGCTCGCAGATGCCGGTGACGGTGAGCTCGCCGTGCTCCAGGGCCTCGACGATGAGGAGGCGCTCGGGGTGGCCCAGCACTTTGATCGTCTCCGCCGCGCGGGAGAGGACCGCGGGCGCGAACCGGCGCAGCAGGCGAGGCCGGGTGCGCCTCACGCCGCGCCGACCAGCGTCTCGAGCTGGGCGCGCTGGGCGAGGCCCACGTGCCGGCCGGTTTCCTTGCCGCGCCGGAACGCGATCAGCGTGGGGATGCCGCGGATCCCGAATCGCTCCAGGAGGGCGGGGCTCCGGTCGGTGTCCACCTTGAGCACCAGCGCCGAGCCCGCCCGCGCCCGGGCCACCTGCTCCACGACCAGGGCGACCGTCCGGCAGGGGCCGCACCAATCCGCATAGAAGTCCACCAGGACCGGCGCGTCGGTGCCGGCCAGGACCCGGTCGAGGGCCTCCGCGGGCACCACGACGGGGTGGTCGAGACCGAGGGGACCCTTGCAGGCTCCGCAGCGAGGGCGCCGGGCCAGGTGTCCGAGATCCACGCGATTCAACGTCCCGCAGGCCGGGCAGGGAGTGGTGGCTAACATAGTAGATATTATATATGCTATATGCGGCGAGGTCAAGCGAGCCGGCTCGCCCGCCCTGGGGCCTCGTGCGGTCAAGCCGATCGGCCAGAGGCTCTACTCCGGCACGCCGACGTAGATCTCGCCGCCCCGGGTTCGGAACTCTTCCGCTTTTTCCGCCATCCCGGCCTCCCGCCGGGCCAGATCCCGAAGATCCTGGGTGATTCGCATCGAGCAGAACTTGGGCCCGCACATCGAGCAGAAGTGGGCCAGCTTGGCGCCCTCGGCGGGCAGCGTCTCGTCGTGAAAGGCGCGCGCGGTGACCGGATCGAGCGCGAGGTTGAACTGATCTTCCCAGCGGAAATCGAACCGTGCCCGGGACAGCGCATCGTCCCAGGGGCGCGCGCGGGGATGGCCCTTGGCGAGGTCGGCGGCGTGGGCGGCGATCTTGTAGGCGATGACCCCGGCCTTGACGTCGTCCCGGTCGGGCAAGCCCAGATGCTCCTTGGGGGTCACGTAGCAGAGCATCGCGGTGCCGTACCAGCCGATCATCGCCGCGCCGATGGCGCTGGTGATGTGATCGTAGCCCGGCGCGATGTCGGTGGTGAGCGGGCCCAGGGTGTAGAACGGAGCCTCGCCGCACCACTCGAGCTGCTTCTCCATGTTTTCCTTGATCAGGTGCATCGGGATGTGCCCGGGTCCTTCGTTCATCACCTGGACGTCGTGCGCCCAGGCGATCCGGTTGAGCTCGCCCTGGGTTTTGAGCTCGGCGAACTGCGCGGCGTCGTTCGCATCGGCGATGCTGCCCGGCCGGAGCCCGTCGCCCAGCGAGAACGACACGTCATACGCCGCCATGATCTCGCAGATCTCGGCAAAGCGGGTGTAGAGGAAGGACTCCTGGTGGTGGGCCAGGCACCACTTGGCCATGATCGAGCCGCCGCGGGACACGATGCCGGTGACCCGGTTCGCGGTGAGCGGGATATAGCGCAGCAGCACGCCGGCGTGCACCGTGAAGTAGTCGACCCCCTGCTCCGCCTGCTCGATCAGGGTGTCGCGGTAGATCTCCCAGGTGAGATCCTCGGGGACGCCACCCACTTTCTCGAGCGCCTGGTAGATCGGGACCGTACCGATCGGCACCGCGGAATTGCGGAGGATCCACTCGCGGGTTTCGTGGATGTTCCTGCCGGTGGAGAGATCCATCACCGTGTCGGCGCCCCAGAGGGTGGCCCAGCGCAGCTTCTCGACCTCGTCGTCGATCGAGCTCTTGACCGCCGAGTTCCCGATGTTCGCGTTGATCTTGACGTGGAAGCCCCGGCCGATGGCCATCGGCTCGAGCTCGGGGTGGTTGATGTTGGCCGGGATGATCGCGCGGCCCCGCGCCACTTCGCTCCGGACGAAGTCGGCGGGGAGCCCCTCGCGGAGCGCGACGAATTCCATTTCGGGCGTGATGTCCCCGCGTCGGGCGTAATGGAGCTGGGTGATCGGGCCGGTGGCGCGCAGGACGGGAGGACGGGAGGACGGGAAGACGGGAGTCTCCGAGCCATTCCCGCCGTCCCGTCTTCCCGTCTTCCCGACTGCGCGCTGCGCAATCCACGCGCCGCGCAGGTCCGGCAATCCCTCGCGCACATCGAACCCCTCCGGCCCGCTGGTGTCATAGACCCGGAGCGGAGGCTCACCCCCGGCGAGCGCGATCTCTCGCACGGGGACGCGGACGCCCAGTGGGCCGTCGAGGTAGACCTTGGTGGAATTGGGGAAGACACCGCGATAGGGCGGTGAGCGGTGAGCAGTGAGCGGTGAGCGGTCGGCGACGGTCATAAAACGAATCCTCGCATGAGCGAGGAGCGTCGGCCGAAACAGACAGGATGCTGCGGCCCGCGCTCCCTACGCCGGTATGAACCGGATCAGGTTCCAAGGGTGACGTCTCAATCCCTGTCGGGATGCCCCTGGCGGATGTGGGAACATAAGACGCAAGGACGCAAAGACGCTAGGAGCAAACGCTACGACGCTAGGAGGAGACGCTAAGACGCTACGACGCTACGTTGTCAGAGCTTTTCCTAGCGTCATAGCGTCATAGCGTCTTAGCGTCCTAGCGTCTGGGTTCCAGAATCTCCCCGATCCGCGCCACCACATCCTCCAGGTGGGCCCGGGTCACCGGGTCGGTGGTGCGCGGCACCCGAAGCCGCGCCGAGGCGCGGAGCGAGGTGAGCTGGGCCCGCACGAGGGGACGGATGTCGGAGATGCTGGTGAGCACTGCGGCCGGCGCGCCGGGAACGGCGGGCGGTGGCGGCGGCTCCTGGGTCATCAGGACATTGAGGCGAGCCAGATGGGCTCGTTGCAGGTTCCGCCGCCAGGCGTCGATCGGCCCGGCCCCCGCCAGATCCGCGGCCCAGATGCCGCCGCGGAGGTCGTCGAGCATCGTGCTGAGCCGGTACGCCCCGCGGGGGTTGAAGGTCTCGCCCTCGGTGAGCCGGATCATCCGCTGCGGCTGGAGCAGCTGATTGACCACACCCGCCTGAATCAGCCGGATCCGCTCCACCGCCCCGCTGTTTTCCATTCTTCGCAGCACGCTCTCGTCCACCAGCCAGGTCGGCGTAGCGAACACCTCATCGGCAAAGAACTTCATCGCCGCGCGCTGCTTCGCGGCCGACACCGGCTCGTAGACCGGACCCGGCTGGTCGCTCGCCTTGGTGCGCCCGTACACCCCGCCGACCATGGTGATCACGTGGCCCACATAGCGCTGGTAGCTCTGGACCAGCTCGCCATACAGCTCGTTGAGGTCGGTGTAGTCGAGACCCGGCGTCGAGGTCCACTCCACCAGCCTGGGCAGGACGCGCCGGAGATTGGCGAGCCCGAACTGGCTCGCGCGCACCGGGTCGTCGCCGATGTCTTCGGTCTGGGCGCTGGGATCTACCGCGGACCCGTTGGCGAAGCGGTACACCGGATCGGCGGCTTTCTCGCGGATCCAGCGATCCAGGATCGGCCGTTCCGCCGCCGGGGTCCGCGCCTCGGGAAGGACGCGATATCCCCAGTTGATGGCGTAGTGGTCGTAGGGACCGATCTTGCGGACGAAGCGGGTGACCCCGTCGCCAGGTTGCGCGACGTAGTTCTGCCGGGCGTAATCCATGATCGAGGGACTCACGCCCATCCGTGCCGTGTAGGAAGGCGAGCGCAGCGAGTCCACCGGCAACGCCGAGCTGCCGCCCATGTTGTGGGGCAGCCCGAGAGCGTGGCCGATCTCGTGGGCGATCACCTGCCGCATCGTCTCCCCGATCAGATTCTGCTCGATCATCAGCGAGCGCGCGTTCGGGTTGGCCGCGCCGGTCTCCACCATGAGCCGGTTCCGGTAGGAGCGGAGATGGTTGTGGTACCAGATGATGTCGCTCTCGATGATCTCGCCGGTGCGCGGATCGGCCACACTCGGGCCGGTGGCGTTCCTGGTCAGGTTGGCCACGTAGCGCACCGTCGAATAGCGCACGTCGTCGGGGTCGAAGTCGGGATCTTCCGTGGGGGAGGGCGGATCTCGCGCGATGATCGCGCGGCGGAACCCCGCGGCCTCGAAGGCAGGCTGCCAGTCCTCGATGCCCTGCTTGATGTAGGCGCGCCACTCGTTCGGCGTGCCGGGATCGAGGTAATAGACGATCGGCTTGACCGGCTCGACCAGCTCGCCCCGCGCATAGGCGGCGGGATCCCTGGGCTCGAGCCGCCAGCGCTGAATGAGCGACCGGGCCGACGCCTTGAGCTCGCGGGTGCTGAAGTCGATCTGGTCGACGGTGAACCAGCCGACCCGGGGATCGGCGTAGCGCGGCCGCATCGGTTCTCTGGGCAGCAGCACCAGCGACTGGCTCAGCTGCATCGAGATGGTCGCGGTGCTGACGTTGGAGGGCGGCTCCGCGGCGTCGAACGTCTGGGTGTGGCGGACTTCCACGTTCAGCGGAAAGCTCTTGGCGAGATTCAGGAAGCTGCGCGACGGATCGAACCGACGGACCCGGAACTGGGTGCGCTGCGCATTGGTGAGCCCGCTGATCGCCGGGACGTCTTCCTCGAACAGCACGGTCACGTCGAGCACCGTCGCGGAGGAATCCTTGTTCTCGGCCGCGATCGGAAAGGCCCGGAGGATCGGCGCGAAGGTGTTGACCTCCACTGAACGCGCGATCGGCAGCGAATCGTCGGCCACGTACCGGAACGAATAGGGGCGGAGGAGCACGCGGTCTCCCTCGCGCTCCCAGCGCACCAGTTGTTCGGCCAGGCTCGAGCCGGCGTTGAGGAAGGGACTCAGATCCTCGGGCGCCCGGTGGATCCGGGTGATCAGCAGCATGTCCCGGCCGATGAGGGAGTCGGGCACCTCGAAGTAGAGTCTCGGGCCGACTCGGTGCACCAGGAACAGGCCGGAATCCGATTTGGCCGCGCGGGTGATGACCTGGTCGTAGGGGCGGGGGCCTTGCGGGGTCGCGGCACCCTGCGCCGGCGGCGTGGCAGGCGCGCCGCCGGGCGGCGTGGCGGGTTGCTGGGCAGCGGCGGTGGTTGCGAGCAGGAGCGCGAATGGGATCACGCGAATCGACATGGTCGGTCCTGGGGTTGGTGGGCGGGTCCTCTCAGCGCTACGCGAGCGAGAACCGTGAGGTTTCGGGCACGCGACTACTGAGGTCCGGGAGTAATCCGGAATCGTACGACGGCGGGCAGGTCGTCCTCGTTTCGCATCAGCGCCCAGACGAGGTCTCCGTCAGCCTCCATGAACTGGGTGTGAGCGGGAAAGTTCACCCGGCCGAGGAAGCGGCCGTCGCTCCGGAAGACCTCGTACACGACGGGCGTGCGGAAATGATAGAGCGGAGCAAGGGAGTCCCGTACCACGGGCATGTCCGCCTCCGGAATCCGTTCGGAGGCGACGGGGACCCGCGCCCATATTCGGCCATCGCGCGCGACGACCATGTTCGAGAGGGGCGCCTTGAACTCCGCGATGGGCGGCCCGGACCAGCTCCAAGTCGGATTATTCCGGCGCATCCCGAAGAGGATGCGAGCGCGCTCTTCTTCGCGTTCCTCTGCGCCGATGGGTACCAAGCCAGATTCCCGCTTGATCACCAGCGGTTTTCCCGGCCGGGCCAGGATGATCTCGTACCTGCCACCATGGGCAACCACGAAATACCCGTCCGGATGCCAGGCCCAGAAATAGTTGGGGGCGAACCTCGACGACATGCTCGAGCTTCCGTCCTTATGGATCTCGACGTATGAATCCCGCGCTACGGAGAGATCGGGCGGCGCAAGCGAGTCGCCGAGCGCTCCGTCCGGGCCGAGCCGCACCAGGCCCATGCGGCCGATGATCTCCCCCTCGCGCGGGGCAGTGACCGGCCGCTTCAGAAAGAGCGCGCCGCTCCGGTCGGTGACCAAGCCGTCGGTGGTCGAGAATCCGGATGGCGTGAGCCAGCTGGTGAGGAACGTTCCGGTGGAATCGAAGAATGAAATGCGCGCGTTCTGAGAATCCCAGATGGCGATCCCACTGTCTCCCCGAGAGATCATCCCGCTGTTCCAGTTGAACTCTCCCGGCCCCGCCCCCTGCCGGCCCAGCCGGCGGACCAGCCTACCGTCGGCATCGAACAGGAATACCGAATTGGACGGGACGTCGAACACCCAATGCCGTCGGGCGGGGTCCACCTCGAAATCGAAGACCTCGGTGAACAGGGTGGTGTCATCCGCGCCCGGCGCGATGCGCAACTCCTCGACCAGCGTGCGGATGGCGCTCGAGGGAACTTCACCGGCCACGCGGGCCACCACGCTGTCGCCGGTGGAGTCGATGACGGTTGCGAGGCCTGCCACGCCGCCGCCGCGGGAGGAATCGCCTGACGAACAGGCGGCGGCGCAGATAAGCACCAGGACCAACGTTCGCATGGTGTCTCCGTTCACGCAGGAGATTGCTTCGGCGCTCCGCGCCTCGCAATGACTAGCCAAACCGCTCCGCGCCTCGCAATGACAGGACCGGCCGCTATTGCAACACGCCGGCGAAGCGCCACTGGGGCGCGTGGTCTGACGTGAGCCGCTGCCGGGTGAGCAGCGCCCGCACCATCTCCACCGGCATGGTGCCGCCCTGGAGAATGGCGTCGTGGAAGGCGCGATCGGTCATTCGCCCTGCGCCAACCAGCTCCTGGTGGAGCGCCCGGAACTGGAGTCCTCCCATCATGTAGGCGATCTGGTACAGCGGCGGGTAGCTCCCGTTGAAGGACCGCCGGACTTCGGCGGCGGCGTTGGCGCGCTCGTGCCCGACCCGGTTCACCAGGAAGTCGATCGCTTCCTGCGGGCTCATCTCTCCCAGGTGAAAGCGGAGCGAAAAGATGATCCGGGCGGCGCGGTGCATCCGCCAGAACAGCATCCCGACTTTTTCCTCCGGGGTGCGCGGGAAGCCGGCGTCCCAGAGCAGCATTTCCCAGTAGAGCGACCAGCCTTCGCCCCAGAACGGGGTCCCGAAGAGATCGCGGTGCGGGCTGTAGCGATCGTTCATGAACCACTGGAGATGGTGCCCCGGGATCAGCTCATGGTGCACGGTGGCGCGGGAGAAATACCGGTTGTTGCCCCGCATGCTCATCAGCTTGTCTTCCTGCGCCATCGCGTCGGTGGGATAGGACACCTGGATCAGCGATCCGCCGAGGAAGAACGGGCTCACCCGTTGCCGCTCGGGAGAGAGCATCTCCATCCACCAGTCGTCCTTGGCCAGCGGCGGCACCGTCACCAGCCCGCGGGTTTCGACGAACGCCTCGGCTTCGCGCGCGAGATCCCGGACCAGATCGGTCTGTTTGCCCGGCTCGACGTGCAGCGTCTTGACCTTTTCCAGCGCGGCGCGCCAGTTATCCCCGAAGCCCATGGCGCGCGAGGCCTTGAGCATTTCCGCGTCGCACCAGGCAAACTCCCGTTCGGCGATCTTGACCAGCTCCTCGGGCGTGTAGGGAATCATCTCGTAGGCGAGATCTTCCACCAGGGCCGCCCGGCCGATCGGGTCGCCGACGATGGGCTCCTCCTGGCCCTCGCGGATGCCCACGATCTTTTCCCGGAGCGCCTTGGCATAGGCCGCGAGCCCGGCCGAGGCCTTCTCGTAAGGCGCCTTGTTCCACCAGGTAAACATCGGGTCATAACCCGCCAGGAAATCGTACCAGCGCTTGAGGGTCTGGGCGAGCGACGTCACCTCCGCGGCCGCCCGGAACGCCACGATCCTGGCGGGTTTCGGCGTGGCCGAGTCGATCCTCCGGGAAGCCGACGCAGCGGCGGCGGCGATCTCCGAGACGACGCGGGCCAGCGAATCCGGTACGACGGTCTCCATCCGGCGCTGCTGCTCGAACAAATCCATGATGGCGGACGCGAACGGCACCAGCGCGGCCATCTCGGCATAGCGATCGCCATCGCGCTTCCGGAGGGAGCGCTCGTGCCCCAGCCGGTTCTTGAGGAGAAGGTAGTCCACCTTCCCCTCCTGGCTCAGCTTGTCGAATCCCACCTCGCCGAGCCGGGCCTGCCAGGCGGCATAGAACCCGCCGAACGCGTTCAGCCGCGCCGGCGAGTATTCCACCGGCCAGCGGCGGCCCAGATCGCGGGCGTCGAGCGACACGCGCTCCACCAGATCGCGCAGCTCGCTGGCGGGACGATTGAGCAGGGTCGCAAGGGGAGGCACGTACGTCGCCGGGGGTGCCGGTTCCTGAGCGGATGCGGCGGCGGCGAAGACACTCCAGGCAGCAACGGTGCACAGCGCACGTCCCGAACGATACGACACGGGGTCCTCCGGAGCTCGGTGGGGATGGAGCCCCAATCTACTACTCCCCGGAGGGTGGCTCGATTCGGAGCCGGGCGGGAGACGAGGCGAGGCCGCCGGGCTGATCGGTGAGGAGCACCGCGCGAATCAGATAGCAGCCGGGAGGCACCGGTTTCCCGGTATCGGAGCGCTGGTTCCAAACTTGACGAAACGAAAGGCGCTGTCCCGCCTCGAGGGGAAACAGCCGCAGCGGAGCCATCCCTACCTGTCCGTGGAGCCGGCTCCAGACCTTGCGCCCCTGGTCGTCGGTCACCTCGAAATCCGCGGTGGGGTCGCGGCCCATCAAATACAGGGTAACCGGCGACTCACCGGGATTGGCCACGGTGAAAACGAGAGGCACCGGCTCGCCGAGTCGGGCGCGAGCCGGTGCCTCCAGGATCAACCGCAACTGCGTGTGTTGCGTGGTCGGCTCAGTGCGTGACCAGCGCCCCCAGCTCCCTCGTGACGTTGCCGAACGGGCTGTACACGAACTGGGTCCCGGCCGAATTGCCGCCCCAGAGACTGCCGGCGAGCTTCACGGTGGTCCCGGTGATCTGGTAGACGCCGGCC
>JAXIPC010000067.1:0-4867 GCA_045403135.1 Gemmatimonadales bacterium | reverse complement strand
CCGTTCCGACGCGGTGAGCACGTCACCGCCTGCGATCCGTACGAAGAGCCAGCTCCCCCACGACGGGTTCACCTGGTCGATAGGCAGATAGTACATGAATCGCTGCTCGTCCGTGATGCTCTGTTGCCTGGCGTCCTCGGCGATCCCGATGACCGTGGTGCAGGTCTCAGCCGGACGAGCGACGAACGTAACCCGGATGCATTGGCCGATCGGGTCCTGCCCCGGCCAGAGGGCTTTCGCCATGCTCTCACTCACCAGGGTAACCTTCGGCGCAGCTTCACCGTCTTCCGCGGTGAATGGCCTGCCTTTGACGATCCGGGTCCCCATCACCTGGAAGTAGTCGGGGTCGGAGACTTGAAAGTTGAATCGCCCGAGTCGTTCGACCGAGTCGACGCCCGGCACGACGAGCTTCGTGGTGTTGGTTCCGAATGGCCGGCTGTTGATACGGGCAGCGGCTTCCACGCCCGGGGTTGCCCGCGCGGCCGCCAGGAGTCTCTGACGGAAGACTACGCTGGCGCTGCTGTCCAGCGAGACGCCGCGGAGGTTGGACATCACCATCAGCACCGGCTCGGGCTCGTACCCGAGGCGCGTGCCGCGGACCTGGTTCAGGCTCCGGACGAAGAGACCGGCGCCGACCAGCAGCACGACAGAAAGCGCACCCTGCAGAACCAGCAGGGCCGACCGCAAGCCGGAGCGCTGCTGGGTTCCCTCCCGGGCCCCGGCCTTGAGCGAGGTCGCGAGGTCGCCTCGCAACGCGAGCAGGGCGGGTCCGATCGCGGTTACCGTGCCGGCCACCAGCGCGAAAGCCCCGGCCGCCACCAGCGATCGCCAGTCGGTCGCGATATCGAGCGACATCGCGGCGGGAAGCACCAGTCGCCGCAATGCGAGACCGCCCCACTGGGCGATCGCCACGCCAACCACACAGCCCAGCGCCGCCAAGAGCATGCTTTCGGCGAAGAACTGCGCCACCAGGCGACGCCGGCTCACCCCGAGGGCAAGCCGCACGGCGACCTCCCGCCGGCGGCGGAGCACCCGGGCCAACATCAGGTTGGTCACGTTCGCGCACGCGATCAGCAGCACGATCGCCGCCACACCCGTGACCCAGATCAGGGTCCGGGATTCCAGCCCGGCATCCGGCCCGGCCGCCGTCTTGAGCGCACCGGCAATCGCCCGTGGGCGGGCAATTGAATCCGGCAGCACCGCCGGATTGAAGGCCCTGGCGGCATTTCTGCTCCGTATGTACGCCTTGCTCAGCTCCGCCGAGGTTGCCGCCTGGGTAACCTCGGGCTTCCGGCGGACCATGACCGTGGTCCAATCCCAGTTGTAGTTGGTGTAGTAGTCGCTCGACTTGTTCTCGCCCGCGGCGAGCGGAAACGCGGTGATGGGGATGAACGCCGCGGGAGGGTCGGCTTCCGCGATGCCCACGAAACCCTCGGGTGCGACCCCGATGATCGTGTGATCGACGGGACCGATCTTGAGGACCTCGCCCACCACCGGCCTGCTACCGAGCTCGGATCTCCAGAATCCGTAGCCGAGCACGACCACCGCGGCTCCGCGCGGCGTCACATCTTCGGAGGCACCAAAGAATCGGCCCAGCACCGGGCGGACGTCGAAGAACTCGAAAAAAGACGCGCTGACGCCGGCCACCGGGTGCTCCCTGGCCGCCGCACCGGTTCCGACGGCCAGGAACCGCTCGGTGACCCCGGCTTCCTGAGCAATCCCGCCGGTACCGCGTACGAGATCGCGATACCTGGTATAGGGAATGGTGAAATTGGTGCCGGTGCGGCCCCGATAGGTGGACTGGAGATAGACCCGGTGCACCGTCTCGGGATCCCGGAGGTAGGGAAACGGCCGGAACATCAGCCGGTCGATCACGCCGAACATGGCCGCGTTAGCGCCGATGCCGAGCCCGAGCGTGAGCACGACGGTGGCGGTGAACCCGGGCGCGCGCCGGAGACCACGGAGCCCGTACCGCGTGTCCCTCAGGAGATGGTCGAGCCAGGGCCACGACCAGCGGCCGCGCGCCGCCTCCTGAATGCCGGCGACGTTGCCCAGCCGGCGGCGGGCCGCATAACGCGCCTCCTCGGCATCGGCACCGTCGGCGGCGGCGTCACGCTCCAGCTGCTCTCGGTGAAAGCGCAGCTCCTCGGCGAGCTCGCGGTCGAGCTGATCGCGCCGGAGCCAATCCCGGAATCGGGCCAGCCATTCGCGCATGGGCCCCTCAGTCGGCGCGGAGCGCCGAATTGGGATCGGCCCGTGTTGCCCGGCGCGCCGGAACCGCGCTGGCGACGAGCGCCACCAGGATCAGCAACCCGGCCACGCCGCCGTAGGTGACGGGATCGCGCGCCGATTGCTGGAAGAGCAACGGCTGGATCGACTTGGCCACGAGCAACGCCACGGCGATCCCCAGCACGACCCCAGCGAGGGCGAACTTCACCCCCTGGCCGACGACCAGCCGAACGACGTGGGCCGACTGCGCGCCCAGCGCGATGCGCACCCCCAGCTCGTGAGTCCGCTGCGCCACGTTGTAGGCGATGACTCCGTAGAGCCCCACCGCGGCCACCAGCAACGCCAGACCGCCGAACGCCACGAACATGGTCGCCCCGACCTGCCAGGATCGGCGATTCCCCTCCACCAGCTCCTCGAGAGGCCGGACGGTGACGTAGGACTCCCCCGGCATGACCGGTTGCAACGCCTTGCGCACTCGCTCGACGTACGCCACCGGGTCTCCCCGCATGCGCAGGAGCAGCGTATGGCCTCCGGCCGGACGGGCCTGCTCGAGCGGCATGTAGTAGCGGAAGCGCTGCTCCTCGGTGACACTGTTCTGCACCGCGTCCTCGGCGATCCCGATCACCGTGGTGCACGGCATCGTGTCGGCGTCGATTCGCATGCATTGGCCGAGGGCTTCCCTTCCCGGCCACAGCACCTGCGCCATTCCCTCGCTCACCACGACGACCCGAGGCGCCCCGGCCCGGTCTTCGGCGCCGAACGGCCGTCCGCGCAACACCCGAGTCCCCAGCGCCTTGAAGTAGTCGGGCGTCGAGGTCTGGAAGGTGAAACGGCCCAATCGACGCACCGAATCGATCCCGGTGACGAAGAAATCGGTGGACGATGTGCTCCAGAACGGGATACTGCTCACGAAAGCGGCGTACTCCACACCGGGAATCGCCTGGGCGGATTCCAGCAGGCGCCGGTGCAGGACGATCAGGCTGCTGTCGGGCAGCTGCATTCCGCGCAGGTTTCGGCCGACCATGAGCACCTGCTCGGGGTCGTAGCCGAGCCGCAGGGCGCGAACGTGGCTCAAGCTCTTGACGAACAGGCCGGCGCCAACCAGCAAGATCACCGACAGGGCGCCTTGCAGGATGAGCAGCGCCGATCGCGTCCGCGAGCGCTGCTGAGTTCCCTCGCGGGCGCCGGCCTTGAGGCTGCCGGCCAGGTCACCGCGCACCGCGAGAAACGCCGGTCCCAGACCGGTCAGGATGCCGGTGGCCAGCGCGAATGCCGACGCCACGGCCAGGGTACGCCAATCGCGCAGGACCTCGAGCGAGCCCCCCGCCGGGAGAAAGAGTCGGCGCAGGGCCACGCCACCCCATTGCGCGATGAGCACCCCGGCCAGGCACCCGCACCCGGCGAGGATCAGGCTCTCGGTGAGGCATTGGGCAACGAGGCGGCCCCGGCTCACGCCGAGCGCGAGCCTCACGGAGAGCTCGCGCCGCCGCCGCAGCACCCGAGCGAACGTGAGGTTGGCCACGTTGGCGCAGGCGATCAGGAGAACGATGACCGCGACGCCGGTGAGCCACAGGAGAGTTTGGAATTCAAGGCCCGGCTCGGGGCCGGCGGCCAGCTTGAGTGCCCCGGCGATTGCGCTGGGTTTCGCGATCTCGGCCGGGGTGGATTCGGGATCCAGCTCCCGCTCGGCGTTCCAGCTGCGCAGGTGGGCCTCGCTGAGGTCGCGCGAGGCCGCCTCGACGCTTACCCCGGGCTTGCGGCGCACCATCACACTCATCCAGCCCCAGTTGTAGGTCTTGTAGTAGTTGACCCTATCGCTGGAGCCGGGACTGTTGCCGGCGTAGGTGGTGATGGGCATGAACAGGTCGGGCGGCACTCGCCCCGCGACCCCGATAAACCCCCGCGGGGCGACCCCGATGATGGTGGAGGGGATATTCCGCACCGTGAGCGGCTGGCCGATCACGTTGCGGCCGCCGAACTCGGACTGCCAGAACGGATAACTCAACACCACCACCGGTGCGCCGATCGGCGTCACATCTTCCGCCGCTCCGAAGAAACGCCCCAGCGCCGGGCGAGCATCAAAGAAGTCGAAGAAGGAGGCACTCACCGTCGCGACCGGGCGCTCGCGGGCCGCGTCGCCGGTGCCGACCGCCATGGTCGCGTCCGCCATCCCGGCGTACTGGGAGAAAGAGCTGGTCCACTTCTTCAGGTCGAGATAGCGGGTGTATTCGAACGCGGGCATGACCCGCGCGCGAGTGCGGTCGTTCCACTTCAGGTAGACCCGATGGACCCGGGCCGGATCGCGGAGCATCGGGAATGGCCGGAACATCAACCGGTCGATGACGCCGAACATCGCGGCGTTGGCGCCGATCCCGAGCCCCAGCGTGAGCACGACGGTGACCGTGAAGCCGGGAGACCGGCGAAGCCCGCGAAACGCGTAGCGGGAGTCTTTCAGGAAATGATCGAGCCAGGGCCAGGACCACCGGTCGCGGCTCGTTTCCCGCGCACGGAGGCCACTGCCGAGTCGGCGGACAGCGGCGTACCGCGCCTCCTCGCCGTCGACCCCGGCGTTGCGGGCCTCGCTTTCCAGCTGCTGCCGGTGGAAGCGCAGCTCCTCGGCGAGCTCGGCGTCCAGCCG
>JAXIPC010000114.1:0-22284 GCA_045403135.1 Gemmatimonadales bacterium | reverse complement strand
ATGCCGTAATCCTTTTCGTACAACCGGGGCTTCCGCTCCCCGGTCGAGAGCTCGATGGCGTACTGCACCGTGGGATCGGCCTGCAGGGGCATGTCCAGCCGGAGCCGATTGCGATAGACCGCCGCGACGAGCGGCCGGTCCTGGTCGACCCGCGCCTCACCCTCCACCAGGCTGGCAAGCGTCACGGTGGTCGCCCGGTCCATCCCCTGCGCCTCCGCCCGCGCCGCCCATGCCGAATCCCAGTCGGCCCGCGCCGCGAGTGCCAGGGCTCGCACCACGATGTCGGGACCCACTCCCGGCGCGAAGAAATAGGTTTCCGGCTTGAGATACCCCTCGAACGACTGGCCGGGCACCCCGAATTCGCGGAGCAAGACCGTGTCGCGCGTCCTGGCCAGAAAGAGCTCCTTCGGAATGCCGAGGCTCTTCTCGGCCGCGTCGGCGATGTCCAGCAGCGTGAGGCCCTCGGGCACCGTGAATCGGGCCAGCAGCGCGTGCCCGCCGGTCAGCGCCCGCAGCGCAGACCGGGAGCCCTGGCCCCGGGTCAGCTCGTACGGGCCGCTCTGCAGGCGGCGGTCGTAGCCGCCGATTCTCGACAGCAGCCGAAACCAGCGCGGCGAGGAGATCACCCCGTGGGCGGCGAGGCTGTCGGCGATCGCATGGACCGATGCGCCCGGCGGAATCGTGATGCGCTCTTTGGGAGCGCCGGCCAGCGGCTCGCCGCAGGCGACCGCCGCGAGCAGCAGGATTCTCGCGGAGAGCTTGCTTCGGCGGCTCTGCCGCCTCGCAATGACTCCTGAAAAGTCATCGCGAGGGCCCGCAGGGCCCGGGGCGATCTGTTTCACGGCCGCTGGTTCCGCCGAATCTCGAGGAAATGCTGGAGCCGAATCGTGGCGGCGAGCGCGTCGACGTCCTCGCGGCGCCCCCGGGCGGAGCCGCCCAGCTCCTGGATAGCCGCGTGGGCGCGCGCCGTGGTCATGCGCTCATCCACCAGGGTCACCGGCAGGTAGGTCCGCGCCCCGAGCAGCGCGGACAGCTCCCGCGCGGCGGCGGCGGATTCGCCCTCGATGCCATCGAGCGTCAGGGGAAGACCCACCACCAGGCCGACCGGTCGGTGGGTCGTGATCACTTCGAGGAACGCCGGCATCGGAAAGCGCTTGCCGGCTCGGCGCGAGAGCGTGCAAAGCGGGGAGGCGATCGTCTGGGTCTCATCCGAGAGGGCGAGGCCGAACCGCACCTCGCCCCAGTCCACCGCGAGGATCCGGCCGGTGGCGGGGATGGCCACGGCCTTACTGGTTCATCGTGGCGAAGAACTCCTTGTTGGTCTTCGTGCGCTTCATCCGCTCGATCAGAAACTCGAGTGCTTCAACCGGCGGCATGTCGGCGAGGAAATTCCGGAGCAGATACACCCGGTTGAGCTCGTCCTTGTCCATGAGCAGCTCTTCCTTTCTCGTGCTGCTTCGCTGGATGTCGATGGCGGGGTAGATCCGGCGATCCGCCAGCCGGCGGTCGAGCACGAGCTCCATGTTGCCGGTGCCCTTGAACTCCTCGAAGATCACCTCGTCCATCCGGGAGCCGGTGTCGATCAGCGCCGTGGCGATGATGGTGAGTGAGCCGCCACCCTCGATGTTGCGCGCGGCCCCGAAGAAGCGCTTGGGTTTTTGCAGCGCGTTGGCGTCCACACCGCCCGACAGGATCTTTCCGGAGTGGGGCACCACCACGTTGTGGGCGCGGGCCAGACGGGTGATCGAATCGAGCAGGATCACGACGTCCCGCCCATGCTCGACCAGCCGCTTGGATTTTTCGATGACCATATCGGCCACCTGTACGTGCCGGTCGGCGGGCTCGTCGAAGGTGGAGGAAATCACTTCCGCCTTGACGTTCTCCTGCATGTCGGTGACTTCCTCGGGCCGCTCGTCGATCAGCAGCACGATGAGGATCACCTCGGGATGATTCTCCGCGATGGCGTTGGCGATCTTCTGCATCAGGATCGTCTTGCCGGCCTTGGGCGGCGAGACGATCAAACCGCGCTGGCCTTTGCCGATCGGGGCGAGCAGATCCACCACCCGCATGGACAGATCACCCTTCTTGCCCTCCAGCCTGAGCTTCTGGTCGGGATAGCGGGGCCGCAGGTTGTCGAACGCGATCCGTTGCTTGGTCTTCTCCGGCTCTTCGTAGTTGACGCTCTCGACCTTGAGCAGCGCGAGGTAGCGCTCGCCCTCCTTCGGAGGCCGGACCTGCCCCAGCACCGTGTCGCCCGTCCGCAGATCGAATCGTTTGATCTGGCTTGGGCTCACGTAGATGTCGTCGGGGCCGTAGAGATAGTTCCAGTCCTGGCTGCGGAGGAAACCATAGCCTTCCGGCAAGATCTCGAGGACCCCTTCGCCCCGAATGACGGTGTCCGATTCGAGCAGCGACTGCTCGATCCGGAAGATCAGATCCTGCTTGCGCAGGCCTGAGTAGTTGGTGATGTTGAGTTGCTGCGCGAGCGCGTGCAGCTCGGCAACGGACTTCTGCTTCAGTTCGGAGATATCCACGGAGGGGGCCTTGTTGCGCCAGACGGGGGCTCGTGCCTGCCGGCAGCGTACATCAGTGAGAGGACGAGGTTCGTATCAGGGTCGGAATCTGAAATCCGAAGGCGTGCCGGCCGGGCGCCACGATCGCGCCGCGCTGGAAGACCTGCCAGTACTTGTTCAGGGATGAGCAATCTTACCGATCCGCAACGTGTCCGTCAAGTGGCGCCATGGATGACCTGACTCCGCTCCTGGCGGCCTGGCGGATAATGCGCCTGGGCTCGCGGGAAGTGGTGGACGGGCTCGTGGCGCCGGAGCACACCGGTCCCTCGGCTCAACTCACTGCCGTTCTGGCGCGGTGGGCAGGCCGCTGGTACTGGGCCGACGACCTCCGCACTCGGCTGGTCCTGGTCCGGGCGGTGCCCGGTGCCCGGCGCACCAGGTGGGTGCTCCATGCGGTGCTCTTCGCCCTGACGATCGTCTGCTCGCTGGGGGCCGGTGCCGCGCTGGCCGGGGTGTGGTATCCCTATTCCCCACCCGGGTTCTCCGGATTCTTCACCGGCGCGGGCCAGTTCTTCGTCAATGCGGCCCGGGGAGACTGGCGCCTTCTCCTCGACGGCTGGACCTTCGCGGTACCGCTCCTGGGCATTCTGCTGGTGCACGAGTCGGGACACTACTTTGCGGCTCGGCGCTACGAAATCGACACCACCCCGCCGTTCTTCCTGCCCATTCCGCCGACGATCTCGCCCATCGGAAGCCTCGGAGCCTTCATCAGGCTGCGCAGCCCCCTGCTCGACCGTCGACAGCTCCTCGATGTCGGCGCGGCGGGCCCGATCGCCGGGTTTGTCGTGGCGATCGCGGTGCTCCTGTGGGGCTACCCGACGTCGGAGCCGCTCAGCCTCGTGCCGGCCGGATCCGCGGTGACCTGGGTGTCCTTCGCGGGCCAGCCGATCCTGCTGGGCGATTCGCTCCTCACCCATTGGCTCCGGGAAGCCGTCTTTCCCGGGGCGGCGGGCGTGCACCTGAGCCTGCCGGCGTTCGCGGGATGGGTGGGCGTGTTCATCACCGGCCTCAACCTCCTGCCGCTTTCGCAGCTCGACGGAGGGCATGTGGTCTACGGCGTGCTGGGCAAGCACCAGCGGCTGGTGGCGCTGGGTACCGTGGCGGGATTGCTGGTCCTGGCCCAGTATTCCGCGAGCTGGTACGTGTGGGTGGCGATGACATTCCTCATCGGCGGGGGGCGCTGGAGCCATCCGTCGGTCCTGATCCCGGAGCGAAAGGTTCCGCGGAGCCGGCGCTGGGTCGGGCTGCTCTGCGTCGTGATCTTCGTGCTCACTTTCGTGCCGATCCCCTTCGGCCCCTGAGCGCCAGCTCAAATGGACGATCCCGGACTCTCCAAGGCCAAGCACGATCTGGCCAATCCGCTGTCCGCGATTCTGGCTGAGACCCAGCTCTTGCTGATGCGCGCCGGAGAATTGCCGCCCGACATGCTGGAGTCGTTGCAGGCGATCGAAGCTGCGGCGCTTCGGATGCGGGCCATGATCAAGAACCTCGGGAGGTCCGCTTGACCGCCGCTTGACGCGGAAGGACGCATCGCTCTCCTCGAACGCCGCCCGAAGTCGGAGGTATCTTTCGTCAGGCGCCGGTACCTTCCGCGGCAGTCGAGGTGCGGCTCATGGCAGAGCGGTCTCCGAAGCATTCAGTCACGGACGCATTGTTTGCGCTGCGAGGCGGTGCCCCCGAGGCCATGAATCGGCTCATGCCCCTCGTCTACCAGGAGCTCCGGGGCATCGCCCACCGCCAGCTCGGTGCCGAGCGTGTCGGACACACCCTCTCCACTACCGGGCTGGTCCACGAAGCCTATCTCAAGCTGGTGGACCAAAGCCGAGCCCAGTGGGCCGACCGTGCCCAGTTCTTCGCCGTGGCGGCCCAGGCGATGCGGCGCATCCTGGTGGACTACGCGCGGCGACACCGCGCGGCGCGCCGTGGGGGGCCGGACCAGCGTCCCATCGCACTGGAGGGTCTGGAGGGGAGTGATGCCGGGGCCTCCGCCTCTGAGCTTGCGGCGGCGGAGCGGTCGGAAGCCCTGATCGCTCTGGATGAGGCCCTTGACCGGCTGGGCGCCATGAGTGAGCGGCTGGCGCGCGTGGTCGAGTGCCGCTTCTTCGGTGGGCTCACGGAGCAGGAGACCGCAGCCGCACTTGGCGTGTCGCAGCGCACCGTGGCCCGGGAGTGGCTGACCGCGCGGGGGTGGCTGTACCAGGAGCTGCATAATGACCACGCCTGAGCGCTGGGCCGACGTGCAGCGGGTATTGGAAACCGTACTCGAGCTGCCACTCGAAGCCCGCCCGGCGTATCTCACGAGCGCGTGCGAGGAGGACGCAGCGCTTCGAGGTGAGGTCGAGCGGTTGGTGCGCGCGTGTTCGGACGCCGAAGCTTCGGTTGGCTTTCTCGGCGAGCCAGGCGCCGAATTTGCCTCGCCGATCATCGCGCAGGTCGCCGCCTGGGAGTCCGGTGACGCGACTCGGGCCACGGCCCGCATCGAGGCGCTGCGCGACGCGTTGGCGGGGCGCTACACGATCGAGCGGGAGCTGGGGCACGGCGGCATGGCGACCGTCTTCCTCGCCCGCGACCTCCGCCACGACCGCTCCGTGGCGCTCAAGGTCATGAAGCCGGGCCTGCTGGCGGCGGCCAGCGCGGAACGCTTCCTCCGCGAGATCCGGATCGCCGCCCGGCTCACCCACCCGCACATCCTCCCACTGCACGACTCCGGTGAAGCAGCAGAGCTCCTCTATTACGTCATGCCCTACGTCGCGGGCGAGTCACTGCGCAACCGGCTCACCCGCGAGGGCCCGGTCCCGGTCTCCGAAGCCGTGCGCATCCTCCGGGAGGTGGCAAGCGCGCTCGACTACGCCCACCGGCAGGGGGTCGTGCACCGGGACATCAAGCCGGAAAACATCCTGCTCCAGGATGGCCACGCCGTGGTGGCGGACTTCGGGATCGCGCGGGCCGTGAGCCGGGCGCTGGAGACGGGCGAGACGGCCGGCGGCGCGCCCGAGACGGTGACCCAGACCGGCGTCGCGCTCGGGACCCCGGCCTACATGTCGCCGGAGCAGGCGGCGGGCAACCCGCACAGCGACCACCGCGCGGACCTCTACGCGCTTGGCGTGGTGGCCTACGAGATGCTGGATGGAGCGCACCCCTTCGTCCGGCACACGCCGGAGGCGCTCCTGGCGGCACATCTCACCGAAACCCCGGAGCCGCTCGCGCAGCGGCGGCCCGAGGTGCCTGCCGAAGTCTCGGAGCTGGTGCTTCGCCTCCTCGCCAAGAGACCGGAGGACCGGCCCGAGAGCTCGGAACTGGTGCTGGCCGAGCTGGAGCGGGTCGCGACCGGACCCGTGGCGTCTGGAGAAACCGTCGCCGTTGCGGGTACCCGTTCCGCTAAGCTGGCTGCCGCCGTGAGCGTGCTGATGATCGTTGCCGCCGCGACAGTCATAATCGCCAGGTATGTCGCGGGTCCGCCGGTCGCGATCGCGGCACAACGCAGGCAGCTCACGTTCGATGGAGAGGTTCAGCTCTCGGCGATCTCTCCGGATGGATCGCTGTTGGCCTACGTGGCCACCGGGTTGGACACCGATCGGCTGCTGGTGCGAGACCTCGCGGGCGGCTCCACGATCAAGCTTGCGGCTTTGGGGCCCGGTGGCCTGGATTATCTCAAATGGTCGCCGAACGGTTCATCGCTGCTGTTCGCGGGTGAGGACAGTACCGGACAAATCGTAGGGCTAATCTACCCGCGCTTGGGGGGTGCACCGAGTCTGTCGCCGTGCGGGAGAAATAGAGCTGTCTGGTCGCCCGATGGAACCGGGCTAACCTGCTGGGGAACGGTCCAGAGATCGCGCGTCACGTTCGTCAATCTCGCAACGCTTGATACCAGCTCCATTCCCCCGCCGGACAGCGTGGGCGCTCATGGCTCGGGCCAGTGGTCTCCCACCGGGGAATTCTTTGCGCTCGCCAATCACGTGTTCGGCCCACCCGAGCGAGACGAGATCTGGACCGTAAGGCGTGGAGCTTCGACATGGCGGAGGCTGGTGCCGGATCTGGTGGGCTTGGGCGACCTCGTCTGGTCCCCCACGGGTGATGCGGTCTACTACCTGATCGGTGACAAGCTGGGGAAGATCGGCGTGCGGTCCGACGGGACCGCCCGAGGCGCGCCTGAAGTCCTCCAAACGGGCCTGAGGGGCTGGTCCTTCAGCCTCACCGCTGACGGCAGCGCGCTCGCGTACACGAGCGTACAACGCCATTCCAACATCTGGTCTACATCGGAGATCGGGCCCGCCGGAAGTGGACGCCTCACCTGGTCCCCCTTAACGCGGGGCACAGCCCTCAAGACGGTACCTGCGATTTCCCCTGACGGCGCCTGGGTCGCGTACCGTGAGGGTGAGACCGGCAACATAATAGTCGTGCCCTTTGGCGGTGGAGCGCCCCGCCAAGTCACTATGAGCAGACCCGACATATCGGGGCCTGCCTGGTCGCCGGATGGAAGCCGACTCGCGTTCTGGCGCATGGTACAAGGCGTACGCCGCCTGCGCGTGGTCGCCCGGGAGGGAGGATCGGAGCGCACCTACGAGAAGACCTTAGTAGGAGACTATCCTCCCACGTGGGCGCCGGGCGCCCGGATCCTTTTCCTGCGGCCAGGCAATCAGAACTACCACTTCCTTGATCCCCAGACCGGGGCCGAGGAACCGATCGTCACCAATGACTCCGTCGGATGGATGTTGGGGGCGCTGGCATCGCCCGACGGACGCTCCGTCGCGGCCTTCTGGAACCGAGAGCCGAAGTCTGGTCTCTGGCTGATCTCGATGGAGGACTCATCGCAAAAGCTGATCTGGCCTGGCGAATTCGCAGTACCCATAGGATGGTCTGCCGATGGCCGATCGATATACGTGGCGGCGGATACGCAAGTCAGGGTGGTTTCGGTGAATGGCCGCACGCCTGCGCGGGCGATTTCATTACCGTATGTTGCTCGCTTTTGCTCGGCGTTGGAGCGCCCTTCGGGGCTGAAGCTGGCGTGCACGGTTGTAGAGTCGGTTTCCGACGTGTGGATGCTGCAGAACTTTGATCCGAACGCCGCACCGCGCGCGAGATAGGATTCTTGCTCGATGCCCTGCTCCCCCGGTCCAGCACGTTTCGTCTTCAGCGAGCGCCCAAGGTGTGCGCCCTGGAGTGCAGCGGCCCTGGGCCCGGGTGAGGTGGTCCTTGCGGCTTTGAATTAGGGGGCTAATGCATGCCCCGATGCCCACCTAGGCGCGACGATCGACCTATCTCTTGAACCGGTTCGTAACCACCTGCCGCGGCGCCGCGACCAGCGAAGGGCCACCCGGTCGTGTCGGGCTTGACTGACCCCCGATAAGGCACTCGTAGCCGTCGGTAGGATCACAGGTCGGCGGGGGTGGTGGTTGATCCGGCGGGAGGACCACGGGCCCGGTTGAGTCGGTTTCGGATGCCAGAACGCTCGTACCCTGACATCCGGCCACTGCGATGATCGCAAATAGCAGCAACTGGGTGAGCATTCGCTGCGGGCGCATGGAACCCTCCCTCGTTAAGGCGTCGAGCCGTGACCGACGGCCGGTGCATGTCTCGGGGTGTGCCATCCCCCCGTACCAGCAGACGCGCAGGTCGGGCCTCAAAGACGCCACGAGGCCCTACCGGAGCCTGATCGAGCAGGTGAAGGAGGGAGGGACGACCTAGTAGATCTGCTAGGTACTGACCGCGACTGGGAGGGGAGGTTGGTGCTGTCTCAAGATCCAGTCCCCTCGCTCCGAGGGAAGTAAAGAGTCACCGTTGTACCATTCCCGACTTGGCTCTGCACATCCACGAATCCATCCTGCTGCTTGACCAGTCCGTAGACCATGGCAAGACCCAGCCCGGTCCCGGCGCCTCCTCGCTTGGTCGTGAAGAAGGGCTCGAATACCCTCACCCGGGTGCGCTCGTCCATACCCACACCCGAATCCGTGACGGTGACCCGGCCGTACGCGCCCGGTTTGATCCATTCCGCCGGGCGTTCCTCCGGCAGGAGCACGATCGGTCGCACGTCGATCACGAGCTCGCCTCCGCCCGGCATGGCGTCGCGGGCGTTAGTCACGAGGTTCAGGACCATCTGCTCCACGGCGGAGGAATCCACGTCTGCCACGGTGCCCGGCACGGCCTGTAATTCGACACGGATCGGCTCGGGTACCAGGCGCCTGATCATGGTGCGAAGCTCCTGCACTACCACGCTCAGATCGGTGGGCTCCCGATGCAGATCGGCATGCCGGCTGTAGCCCAGGAGCTTGCGCACCGTGGCGGCTCCCCGCCGCGATGCCTCCCGCACCTCGATCGCTTCGTTTCTGAGATCGCTCCCCTCCCGTTCCAGCGCCTCGGCCATCACCTGGGCATTCATGCTGATGACCGTGAGAATGTTGTTGAAGTCGTGCGCGATGCCGGCGGTCATGTTGCCCACCGCCTCCATCTTCTGCGCCTGGCGAAGCCGGGCTTCCAAGTGGCGCCGCCCTTCTTCGGCTTGCTTGTGTGCGGTGACGTCCTCCACCGCGGAGTACCAGCCCTGCCGCCCGCCATACCGCACCGGCGACAGGCTGATGAGCGCGTCGTAGCAGGTGCCATCCTTCCGGCGAAACTGCACCTCTTCCCGCCAGACGAACCCCTGCGACATGGCCAGAGCCTGCACGCGCTCCCGGTCCGGCGCGTGGCAATACAGGTGCGCCACGTTGCCCATCTGCCTGATGTCATCACGGGAGTAACCCCCGGGTCGGAGGATGGCGTCGTTGAACGCCATCAACCGCCCCTCGAGGTCGGCTACGCCGAGCCCGATCGGGGCATTATCGAAGAGCGCCCGGTACGGTTCGTCGTTGTGGGTGGGCTCTTGGGCTCCGGCTTCGTGGAAATGCACCACGACGGCTCCGACCCCGGGAACCGCAAGCCGATTCACCAGTTTGACCGCGAGGGTGCGGGTGGTGGTGTCCCGGTGCTCGATGTCCACCTGGAATGCCACGGCGAAGCCCGGATTCGTCAGGCTTCGGCTGAATCCCTCCTGCGCGACGGGCAGGTGCTCCGGACGGCAAAAATCGAAGCCGATCCGGCCCACCAGCTCCGCGGGCGAATAGCCCAGGATCCACTCCGCCGCCCCATTGGCAAAGAGGATCCTGCCCGTCTCATCGGCGAGGATCATCCCCTCCGCGCTGTCCTCCACCAGTGCGCGAAGTGCCGCAGAGGGGGTTTTCCCGGCCGGCGTCGGGCG
This sequence comes from Gemmatimonadales bacterium, assembly GCA_045403135.1. Lineage (GTDB taxonomy): Bacteria > Gemmatimonadota > Gemmatimonadetes > Gemmatimonadales > GWC2-71-9 > JABFSM01. Next base: position 12,480 of record JAXIPC010000114.1, on the reverse strand, counting down.
GCGTCGTCCCGGCGCCGCGAACGAGGCTGGCCGCTTTGTCCGCCCCGGTTTCCAGGACACAGGCTCCTCGCTTCGAGGGGGTAACAATTAAGGTAGTACGCCGTCCTGGACGACCTGGCAAGTGTCCGGCTCGGCCGGGTTAGCAGATCTACTAGGTACTGAGTCCGGCCGTGACGGGAATGCGTCGGGCATGCTCCCTGCACATCAGCGACTATCACGCTCGTTCCATGGAGGAGCCATGCGGTCAGCGACTGTTCTTGGGGCTACTGTGGCAGTTCTCACTGCAGCGGCTTGCAGCTCATTCTCTTCAAGCAAGCGGGTCGAGCCGACTCCGCGGCCCGCGCGGAGCACTGCCGCCACGCTCGGGATCCCACCGGGACACCTGCCGCCTCCGGGCCAGTGCCGTGTCTGGGTGGAGGGGAGGCCGCCCGGGCAACAGGCGAGAGCGCGGAGCTGCGCGCAGATTGAGCGCACCGCCCCGCCTGGCAGCTGGATCCTCTATCGCCCGACCCAGGATAGGAAGGCGGTCCACGTTCGGGTGCTTGATCAGCGGCGTCCCGGCGTAGTAGTTCGAATCCGGGTGTACGATGCTGAGCACGGGACACTAGTTCGTGAAAACTGAATCTGAAGATTGCCGTCGACGCCGCCTAACGATCTGGCGTTTGAGTACGGGAGAGCGACCGCGCCTCGAGCTTCTGACACACTGACCGACACGAACTCCGGCCCGACCTGCCACAACGGAGAAAGCCCCGCCGGCGCAACTGCCAGCGGGGCTTTCTCGTTCGTGCATGGGCTCGGCGCGATTCGAACGCGCGACCTCTTGCTCCGGAGGCAAGCGCTCTATCCAGCTGAGCTACGAGCCCTTCGCGAGGGATCAGGAGTCCGGATTCACGACGCCTGTTCACGCCTGACTTCTGACGCCTGACTCCTGAATCCTGAATCCTGATTCCTGATTCCTGATTCCTACTAGATCGGGGCGCCGGGATTTGAACCCGGGACCTCCTGCTCCCGAAGCAGGCGCGCTACCAGGCTGCGCTACGCCCCGTTCCTGCTGGGGTCAGGATTCAGGATTCAGTGGGCAGGGACTGCCGAACATTGGACGCTACCTCTCCCTTACGCCGACCCTGACCTCTCCCTGACTCCTGACCTCTGAATCCTGACCGCTAGTCCAATGCGCCCTGAGGGATTCGAACCCCCAGCCTTCTGATCCGTAGTCAGATGCTCTATCCAGTTGAGCTAAGGGCGCGGCCGGAGAGTGGGCGGTACAAGATTCGAACTTGTGACCTCTACGATGTCAACGTAGCGCTCTAACCAGCTGAGCTAACCGCCCTAAAGACGGGATGACGGGAGGATGGGAAGACGGGAGCGGTCGTGACATCAACCTCCCGTCCTCCCGTCTTCCCGTCATCCCGACTTCATAGCGGGGGTGGGATTTGAACCCACGACCTCCGGGTTATGAGCCCGGCGAGCTACCAGACTGCTCCACCCCGCGACGTTGTATCCTGCTGTCCTTGCAGAGCGGGAAACGGGACTCGAACCCGCGACCCCAACCTTGGCAAGGTTGTGCTCTACCAACTGAGCTATTCCCGCGGACCGAACCGGCTCCCAACCTACTGCGTTCCGCCCGCCCTTCGCAACGGCAACGCATTCGCGCCTGCGGCCCCGCCACCGGCGCGAATGGAGGCGAGGGGGATCGAACCCCTGACCTCGTGAATGCCATTCACGCGCTCTCCCAACTGAGCTACGCCCCCGCTATATTCTGCTGCCCGCCGAGAGCGCGGCCGCAGCACGGCAAGGTAGCCGTGGCCAAGAAGTTAGTCAAGCAAATTCACCGCGTAACACCGTGTCAAACCGAGCCATCAGGCCCTTGCCCGCCGAGGCTTCACCCACCATGAGCAAGCCGAGGAGCCGGAAGCGCGAAACTGCGGTTTCACTCGGCGCATACGACGCCGAGCGTGACATCCTCGACCTCTATCTCCACGAGGTCAGCAAGTCGCCGCTGCTCAACTCGACCCAGGAAACCGCCGTCGCGCGGCGGGTGCGGGCCGGTGACGAAGACGCGGTGCAGGAGCTGGTCACCAAGAACCTCCGCTTCGTCATCTCGGTCGCCAAGAAATATCAGAACCGGGGACTCGCCCTGGTGGATCTCATCGGCGAAGGCAACATCGGCCTACTCACCGCCGCGCGAAAGTTCGATCCCGATCACGGCGTCAAATTCATCTCTTACGCGGTCTGGTGGATTCGCCAGGCGATCCTGTCCGCGATCGCCCGGCATGGCCGCACGGTGCGGGTGCCGCTCAACCGGACCGCCGATCTCTCCCGCGTCATCCGCGCCACCGAAAGCCTGCGCCAGGAGCTGCGCCGGGAGCCCACCGCGGAAGAAATCTCCGCCGCCGTCGGGCTTTCGGTGGAGCTGGTGCAGGCGCTCGCGTCGCTCAACACCGCCGAGGTGCGGCTCGACGCACCGCTCACCGCCGAAGGCGAGCGCAATGTCCTGGAGCGCTTCATGGCCGACGGACAGCCCGACCCCGAAGCCCAGGCGATGGATCAATTCCTCAAGGAAGAGGTCGACGCCGCCTTGGCCACCCTCGCGCCGCGCGATGCCAAAGTGCTGCGGCTCTATTTCGGGCTCGACGGCGAACAGGAGCACACCCTCGAGGAAATCGGCGGGCTGTTCGGGATCACCAGGGAGCGGGTCCGCCAGCTGCGCGACCGCGCCCTCAAAAAGCTCCGCGAAGGAGAAGTGGGCCGCACCCTGGCGAGCTTCGCCGCGTGAGCCGCGCCCGCGAATACCTGACGCTGGCGGGCCGCTGGGCCATCGAAGCCCGGCGCGCCCTCGCGGACACCGCCATGTGGCGGCCTCAGCTCTTTCCCCAGATGCTCAAGCTCGGCGTCCAGTCGGTGCCGGTGGCGCTCTTCGTCGCGGTGTTCACCGGCATCGTGCTGGCCCTGCTGTCCTCCTATATGTTCACCCGGGCGATCCCGCTCTACTTCGTGGGCACGTTGGTGACCAAAGCGGTGATGCTGGAGCTGGGTCCGGTGCTGACCGGCATGGCGCTGGCCGGCCGGGTCGGCGCGAACGTCGCCGCCGAGCTCGGCACCATGCGGGTGACCGAGCAGGTGGACGCGCTGGAGACCTTGGCCATCAGTCCGCACGCCTACCTGGTCACGCCCCGGGTGCTCGCCGCCATCCTGATGTTCCCGGTCGTCACCGCGATGGCCATGGCGGTGGGCGTCCTGTCGGGCTGGTTCACCGCGGTGAACCTGCTGGATCTTTCGTCGGTGGAGTTCGTGCGCGGCGCGCGCCAGTTCTACAAGTTCAAGGACATCTGGTTCGGGCTGGTCAAGAGCGCCAGCTTCGGCGCCGCCATCGCCACCATGGGTTGCATGTCGGGGCTCGCGGCACGAGGCGGGGCGGAGGGGGTGGGCCGCGCGACGACCCGGGCCGTGGTGCTGGGCTGCCAGGCGATCCTGGTGCTGGATGCGTTCTGGGCGCTGGTCTTACTATGAGGCTCCTTGTCGAGACGCTACGACGCTACGACGCTACGACGCTAGGTGGTTCACTTAGCGTCCTAGCGTCTTAGCGTCCTGGCGTCCAACGCCATGATCCAATTCCACGGCGTCAGCAAGCGCTTCGGCGACAAGGTCGTCCTCAACGGCTTCTCGCTGCTCATCCCCGAGGGCGAGACTACGGTGCTGATGGGTTATTCCGGCACCGGAAAGAGCGTCGCGCTCAAACACATCGTGGGCCTGCTCGAGCCGGACCAGGGCCACGTCGAGGTGGACGGACAGATTGTTGGCGACCTCGGCTACGAGGAGCTGATGGACCTCCGCCGGCACGTCGGGTACGTCTTTCAGTTCGCGGCGCTGTTCGATTCGCTGACGGTGCGCGACAACCTCTCGCTCGGACTGCGGCGCCAGGGGCTCGAGCCGAATGTCATCGCGCGGCGGGTGGGCGAGAGCCTCGAGCTGGTGGAGCTTCCTGACGTCGCCGATCGGTACCCGTCGGAGCTGTCCGGCGGCATGCGCAAACGGGTGGGAATCGCGCGGGCGATCGCGTTACGGCCAAGCTACATTCTGTACGATGAGCCGACTACCGGCCTCGATCCGGTCACCACGGTGGCGATGGACGACCTCATGATCCGCGCGCGCCGGGAGCTCGGCGCCACCAGCATCGTGGTCACCCACGACCTGGACAGCGCGTTTACGATCGCCGACCGGATCGCGTTCCTGTACGAGGGCCGGATTCAGCAGGTCGGCACGGTGCAGCAGATCCGGCAGTCGGTCGATCCCCTGGTCCGCGAATTCATCGACGCCCGCCCCACGGGAGGACCCGCGTGAAGCGCTCGAACGAGTATGCCGTCGGCATCACCGTCCTGGTCGCCCTCGCGGTGGTCCTCGTTGGCGCGCTCCTGCTGGGCCAGATCCGGCTGGGGCGGGCTGACGATGTGCGGACCGCTCGGTTCCGCTCGATCGGCGGGATCGGCCCCGGAGCGAATGTGTCGCTCCGCGGCGTGAAGATCGGACGGGTTGCCACGGTCCGGGTGGCGCCGGACGACTGGGTCGAGGTGGACCTCCGCCTCAAGCCCGACCAGAAGTTGCCCGAGCGGGCCGCCGCGATCGCCGCGCCGGCCACGCTGTTCGGCGAGTGGCGGGTCAACATTCTCTCGCTCGACGAGGCCTCCAACGACAAGAGTATTCGTTCCCAGATCCTCGAAGCGGCCGCGGTCGGCGGCGAGATCTGGCCCGGCGCCACTCTGCCGGACATCGGCGAGATCACCCAGCAGGCCAGCCGGATCGCGGGAGACATCGGGGTCCTCACCAACCGGATCGAGGGCGCGCTCGACTCCAACGCGGTGGCTGACGTGCGGGCCAGCCTCAAGGACCTGCGGGCCACGGTGGTGCGGCTGACCCAGCTTGCCAATTCCCAGAGCGACAATCTCGGACGGATGGCCACCAACCTGACCCGCACGTCGGGCGCCATGGACACCGCCTCCCGCAGCTTCAACACAGTGATGGGCCGGGTGGACTCCGCCACGATGAAGGGCGAGCTCCAGGATCTCTTCAGCTCCACGAAACAGACCACCGTGGCTATCCGGGAGATGACCGCTGACCTGCAAGCGATCGTCAGCGATGTGAAGGCGCATCGCTCAAGCCTGGTCCGGGTGCTCGAGGTCAGCGATTCGCTCCTGACCAAGGTTCAATCGGGGCGGGGCACCCTCTCACTCCTGGCCAGCGACTCGGCGCTCTATCACGAGGCCACCCGCACCGTGCAGCAGCTAAGACAGCTTCTGGCCGATATCCAGGCCAACCCAAGACGCTATTTCCGATTCTCGGTGTTTTAGGTGGGCCGCTCTCCTCTCACCGCTACTGTTTTCGGTGGGTAAACGGCGGCCCGAGCGTGAGGTGTCCGCCGGCGGCATCGTGTTCCGCCGGGATGAGTCCGGCGTGGTGCGGTTTCTCCTGATCCGGGATTCCTACGACAACTGGGGCTTCCCGAAAGGCCACCTGGAAGCGGACGAGTCTCCGGCCGAGGCGGCGCGGCGGGAGACGGCCGAGGAGACCGGTCTCGCCGACCTCAAACTGCATGGCCCGATCCGCCTGATCGACTGGCACTTCCGGGTCCGCGGGCGGTTCATCCACAAGTTCTGCCACTTCTTCCTCTTCGAGTCGGCCGAAGGGCACCCGGTGCCCCAGGAGGAGGAGGGGATCACGGCGTGCCGTTGGTGCACCCTCGATGAGGCGCTGCAGTCATTGAGCTACGAGAATGCGCGCGGGGTCCTTCGGCGTGCGGGAGACATGGCACGCACCCTCGTCGCGGTCGGCTCGGGCCGTCCGCACCCCGCTCCCCGGCCGATCGCCCCGACGTAATCCGGTGCCAGCGATCGCTGCGCTGCTCGACAGCCGGTCCGCGCTCGGCGCCCTTCGGCGATCGGTGCCGCGTGGAGCCGGACCCGTCGTGGCGTGCCGCTCGGTGCGAGGGCTCGAACGGGTGCTGGGCGAGCGGCTGCTCGAAGCGCTGGTCCTGGGTGTTCGCATCGTCCGCGACATGGATTTCACCGGGCTCCGCGAGCGATATCCCGCCATCCCAGTGGTGCTGTACGGGGTATTCAAGAGCGACGACGCCGAGCTGCTGCTGGCGGGGCAGCGGCTGGCCGTGGCCGCCGTCGCGATCGAAGGCGTGGACGACCCGGTGGTGGGAGACCTGGTCGTTCGGCAGTCGGTGTCGGTCCGGCGGCGTGCGGCTCTGGCCGACGCGCCCAGGCTGCTCCGACTCACCGAACCGCTGCAGCTCAGCGCGTGGGATCTGCTGGTGGCCTCGGCCGGCCGGCCGCCCCGCACGGCGCTCATGGCCCGGTCCCTGGGGATTTCGCGGGAGCATCTCTCCCGCCAATTCGGGGCTGGAGGCGCGCCGAATCTCAAGCGGGTGGCCGATCTGCTCACCGTGCTTGCCGCCCTGGCCCTGCTCCGAAACCCCGCCTTCCGGCAGGCCCGCGCGGCCCGGGCCCTGGGGCTCAGCACGCCCAGCCATCTGCGCGCCATGACCCGTCGGCTCACCGGGGTGGGGATGGCCGAGGCGTTGGCGATGAGCGACGCCGAGGTGCTGCGACGGTTTCTGCGGGGGAGCGGGAGAAGCAGGAGGTGATAGCCACCGGCCCATTGCCTCAAGTTGTGCTTTGTGATATTTTTCACAAGCGAGAATACCGCTCCGTCTTTCAGCGATCCGGGACCTAGACCATGGCAACCGATTCGATCCTCCGCCCCGGCGAGATCAAGGGCATCCTTCTCAAGGAAATCGAGGCGGCCAACCTGTCGCAGGCCGATACGGCCGACGTCGGGACCACCCTCGAGGTGCGCGACGGCGTGGCGCGGATCTACGGCCTCAAGTCGGCGCTCTCGGGCGAGATGCTGGAGTTCACCTCGTCGGAGACCGGTGAGGTGATCAACGGCTTGGTGCTCAACCTCGAGCAGGACAACGTGGGCGCCGCGATCATGGGCGACTACCTCAAGCTCAAGGAGGGCGATGAGGTCCGCTGTACCGGCCGCCTCCTCGAGGTACCCACCGGCGCCGGGATGCTCGGCCGGGTGGTGAACGCCCTGGGCCAGCCGGTGGACGGGCGCGGCCCGATTCACTCGGAGGGCAGCCGACCGGTGGAGATGATCGCCCCGGGCATCATCGTGCGGCAGCCGGTCAAGGAGCCGTTGCAGACCGGCATCAAGGCCATCGACGCGATGATCCCGATTGGCCGGGGCCAGCGGGAGCTGATCATCGGCGACCGGGGCACCGGGAAGACCGCAATCGCCATCGACACCATCATCAATCAAAAAGGCACCGGGGTGGTCTGCGTGTACATCGCCATCGGGCAGAAGCGCTCGACGGTGGCGACGGTGGTGGAACGGCTCAAGGAAACCGGGGCGATGGAGTACACCGTCGTGGTGGTGGCCTCCGCCTCGGAGCCCGCGCCGCTCCAGTTTATCGCGCCCTACTCCGGCTGCGCCATCGCCGAGCACTTCATGTACGTGGAGGGGAAGCCGACCCTGTGCGTGTACGACGACCTCACCAAGCAGGCCGCCGCGTACCGGCAGATGTCCCTGGTGCTTCGGCGCCCGCCCGGTCGCGAGGCGTATCCGGGTGACGTGTTCTACCTGCACAGCCGCCTGCTGGAGCGCGCGGCCAAGATCTCCGACGACGCCGCGGTCATCAAGCTCGACCCCCGGATCAAGAAGCCGGGCGGCTCGCTCACCGCGCTGCCCATCATCGAGACCCAGGCCGGCGACGTCTCGGCGTACATTCCGACCAACGTCATCTCGATCACCGATGGACAGATCTTCCTCACCACCGATCTCTTCTTCTCGAATGTGCGGCCCGCCGTGGACGCGGGCATCAGCGTGAGCCGCGTGGGCGGCAACGCCCAGATCAAAGCGATGAAGCAGGTGGCCGGTCCGCTGCGGCTGTCCCTGGCGCAGTACCGCGAGCTCGAGGCTTTTGCCCAGTTCGGCTCCGATCTCGACGCGGCGACCCAGAAGCAGCTGGCGCGGGGAGCCCGTCTGGTCGAGGTGCTCAAGCAGCCGCAGTACCAGCCGGTCCCGGTGGAGCGCCAGGTGGCCATCATCTACGCCGTAACCAACGGCTTCCTGGACGACGTGGAGCTCAAGCACATCCGCCAGTGGGAAAAGGGCTTCCTGGACTACCTGGCCAGCGCACCTGGGGACGTGCTCAACGCCATCAAGACCAAGAAGGTCCTGGATGACGATGTGACGGCCAAGCTCAAGGCCGCGATCCAGGCCTACAAGCCGATGTTTCGGGGCGAATAGATGGCGGGCAAGGGCGGCAAGCTCCGGGGGCGGATCAAGTCCGTCCAGAACACCCGGAAGATCACCCGGACGATGGAGCTCGTGGCCACCAGCAAGCTCAAGCGCGCTCAGGATCGGGTGGTCGCCGCCCGACCCTACGCCGAGGCGCTGCGCGAGGTCATCGCGGGGCTGGTGACGCCGGAGCTCCAGGCCCGGTTCCCGCTGCTTCGCCGCCCGCCGTCGCCAGCCAAGGGTGGGCCGACTCGCGCCGCGGTCATCCTGGTGACATCCAATCGCGGTCTCGCCGGCGCCTTCAACGCCAATCTGATCAAGGAAGCCCGCCGCCAGATTGAGCAGCTCGAGCAGGCCGGCTATACGGTCGAGCTCCACGCGGTTGGAAAGAAAGGCGCCGGCTTCTTCAAGTACCTGAAGCGGCCGCTCGCCGCCGACCGGCAGGACATCGGAGACAAGCCCACCGCCGACCACGCCGCGAGCGTGGTGGCCCCGCTCATCGCGGCCTACGAAGCGGGCGAGCTCGCCAGCGTCGATCTGGTGTACGCCAGGTTCCAGAGCGCCCTCTCCACGCCGCCGACCACGGCGCGGGTGCTGCCGGTGGAAGTCCCGACAGACAAGGGCCGCCGGCCCGACTACATCCTGAAGCCGTCGCCGGGAGCCATCCTGGAACAGCTGCTGCCGCTCTACGTGCGCAACATGGTCTACCGCGGACTGGTGGAGACGGTGGCGGGTGAACAGGGCGCCCGGCGCACCGCGATGAAGAACGCGACGGATAACGCCGGCGACATCATCGAGTATCTGACCCGGACCTATAACCGCCAGCGGCAGGCGGCGATTACGCAGGAGATTTCGGAGATCGTGGGTGGGGCGGCGGCATTGCAAGGATAGGCGGATGGGGCGGATGGGCGGATGGAGGGGCGGTTTCCATCCGCCTCTCCGCCTAACCGCCCGACAAGGAACCCGAAGGACACAGGGGAACAGCAGAATGGCAACAACAACCGCGACTGAAAAGAACGTCGGAAGCATCGTCCAGATCATCGGCCCGGTGCTCGATGTCGAGTTCGCACCCGACCACCTCCCGGAGATCTACTCCGCCCTTCTGGTGGAAGACGCCAGCGGCCCGTTGAAGGTGCGCCTGGTGGCCGAAGTGCAGCAGCACATCGGCCAGAACCAGGTGCGTGCGGTGGCCATGAGCAGCACGGACGGGGTGGTGCGCGGGATGCAGGCGGTCGACACCGGTGGACCCATTACGGTGCCGGTCGGCGCCGCCCCCCTGGGCCGAATCCTCAACGTTCTGGGCGAGCCGGTGGACGGCGGCCCGCCGATTCCCGAGGACAACGAGCGCTGGCCGATTCACCGGGAGACGCCCAAGTTCGTCGACCTCGAGCCCAAGACCACGATCTTCGAGACCGGCATCAAGGTCATCGATCTGATCGCGCCGTTCGTGAAGGGGGGCAAGATCGGCCTCTTCGGCGGCGCCGGCGTGGGCAAGACCGTGGTGATCATGGAGCTGATCAACAACGTCCAAAAGGGCCACGGCGGCAAGTCGGTGTTCTGCGGCGTGGGCGAGCGGACCCGCGAAGGGAACGACCTCTACCTCGAGATGTCGGAGAGCGGGGTCCTCAAGTCCACCGCGCTCATCTACGGCCAGATGAACGAGCCGCCCGGCGCGCGACTCCGAGTTGGATTGACCGGTCTCACAGTGGCGGAGTACTTCCGCGACATCGAGGGCCAGGATGTTCTCCTCTTCATCGACAACATTTTCCGGTTCACCCAGGCGGGCTCCGAGGTGTCGGCGCTACTGGGCCGGATGCCCAGCGCGGTGGGATACCAGCCGACGCTGGGCACCGAGATGGGCGACCTGCAGGAGCGGATCACCTCGACCAAGAAGGGCTCCATCACCTCGGTCCAGGCCATTTATGTACCCGCCGACGATCTGACCGACCCCGCGCCGGCCACCGCCTTCGCCCACCTCGACGCGACGGTCGTGCTGTCCCGGGCCATCTCCGAGCTGGGTATCTACCCGGCGGTGGACCCGCTCGACAGCACCAGCCGGATCCTGGATGCCAACTACGTGGGCGAGCGGCACTACAACGTGGCGGTCGGCCTGCAGCGGACGTTGCAGCGCTACAAGGCGCTCCAGGACATCATCGCGATCCTGGGGATGGACGAGCTGTCCGAGGAGGACAAGCTCATCGTCGGGCGCGCGCGCCGGCTGCAGCGCTTCCTCTCGCAGCCGTTCTTCGTGGCCGAGCAGTTCACTGGGTTCAAGGGCAAATACGTGAAGCTGGAGGACACCATCGCCAGCTTCGAACGGGTGCTTTCGGGTGAGTTCGACCACCTGCCGGAACAAGCGTTCTACATGCAGGGTGGCATCGAGGACGTGATCGCACGGGCCAAGGAGCTGGCCGCCTCGTGATGCGGGTCCTGGTGATCAGCCCGGAGCGCGCCGTCTTCGACGGGGAGGCCGACAGCGTCGTGGCTCCCGCCTACGACGGGAAGGTGGGTATTCTTCCCCGCCACGCCCCGTTCATGACCCTTCTTGGCACGGGGACGCTCTCGGTCACGAGCGGCGGAACCACCAGTACGTTTCATGTGCAGGGGGGCTTCTTGCAGGTCGTCTCCAACACCGTCCGCGTCGTCGCCGAACACGTACAGGGAGATTCGCATGCGTCGTAACCTGCTCGCAGCCGCGCTCCTCCTTCTCGTCACCATTCCCCTCACCGCCCAGTCCACCGGCACTCCCGTCTTCCACGCGCCGTACCGGGTGTTCGACCGGTACGAGTTCGGCGCGAACATCTCCGACGCGGGTAACCTCGCCGTGGAGGGGTTCTACGGGTTCAGCCACACCGGTGCCAAGTGGGACTTCGCGCTGCGGGGCGGCGTGCTCGACACCGGTGCAGACAGGACGGCGGTGCTCCTGGGGGTCGATGCCCGCTACCGCGTGATCGATCAGACCGAGGACTTCCCGCTCGACGGCGCGCTGATCACCGGTATCGGCGCCCAGCTGGTGTCGGGCGGGTCGGCCCTGCTGATCCCGATCGGACTTTCCTTGGGACGCCGGGTCAATTTTGAGGGTTCCACGGTGAGCCTGGTTCCCTACGCCGAGCCCGTTCTGGTGCCGATCTTCGGGAGCGGCGACAGTGACGTCCTCGTCGCCCTGGGCCTGGGCGCCGACCTCCGGATCAACCGCCGGTTCGAGATCCGCCTCGGCATCGGCGTCGGGGACATTGAGAACTTCTCGATCGGTTTCTCCATCGCCCGCTGATTCCCGCTTCGGGCTCATCGCCCGGGAGCAACCCATGAAAGCTCGACTGCGCCTGATCGCGCTTGTGATGATCGGGGCCGCCGGCGCTACCGGCGACCTTGTCGCGCAGGTTGCCGGGTTGCCGGTGCGCAACGCCGGCGTCGGCACCGGGATCGGCATCGCCGCCGACATCGGCTTCCCGAACTCCGACGCGGGGAAGGGCATCGCGGTCGGCGCCACCGGCGCGATCGGGTTGGGGCCACTGGGGGTGACCGCGACAGTGGCCACCTGGAATCCCACGGGGCCGGACAACTCGGTGAACTCGGTCGGGTTCACCGGCAACCTCAAGATCTTCGGCGGACCGTTGATCCCCGTGTCGGTCACCCTGCAGGCCGGGGCGGCCTACGACAAAGTGGGCGGAAGCAACAACTGGCAGATCCCGCTGGGGGTCGGCCTCGCGCTCACCATTCCGAACCCGGTGTTCTCCATCAAGCCATGGATTGCTCCGCGGGTCAGCATTACCGGCGATAGTTCCGACGAATCTCATTTCGGCATCAGCGGCGGCGTCGATCTGGGCTTCCTTTCCGGACTCACGATACGCGCGATGTACGACCGGGTGAGTGCCGGAGCCGGCCTGAAACCATCGGTGCTGAGTCTCGGTCTCGGGTTCAAGGTGGGCACGTGAACTCAGTGCTTCGCGCCTTGATTCCGCTGGTGTTGGCGGCCGCCACTGCCTGTACTCAGACATTCGATGCCGTCACCCTCGGCGTGCCGGTGACGATGGCGGCTGCGCCGGGCGATGCGGTCCAGGGCGAGCCGTTCAAAGTGAGCTCCCACACCGTTCACGGGTTGTGGGGCTTGGTCACGATTTCAGAGGCAAACCTGCGAAAGGGCCTGGCCACTCAGCTCGTCGGCGCCGAGCA
>JAXIPC010000206.1:0-3770 GCA_045403135.1 Gemmatimonadales bacterium | reverse complement strand
CTGGAGTTCAGCACGCCCGAAGTTCTGGAGGCGGATCTGCGCCAGCTTGCCCAGGGAGGAATCGGGAGTGATGCCACCGAGTGGTACCTGGCTTTGAAGCACTGAGGACCCGGCGCTTCCTCTCCCGGATCACGCTAGGTTGGATGTCGAGCTCCCGGCTCACCTCCACCAGGGTCTTGTCCCCTTTCACGAGTTGCTGGACGATTCCCCGCTTGAACTCGACCGTGAAGATCCGCCCTCATCACTCTCCGTGGGTCGCCCCGCGGCATGGACCTCGGCACTCGAAAGGTGGTTTCAAACGACTCGGGGCGCGTGGTAGGCTCACCCGTTACCATACGGGCGGTCTCGGCCTCTGCCGGCCGGTCCGGCCAACCGAGTGCCCGTCGCGAGGATGCCAAGAACAACACGTGAGGTTCGAGAGTCGGCGACCCGAGCATGCCGGGTCCGTACCGTCTCTTTGAACAGGTTGCCCGGTTCCCGGAGCTAGACTCGCCGTGCATCCCAAGGACCGATTCCTCGATTCGTCTTCTGGACCGACCACGTTGGTTGATCTGCTGCGCCAGCGGGCAGAACGCCAGGCGGACGACCGGGCCTATACGTTTCTGGTTGACGGGGAATCCGAGGAAGTCCGTCTGACCTACAGCGAGCTCGACCGGCAGGCCCGGGCCATCGGAGCCTGGCTGCAGTCGCAGGACCTGAAGGGTCAGCGCGCCCTGCTCCTCTACCCGCCCGGACTGGATTTCATCGCGACGTTCTTCGGCTGTCTCTATGCCGAAGTGGTCGCGGTGCCGACGTATCCGCCACGGATGAACCGCGCGCCTTCCCGCATCCAGGCGATTGCCGCCGACGCCGGCGCGACGGTGGCGCTGACCACCGATGCGGTTCTGGAGCGGGTCAGGCCGCTGATTGACCAGACATCGGATCTGAAAGGACTTCGCTGGCTCTCCACCGACCGGACCGCCCGCGGGGCCGACCAGGAGTACGAGCAGCACTGGCAGCGGCCGCAGGTCACCGGCGACACACTGGCCTTCCTTCAATACACCTCGGGCTCGACGGGGACCCCCAAAGGGGTGATGCTGACTCATTCAAACCTGCTGCACAACTCCGCGCTGATCGCCTATGCCTTCGAGCATACGCGGTCAGCCTCTGGCGTGTTCTGGCTGCCGTGCTACCACGACATGGGGCTGGTCGGTGGGATTCTCCAGCCGCTGTACGTGGGTCGTCCGAACATCCTGATGTCGCCCGTGGCCTTTCTTCAGAAGCCGTTCCGCTGGCTCCAGGCTATATCCCGTTACGGCGGGACAACGAGCGGGGGCCCGAATTTCGCCTTCGACCTCTGCGTTCGCAAGATCACGCCCAATCAGCGGGCCACGCTGGACCTGAGCAGCTGGACAGTGGCCTTCAGCGGGGGCGAGCCCGTGCGGGCAGAAACCCTCGAGCGGTTTGCCGAGACGTTTGCGCCTTGCGGCTTCCGGCCGGAGGCCCTCTATCCCTGCTTCGGCTTGGCCGAGGCGACGCTGCGGGTGTCAGGCGGGTACAAGACCGCCCCCCCCATCGTCCGCTGGCTCGACCGCAAGTCGCTGGAGGCCGATCGCGTCGTGCCGATCGCAGCCGACGAGGGCGGGGCCCGTGCCCTGGTCGGTTGTGGACAGACCATGCCCGACCAGCAGATTGTCATTGCCGACCCGAATCGGCTGACCCGCATGCCGGCCGGCCAGGTCGGCGAGGTCTGGGTGTCGGGGCCAAGCGTCGCGCAAGGATATTGGCAGCGAACCGACGAAACGGAGCGGACCTTCCGCGCGTACCTGCCAGACACGGGCGAAGGCCCATTCCTGCGTACCGGTGACTTGGGCTTCACGCACGACGGCGAGCTGTTCGTCACCGGCCGCCTGAAGGATCTGGTGATCGTCCGCGGCTACAACCATTACCCACAAGACATCGAAGCCACGGCGGCCAAGAGCCACCCTGGCGTGCGAGGCGGCTGGGGCGCTGCGTTCACGGTCGAGGAGGGTCCCGAACAGAAGCTGGTGATCATCCTGGAGCTGGAACGGCACCAACGGGCGGAGGCGGCCCAGGTGATCGAGGCAATCCGCCGCGACGTGGCCAGGGAGCATGAGGTCGTGGTCGACTCGATTGTGCTCGTGCGCGCCGGGAGTATCCCCAAGACCTCCAGCGGCAAGATCCAGCGGCACGCCTGCCGTGATGCGTTCCTGGACCGAAGCCTGGAGGTGATGGCCGAGTGGCATCGGGCAGAGAGCGACGAGCCGGTCACTGCCGCCTCCGCTCCGGGCCGCGGGCAGGCGGGCCTCGTACCGACATCTGAAGACCAAAGCCCTGGCGAGGCAGCCGAGCCGCGTCGGCCCGAGGCCGCTCGCGGCCCATCGACTTCGAGCAGGAGCCACGCTGCGGTCCGCTGGCAGACACTCGAAGCGACGGCCGAGATCGTGTTGGACATAGTCCGGTCGATCGGCAAGGACCGGACGGTCGGGCTCGAGCTGGACTCGTCGATCGTCGAGCTGGGGCTGGACTCGCTGGAGCGAATGGAGATTGTCGCGGCGTTGGAGGATCACTTCGGCGGCCGGTTCCCGGAGCAGGTGATCGCCGAGATGTACACGTGCCGCGAAGTCATCGACGCGGTCCAGAAGCACCTGGTGAACGGCCGGGACACCCGCGGGGCGTCGCGGGCGATCGAGATCCCACCGGAACACTATCGTTTCGATCGTTATCCGGAATACATCAAGCTGAAGCAGGACCTCGAGATGCTCGAATCGACGGAATTGGGCAACCCCTTCTTCAAAGTCCACGAGCGGGTCACCAACGACACGACCGTGATCGGCGGTCGGGAAATGATCAACTTCTCCAGCTACAACTACGTGGGCATGTCGGGCGACCCGGTGGTGGCAGCCGCAGCCAAGGCCGCGATCGATCGCTATGGGACATCGGTTTCGGCCAGTCGCCTGGTTTCGGGGGAGGTGGGCCTGCACCGCGAGCTGGAGCGGGCGATTGCCGACTTCATCGGCGCCGACGACGCGATCGTCTTCGTCGGAGGGCACTCGACGAATGAAACCACGGTGGGCCACCTGTTCGGGCCGGGCGACCTGATTCTGCACGACGCTCTGGCGCACAACAGCATCGTCCAGGGGTGCATCCTGTCCGGCGCCCACCGGCGTCCGTTTCCCCACAACAACTGGCCGGTGGTGGACAAGCTGTTGGCCGACTTGCGGAGTGACTATCGCCGCGTGCTGGTGGCGATCGAGGGCGTCTACAGCACGGATGGCGATATCCCGGACCTGCCGCGGTTCATCGAAGTCAGGAAGCGCCACAAGGCCTTCCTCATGGTCGACGAGGCCCACTCTACCGGCGTCCTGGGACCTCACGGACGCGGCATCGGCGAATACTTCGGCGTGAATCCCCAGGACGTCGACCTCTGGATGGGCACCCTGAGCAAGTCGTTCGGCAGCTGCGGCGGATACATTGCCGGTTGTCGGGCGATGGTCGAGTATCTGAAGTACACCGCGCCGGGCTTCGTGTACAGCGTCGGAATCTCGCCGGCCAACGCCGCCGCCGCCCTGGCAGCGATCCGGCTGCTGAAGGACGAGCCCGAGAGGGTCGCCTGGCTTCATGAACGGGCGCGACTGTTCCTGACGCTGGCCCGGTCGCGGGGATTGAACACCGGCCTGAGCAAGGACTCACCGATCGTGCCGGTGATCCTGGGGGACTCGGTTCATTGCTTGCGGCTTTCGCGGGCGATGTTCGACCGCGGGATCAAC
>JAXIPC010000164.1:0-2867 GCA_045403135.1 Gemmatimonadales bacterium | reverse complement strand
CCGCAAGCGAGTAGTGCTTCCGGAGCCTCGATTCCCAGTATTTCCGATTGTCGAACGGGGTGCCCGGGGAGGTCACCCCATCGCCTCGCGGATCTCGGCCGCGGCGGCGGTGAGGTTTTCGACGTCGCGCGAAATCGCGCGGGCCTGCTGGGTGGCGCTGGTGACATCGGAGAGGGCTCCGATGCCTCCGGTGCGGAGCTTGATCAGGTCGAGCCGAAGGTTTCGCATGGCCAGCTCGCTCGACTCGAACCGCTGAACGAAGGCGTCACGCCGCATGGAAAGGTCGGTGGCGGTCTTGAGCTGGCGCTCGAGAATGCCGATCTGCCGGTTGCGCTCCTCCCCTTCTTCGCGGAGGGCAAGCATGTCGAGCTGCGCGCGGATCCGCTCGCCGGCACCCCGGCCGAAACTCTGATCCATCTCGTGGAGGGTCCGGGCCAGGTCCGCGGCGCGCTCGTAAAGCGCTTCGGCGGTCTCCACCACTTCCGGAAGCTGCTTCCGGTCTGCCTCGGGGAGCTGCTGCATCATCCGGAGGATGTTCTTCCGGTCGTCGTGGATGTGATTCATGCGATCGAAGTACAGGCCCAGCTCAGAGGCCTTCGGTGCGGAGATCATCTTCCGCCCCTTACCCCCGGGAATCTTGATTGCGTCCGCGGCAGGGGGCGGGTTCAGCACGTCGCGCCAGCTGTAGCCGGCCTGCCAGAGCTGCGAGTAGCTCTTGAGCAACGGGAATCCGAAGCCGGCCGCGACGAACAAGAACCACGGCCCGTCGGTGATCCCCGTGGCCAGGTTGAGGAGGAAGCACCCGCCGGTCGCCGCCGCCCACTTGGCAAACTGAGCCCGGACCCGCTGCACCAGAAGCGGCTCGCCAGTGTCGGTGATGGCCAAGTCGCCCGCGTCGGCGCTGCGCACCCACTCGCCCCGCTCGTTGCGAACCCATTTGCCTCCGGCCAGGCTCCCCGATTGCCGGGGCCCACCCACCGGGCGTGGGCTGCGCGGAGCCAGCGGACCCGGACCGGCCGGTTGGCGCGGGCGCTCCGACGGGGCGAGCGGACGAGGCCGAGTCCCGGTCGTGCTCTTTCGCTGTGCGGCACGCATCCCGGTGTGGGTGGGCCGGTAGCCGGATACCGTGCGCGACTCCAGCGCGCGGCGCAGGGCGTCGGCCGTCGGCCAGCGGTTCTCCGGGTCTTTCTCGAGGCAGCGCGCGATCGCGAGCGAGAGATCCTCGGGAACGCCGTCCATGGTCTCGTGCAGGATCGGCGCGGGCTCGGTGATCTGCTTCATCAGGATGCCCGCCACGGTGGGGGCGTTGAATGGCAGCGCCCCGCTGGTCATTTGGTATGCCACCACGCCCAGCGAATAGAGATCCGATCTCCCGTCGATCTCGCGCTCCCCCGCCGCCTGCTCCGGGCTCATGTACTGCGGCGTGCCGATCGCGACCCCGACTCCGGTCAGCGTGGAGCCGGAAACCTGGGACACCGCCTTCGCGATACCAAAGTCCGTCACCATCACCCGGCCCCGGGTCCCTTCGAGCAGAATGTTGTCCGGCTTGATGTCGCGATGGATCACTGAGACCGCATGCGCAGCCGACAACGCATCGGCGGTTTCCTTCATGATCCGGCGCACCTCGTCCGCGGGGAGCTTCCCCCGGCGTTTGAGCCGACCGCCGAGGGGCTCGCCCTCGACCAGGCCCATTACGAAGTACACGATACCGGCACCCTGGCCTACGTCGTGGATCGGGACGATATGAGGATGTGACAGCCGGGCAGCCGTCTGGGCCTCGCGGGTGAATCGCTCGCGGATTTCCTTCTGGAAGGCCAGCTCGGGCGGGAGCACCTTGATGGCCACACGACGATGGAGGCGTTCGTCGCGGGCGCGGTAGACCACACCCATCCCCCCCCGGCCGATCTCGCCTTCGAGTGTGTAGACATCGCCCAGCGCCTCTTTCAGGCGCTGCACGAGGGGCCGCTCGTTTGCGTCGGTTGGATCAGTCATCCGACCATTGGCTCTCGCGTCAGAAACGATGTACGTACAACAGCTTACCAATTTGTCGGATTCCAGCCCTGGGGGCAACCTGGCATCTGCCGACGCGCGTTACACCGAGAACCGCCAAGCCAATTTAAGCGCGACTGCCATCACGGCTTGTTCGGTCTTTTTGGCATGATCCCCTGAAGCCTCCAGCTGGCGCTGGAGCGTGGATCATGCGATGTAAGTGTAGTGCGCGTCTGCCGATAGCCGACTACCGACCGCTGGAGGCTCATGGCATTACTCATGCCCCCTCCCAGTGGTTCATCGGGAACTCCGTGTGCCGCTCCGGCCCTGGAACGTCCCGGTAACACGAAAGGCAATTCCAGAATGAGTGAACGACTGACCCTCCCGGTCCTTCCGCTGCGCGACGTGGTGCTCCTCCCGGGCGTCACGACCTCCATCGGCGCTGGACGTCCGGGTACGGTGCGGGCCATTGAAGCAGCGCTTGCCACGCCCGATCACCTGGTGTTCGCGATCTGCCAGCGGGAGAACACTGAGCACGTCACCTCGGAAGGCCTCTACACGATCGGGACTATCGCCAAGGTCGGGCAGCTCCAGCGCGGGTTGGCCGGCATGCAGCTGCTGCTCCACGGCGAGCGACGCGGCATCGCGATGCACATCTCCGAGCGGAACGGCTATCTCGAGTCGATCGTGCGCGAGGCCGAGGAGATGCAGCCGCTCAGCCCGGATGATCCCGCGTTCGTGGGACTCTACCGCGAGGTCCGCCAGCGTGCCGGCGAGCTGGGCCAGAAGTCGGGGTTACCCGAGGAGGTGGTTCAACAGGTCCTGAATGGGGTGAACGAGCCGGGCCGGTTCGCCGACCTGGTGGCCGGCTATATCGA
>JAXIPC010000065.1:0-26576 GCA_045403135.1 Gemmatimonadales bacterium | reverse complement strand
AAGCGGCGAGGTGTGGCCCACACCGACAACACCGGTAACGGTGAGCCGCGGGTAGGCTGCTCGAGGTGGCCGGCGACGGCCATCCCAGACAGATGACCATCCTTCGCGCGCAAGCGCGGGGAACAGAACTCGGCTTACGGTCCGGCCCGTGCCCCCGGCGTTCCGCAATGGACGCCGGGGGCTCTGCGTTAGTTTTGAACGAGGGTGACGGGAACCAGCCCGCCCCAACTTTCTGTGAGGTTGTCCATGTCGGCTCGTCCCGTCGTCTACGCATCCCTGGCTCTGGGGTTGCTGGCGCTCCCCCGAGCGGATTCCGCGCCATCCACAACGAAGTACCACTTCGACCTCAAGTCCGAGCAGGTCGTGGACCTGAGTGGCTTCGGTCAGCCGAACCAGGTGGTCACCCTGGATCTGAAAGCCTGGGTGGCCATGACGCTCACGGACAGCGCCGGCGGCAAGGTGCTGCAAGTGATCGTCGATTCCCTCCAGGCGGCAAGCTCCGCTCCGGAGGTCACCGGCGCCACCGGCGACAGCGCCAAGGGCGCGATGGTCCACGGATTCGTGGATCCCACGGGACGAGTGAAGAACTTGACCTCGAGGCCGTCGGGCAACACCCTGCTCAAGGCGATACAGGGCGTCGTGAATGGGATTTTCCCGCGGATGAAGAGCGGCGCTAAGGCGGGAGAGACCTGGATCGATAGCACCGACATCGTGAGCACCGAGGAAGGGAACAACACGACCGTCAAGCTCACCCTCAACTACACCGCGGGCGGCGTGGAGACCGTGGCGGGGGTGCCCGCGACCAAGGTGACCGCGACCTCCAGCGCGGTGGTGACCGGCACCATGCCAAGCCCCATGGGCGGCACCATGGGCGTCGAAGGGAGCGGAACCGGGGGTGGCACCTTCTGGGTAAGCGCCGATGGACGATTCCTTGGTGGCGATCTGGCCTCAACCCTCAACGAAAAACTCACGATCACCGGCGCTCCGGCTGCGGTTCCGGTCAAGGTGACCCAGCAGCTCAAGGTGACCGTGCTGCGGTGAACCGCTCGCTTCTCGTCGCTGCCACCGCAGCGATCGTCGGCTGCGGAGGAGGGCCGGCGCCGGCGACCAGGCCCGCGCCTGAGCCGGGCGCGCCACCCCCCTCGGCCCCGAGCGGTCCCACGCCAATCGGACCGGTTCGTTACCGGCTGCGCGGCCCCCTGGTCTATGAGCTGTTCCGATACGACACTCTGGTGTACGCGACTATGCCGGGAGCCCCCGAGGCCTCGGGCAAGCGGGCCGTTCTCATGGTGCGCCCGGTGCCGGGCCGTACCATCGAAGCCGAGGTGCGGCTCGACTCCCTGGAGGCCCTGGAGGACACTCGGCTGTCAGCCCAGGCGATCGACAGCAGCCTCGGTACTCGCTGGCAGGTGATCCTCGGCCCCGCCGGACCCACGGGCTCGCTGATGGGCGGCCGTCGGATGATCATCCCCGGCCAAATCGAGGCGATTGTTAGGTTGTTGTTTCCACAACTACCACCAACTGGGCTCCGCGAGGAGAGCGCCTGGAGCGATTCCTCCACTTACCGCATCCAGTTGGACGCCTTCGACGCTTCGGAGTCGGCGGCCCGCGCCAGCCGCGCTGCGGCCGGTAGCGCCGGCTCACCCGGTTTGGTCGTCGAGGCCACCGAGCGCCTGGTACGGACCGGCACCGCGATGCAGGGTGGACAGCCGATGACGCTCCAGGGGACCGGCGCGCGCCGGCTGAGGTACGAGTTTGCCTTTGATGGCTGGTTGACCAATCTCACCGCGCGTGATTCCCTCGACATGGTGGTCGCGGTCACCGACCAGACGATTCCGGTTCGCTGGCGCTCGACACTGATCGCCCGGCTGCGTGACACACCCCTTCGCTGATCCGCAGTACCAAGGGCGGCGGCGCCGAAGGCCCCTGCGGTTCGTGGCGCGGGTGCTGCTCGCCGGTGCCCTCCTCTTCTTCGCCTGGCTCTGGTTTCTCTGGCCGCCGCCGGCGTGGTACCGCTGGGCCTGGCCTCGGCAGACGGCATTCATGTCGATGCGGCGGGCCGAGGCGCGCGAGGCGCTCCGAGCCAAAGGCGGCACTGGCGAGCTTCCCAGGCGACTCTATCAGCCGGTGCCTCTCGCGGCGATCGCCCCGGTGATGAAGGCTGCCGTACTGGTGGCCGAGGACCACCGGTTCTACGAGCACTCCGGCATCGACTACGTGGAGTTCCGTCACGCCTTGGGTTACCGGCCGGACGACTTTTCGCTCAGTGATCCCAGGGATCGAGCCAGAATGTGGCGCGCCTTCAGGGGCAGTCTCTCGGGGCGCAACCGGCTCCGCGGCGCCAGCACGATCACCCAGCAGCTGGCGAAGAACCTGTATCTCTCGCCCTCGCGGAACCCGCTCCGCAAGCTCAAGGAAGCGGTGACGGCCTGGCGTCTGGAGTATTGGCTGGGCAAAGACCGGATCATGGAGCTCTATCTCAACGTCGTGGAGCTCGGGCCGGAGGTGTGGGGGGTCGAGGCGGGGAGCCAGAAGTACTTTCGCCGGTCGGCCCGGCAGCTCGGACTGGACGAGGCGGCCGCGCTGGCCGGCTCGCTGCCGTTCCCGCTCCGATCGAATCCCGGCTACCGACCCGGCCGGATGCGGTGGCGTCAGGCGATGATCATTCGGAGGCTCAGGGGGGAGCGCGTGGAGATCCCGCGCGGAGAGGAAGTCCCGGATACTGCGGGGATCCGGGGATCCGGGAATCCGGGAACCCGAGTCGATACGCTCCCGGATCCACCGATCCCCTGATGCCCGGATTCGCTAGTCCACCAGCCGGAGCGGCATCACCAGCGTCATGAAGCTCGCCGGATCATCCCAACCCACCGGTTCGCAGGTCGCCGCTCGCTCGGGGGCCTTGAAGGTCATGCGCACCTCGTCGGTGGGCATGTACTTGAGGATTTCCAGCATGTACGCTGCGTTGAAACCGATTTCCAGCGAATCTCCCTCGTAGGCCACCGCCAGCTCTTCCTGGGCCTCGCCCAGATCCGGAGTCTGGACCGACATCTTGCAGGCGCCGTTGGTGAACGCCATCCGGATTCGGTGGGTCTGGTCGCTCGCGACGATGCTCATCCGCCGGAGGGCCGCGGCCAGCCCCGCCTTGTCGGCGGTAAGGCTCTTGTCGTTCTCGCGCGGAATGACCTGCTCGTAGTTCGGGTAGGGCCCCTCGATCAGCCGGGTGAACACCTGGGTGGTGGTCGAACGAAAGCCCAGATGGTTGTCGCTCTTCCCGATCTCGATCTCTTCGTCGCCCCCGAACAGCCGGCGGATCTGCTCCAGCGCCTTGGGCGGGATGATCAGGTCGGCCTGCCCGCCCCCCTGTCCGCTGGTAGGCACGTCCATGCGGGCCAGCCGATGGCCATTGGTGGCGACCATACGCATCCGGTCGGCCCGCAGCTCCCAGAGCACCCCGTTCAGAATAGGCCGGCTTTCCTCGGTGCTCGCGGCAAAGGCCACATGGCCGATCAGCTTCTGGAGGTCCTTGGCGGCCACCTTCCAGCCGCCCTCGAACTTGACGCTGGGGAAGGCGGGAAACTCATCGCGGGAAAGTCCCAGCAGCTTGAACTTCGACTTGCCGCATTCGATGGTGGCCCGCTGCTCCCCCGAGCTGCTCATCCGGATGGCGGCATTGGGAAGCTCCTTCACGATCTCCACCAGCTTGCGGGCCGGCAGAGTCGTGGCGCCTTCCTGGTCGACCGATGCCGGAATCGTGGTGCTCACGGAAATGTCCAGATCGGTACCGGAGAGCTTGAGCCCGTCCTTGGAGGCCTCGACCAGGATGTTGGCCAGCACGGGAAGGGTGGTCTTCGAGGGGACGCTCGCCGCGACCGCTCCCAGACCTTCGTGCAGTTTTTCCCGCGTGATGGTGAACTTCATCCGAACGCTCCCCGCAAAGCCATATAAAAGGAACTACTAATAGATAGTTATACCTAGTAGTCGTAGTAGAGGGTCTGGATATGTGGACGCGGCGGGCAACTGCCGATCCCACTCCCTCCTAGACCAAATTGACCGCGTCGACACCGTGTGGGTGATGGGGAACGCGGTGTACAACTCCACCGCTTATCCCGCTCCTCCACAGCTCCGTATGCGTCGAGGCGATTACGGTGCGTACAACTCCTGACGAGCCGACTCAACGCGTTCACGGAACTGGCGATCGCGCTGCAATTGTCTCTGCACCTTGTCCACACTGTGAATCACGGTCGAGTGATCGCGACCGCCGAAAGCCTGGCCGATCTCCACGAGCTGCATTTGGAGAACTTCCCGCGCCAGGTACATCGCGATCTGGCGCGGCACCGTGAGGGTCTTGATGCGAGCCTTCGACCGGAGCCCCTCCGGAGTCACTCCCCAGCGCCGCGCCACCACGTCCTGCACCTTGTCGATGGTCGGATTCAGCTTGGGCATGGAGCTAGCCTGCTCCTGGCCCGGCCGGATCTTGTCGGCCAGCGCCTCGCGCGCCAGATCGATGGTGATTTCGCGATGCCGCAGGGACGCGTAGAGCAGGAGCTTGATGATGCAGCCCTCTAACTCCCGCACGTTGGAGTGCACGTACTCGGCGATGAAGCTCAAGACCTCATCAGGTATCGTGGTTTCGAGGTGGTCCTGCTCTTGTTTCTTCCGGAGGATGGCGATCCGGTGCTCCAGGTCGGGCTGGCCCACGTCCGCCACCATGCCCCACTCGAACCGGCTGACCAGCCGGGCCTCCAGCCCGGGCATCTCCTTCGGGGGACGGTCGGAAGTCAGGACGATCTGTTTCTTGCCCTCGTACAGCGTATTGAAGGTGTGGAAGAACTCTTCCTGGGTGGCTTCCTTGCCCTCGAGGAAGTGCACGTCGTCCACCAGGAACAGATCCACGTCGTTGCGATAGCGCCGGCGGAGCTCCGGCATGGTGCGGGAATGGATGCTCTCGATCACCTCGTTGATGAACTGCTCGGCGCCGACGTAGAGCGCCCGGATGGAAGGGCTCCGCCGGGCGACGATATGCCCGATGGCCTGCATCAGGTGCGTCTTGCCCAGCCCGGTGGCCCCGTAGATGAAGAGCGGGTTGTAGAGCTTCCCGGGAGCCTCGGCGACGGCGTGCGCGGCCGCCGCGGCGAGCTCGTTGGACTTGCCGATGACGAAATTCTCGAAGGTGTAGCGCTCGTTGAGAGGCTGCGCGGCGGGATTCGGCGCGGCACCGGCGTTGCCCTGTGGAATCGGGGCAACGAAGAAATCCATTTGCGGGCGCTGCAACCGTTCCTCGTCCACCCGGAACACCACTGAGACGGGCCGGCCGAGCGCGCGCTCGGCGAGCCTCGAGAAGAGATTCGAATTCTTGGCTTCGTTCCACTGGACGGCGAATTCGTCGGGAACGCCGATCGCCAATCGATCGCCGTCGAGCGAGACCGGTTTGGCGGGCTCGACCCACGCCTTAAAATCCTTCTCCGGGATTTCGCGCCGGGCGTCATCCAGGATGCGGGTCCAGGCCTCTTTAAGCGACAGCTGCATGCCGATCGTTTCGGTCTCGATGGCGGTAGGGATGTTGTTGGGGCAGGCGAAGCTACGGCACGGTTGTGGAAAAGTCAACCTTGACCGAAACCGGTTAACGCGAGTAACTTTCCGGGCTCATTGAGTGCTAAGGATTTGTCATGCAGCCGACCTATCGCCCTCGCAACCGCAAGCGGATCAACCGCCACGGTTTCCGGGCCCGGATGGCCGATCGCTGGGGGCGCGAGGTGCTTTCCCGCCGCCGCAAGAAGGGCCGCAAGCGACTCACGGTCAGAATTCCTTCGAAGCACGGGGGAAGCTGACGGTAGCCGAGCGGCTGCCGCGCGCCGGCCGGCTGACCCGCGCGGCCCTGCTTCGCCGAGTGCAGGAAACCGGGAAACGGCGGCGCCTGCCGCACCTCGATGTCCTATGGACAGACAATCAAGCGGGCCACCCCAGGGTGGGACTGATCGTTCCGAAGTTTCAGTCCACCGCGGTGGCCCGCAACCGTTTGCGGCGCTGGTTGCGGGAGGTCTGGCGCCGGCAGCTGGTGGCGGGCGTGCCGCCGTGGGACGTCGTCATCCGCGCGCGACGCGAGGCGTATGGATCGGGCTTCGCGGCGCTCCAACGCGAGTTGCTGGCGTGGCGCTCCAGTCTCGGGTGAGCCGGTGCAACCGATTTCACGCTGGCCTCGTCGGGCGGCCATGCGGCTGATTCGCGGATACCAGCGCTTCGTCTCGCCAGGACTGCCGCCGAGCTGCCGCTTCATTCCGAGCTGCTCGCAATACGCCCTGGAGGCGATCGACAAGTACGGCGTGCTTCGTGGCGGATGGCTGGGCGCCCGGCGGATCGTGCGCTGCCATCCATTCAACCCAGGCGGGTTCGACCCCGTACCGTAATCTTCCCGGGACCCCTTCGATATGGATCGTCGCGTTCTCCTGGCCGTCGTGCTCATGATGGCGGTGGCCATTGTGCCGTCGCTGTTGCTGAAGAAGCCGCCGGCCGTCCGGCAGACGGACAGTCGGACAGTCGGTCGGACGGACAGTTTGAGCGGAGCCCCAGCGATCGGCGCTGCGCCTCGCGCGCCGGTTGAAACCGCCCAACCGCCCGCCCGTCCGTCGGACCTCACCGTCCTCACCGAAAAAACCATCGTCGTCTCCTCCCCCCTCTACCGGTATGCCTTCTCCACCCGGGGCGGGCGGCTGATCGAGGCGACGCTGCCCAAGTACCGATCGATGCGTCCCGGAGAGAAGGGGAGTCCGGCCGAGATCCTGCCGCCCCGAAGCGACCTGTTGGGCCTGGGCCTTCTCTCGGGGCGCGATACGGTCTGGCTTCGCGATTGGCAGTTCGAGCCTTCGGCCACCGCACTCGACGTGCAGGGCCCCACAACTCTCCGGCTCTCCACCCGGCAGGGCGGGGTAGCGGTGTCCCTCGTCTACACTTTCCGGCCCGACGATTACATGATGGACATCGCAGGCACCGTAGAGGGGCTCGGCCCCGACGGGGGCGTCCTGCTCGTGGGAATGGGTCCCGGGCTCCGCAATACCGAAGCCGACAGTGCGGAGCACGCCCGGGAGCTTGGCATGGTGACGAAGGCAGCGAAGGCGTCGCTCACCCGTTTCGGCAAGCTCAAGCTGGGCCAGCCGATGCCCTTCAACGGCCCGTTCGAGTGGGTGGCGGTCAAATCCAAGTATTTCGTGATCGCGCTCTTCGTTCCCGACACCACCGGTTCGGGACTCAATGGCGGGATCGGCGGGGCGACCGCCCTGGCCGTGGACACCGCGATGAGAACGACGACGGCGGCGTCCATCACCGCGGGCATCCAGGTGCGGCCGAGCGGGACGTTCCGCTACCAGCTGTATGCCGGGCCGATGGAGTATCCCCGACTCCGGGCCATCGGTCACGACTTCGACGATGTGAACCCGTACGGGTGGCCCGGCTTCCGGACCATCATCCGCCCGGTGGCGCTGGGCGCGCGATCCCTCCTGGTCTGGATGCACGACAGCCTCGGACTCGCGTACGGGGTCGGCCTGATCCTGTTCGGCATCCTGATCCGGATCTTGCTCTGGCCGCTCAACCAGAAAGCCATGCGCTCGAGCATGGCCATGCAGGCCGTGGCACCCATGCAGAAACAGATTCAGGAGAAGCACAAGGGAGATGCGCTCAAGGCGCAGCAGGAGATCTCCAAGCTCTGGAAGGAGCACAATGTCCACCCCTTGGGCGGGTGCTGGCCTATGCTGCTGCCTTGGCCGATCCTGCTGGCATTCTTCTTTGTGTTCCAGAACACGATCGAGCTACGCGGCGCGGCGTTTCTCTGGCTGCCCGATCTGTCGCGGCCGGATCCGGTTTTCGTCATCCCGGTGGTGATGGGCCTCTCGATGTTCGCGCTGACCAAGATCGGCCAGGTCGGCATGGAGCCCAATCCCCAGATGAAGATGCTGCTCTATGTCATGCCGGGGATGATGACCTTCCTCTTCCTCAAGTTCCCCTCCGGGCTCAACCTGTACTACACGGTGATGAACATCGCGAGCCTGCCGCAACAGTGGATGCTGTCCAAAGAGCGGCTCCGCAGACAGGCCGCCGCTTCGCCGGCATCGCCACCGCCTCCGCCTCCTGCGGCGCTCGCGCCGGGCAAGAAGAAGCGGTAAGCTCACCGCTTACCTTCTGGACATGTTGTCTGACGTCATCGCCGCGCTCGCCACACCGCCCGGCCGTTCGGCCATTGCGGTGGTGCGGGTATCGGGGGCGGGGGCCCTCGAGGTGGCGGGACGGGTGGTCCAGGGAGCAGGGAGGGGCGAAGGGCGAGAAAAAGGGCTCGCCGACTGGACCCCGCGCGTGGCACATCTCGCGACCCTGGTTTCCGCCGACGGCACCGCAATCGATCAGGGCCTGGTCAGTGTGTTTCGCGCGCCCAACAGTTACACCGGCGAAGACTTGGTCGAGTTCTCCTGCCACGGCGGGCTCCTGGCGCCGGCGGAGCTGCTGGCGGCGCTCCACTCGGCCGGCGCCCGTCCCGCCGCACCGGGGGAGTTCACCCGCCGAGCCGTGCTCAACGGCAAGCTCGATCTGTTGCAGGCCGAAGCGGTCGGCGACCTGATCGATGCCACCGCGCCGGCGCAGGGGCGCGCCGCGTTGTACCAGCTCGACGGTGGCCTCTCCCGCCGACTGCTGGCGCTCCGCGAAGAGCTGCTCGATCTACTCGCCCTGCTCTCCTACGATATCGATTTTCCCGAGGAGGACGACGGCCCGGTGTCGCGGGAACGCATACTCGCGCTGCGAACCCGGGTGCGGGAATCGATCGCCCGGCTCCTGACCACGGCGCCGGCCGGCCAACGGCTGCACGACGGGGCGCTCGTAGTGCTGGCGGGACGCCCCAACGCCGGGAAATCCTCGCTATTCAACGCCCTGCTGGGCTCGAGCCGGGCCCTGGTCACTGAAATCCCCGGCACAACCCGCGACACCATCGAAGCCCAGAGCGATGTCTTGGGGTGGCCGGTCCGCTATGCCGATACCGCCGGCCTCCGAGACGCCGATGAGCGACTGGAACGGATGGGCATCGAAGTGAGTCGGCGTTACGTAGCGGCCGCCGATCTGGTGCTGCTATGCGTGGAAGCGGACCGGGAGGCGACGCCGGACGAGCGGAGGCTCCTCGGTGAACGGCCTTCTCTGCTGGTTCGCTCCAAGGCGGATCTCTCGGCCGAAACGGAGGGCGATGGCCTCGGCGTATCGGCGGTGACCGGAGCCGGACTGGGCCGGCTGCGCGAGGCCATCGCTATGCGGCTGTTCGGGGACGATGCCGGCGGCGGGTACGCCGACCTGGAGCCGATGCTGAGCCGGGAGCGGCACCGCGCGGGACTCACCCGCGCGGCGGCCGGCCTCGACGCCGCGCTCCCGGAGCTTGCCCGGGGCGGCGACCCGGTGCTGGCAGCTCATCACCTGAGAGATGCAGTGGCCGCGCTCGAGGAGCTGATCGGGCTGGTCCATCCGGATGAGGTGCTGGGGCGGGTGTTTACGAGGTTCTGCGTGGGCAAGTAGGGGATCCCCTTTCAACGCTGATGACTCCCGTCGCAAAACGGGCGGGTCTTCGTGAAGCCGCAGCCACACAGCTTGATTTGGCCGGGAATCTTGGATGGTGGCGGCGTCACCTCGTCGCCGGCGTTGTTGAGGATTTTGACGGGACCCTCGATGATGATGGGACCGGCTGGCTTGAGCGTGATCGTGACGATTTCGGGTTCATCGAGCATGTGTCAATATATGGCGCTAAGACGCTAGGACGCTAAGACGCTAGGAGGCTTGCCGCTAGGCGGGTTCACTTAGCGTCTTAGCGTCCTAGCGTCCTAGGGTCTTAGCGCCTCACGCCGTCCGAATCCCCGTCGCCTCGTCCTCGGCCGCCTGGAACTCCCCGGCCGATGCGCGGAGCGCCAGGGCGATCCCGCGGGTGTTGACCAGCGGCTCCGCCATGCGGTGACCCAGGTAGTACCCGCAGCGTTCGGGAAGAACGCGCCCGGTGGAGAGCCGAGAGCTCGGGCTCATGCCGCCGGAAAGGTATTTGAGCCTGAGCCCCAAGCCGCACCGGTCCAATTCGTGGTGTACCGCGCGCCGGAGGAAGGCCTCGAGCTCGCGCAGACGCTGATACTGGCGGCGAGGATACCCGAAATAGTCGGCCGGATCGAGCCCCGGCACCACGGCCTGCGAAGCGTGAACGGCCAGGCCCTCGTTGAGCAGCAACTCACGCAGAGTGGCCCGGCTTCCGGTGAGCCAGTAGTCGTAGTATCCGCCGGCCTCCGCGATCAGCCGGCGCATTTCGCTGGTGCTGGTGGACGACGTGTAGCGGACGGTATGGGCCACCTCGTGGGCCACCCAGAGCGGTACCAGCT
This sequence comes from Gemmatimonadales bacterium, assembly GCA_045403135.1. Taxonomy (GTDB): domain Bacteria; phylum Gemmatimonadota; class Gemmatimonadetes; order Gemmatimonadales; family GWC2-71-9; genus JABFSM01. The sequence continues at coordinate 16,194 of JAXIPC010000065.1, read as the reverse complement.
CGGGGGCGAGCCCCATGCCATGGGTTTCCGCGTTGACGCGGCCGGTAAAATGCTCCACGCAGACGAATGCCACGCCCCGCCCGCCCACGACCAGCTCTCCGGCGTTGGCTCCGCCCATTCCAACCATGAGCACGCAATCGGTGGCACGATCCACCTGCAGCATGTCTTCCGCCCGGTGCAACGCCTCCTCCGCCAACCGGGCGACATCCACCTGATTCAGCATCGCGAAGAGATCACTGCGGTCCGCGCGCAACGCTCCGGCTATCACCTCGACGGCGTAGGGACTCTCCAGATCAAGGACATAGTTGTTCCAGTACGCGGCAAGAAGGGGTCGGTGCGCATCGAGGAAGCGGTGGTAGGCCGCTTCGGGATCAGGTTGTGCGAGAATGTCGAGAAAATCGGGGAGGAGATTGATGAGCACGGGACAAGATAAAAAAAGTCCCGCGTGAAACAAGACCCCAGATTAGGTGTTTTTCCGCTTCCTCTTGGAGACTTCATCCAGAAAGCGCCGTTCCTCGGCGGTCAGGCTCTGGATGCCGAACGCGCTGATCTTGTCGAGTACTCGGTCAACTTCGTCGGAGGAATACTCCTCGCGCACTTCGGGTCGGGCCATTGCGGGGCGGACCTCGGCCGCTTTGGTGCCTTGCCGCACGGGAATCGGAGCCATCACCGGGCGGCGGGTGACTGCCTTCGGCTCCGTGCTCTGGCGGTGGGAGGCGAGACTCTGGATTCGAAAGAAGAGATAGCCCGCCGCCATCCCGCCCAAATAGCCCACGTGCGCCGCGCTTCCGTCGGTCCACGCGGCGAGGGCCAGGTTGGCCACGGCCAGCAGCAACACGAGGCTCCGGGCCGACAGGCGGACGGGGAGCGGCGCGAAGACCAGCTCGACATCGGGCCAGGCGAAGGCAAAGGCCAAGGCCACGCCGAGGATGGCTCCCGAGGCGCCGACCATGGGCGGAATCGCCAGGAACGAGGAGAGCCCCAGCGCAAGCGCCGCAGCGCCGACGCCACAGTAGATGTAATAGGACAGGAAAGCCCGGCCGCCCATCCGCCGCTCGACCGGAGGGCCGAACACGAAAAGCAACAGCATATTGGCCGCCAGGTGAAGCAAGCCGCTGTGGACGAACATCGAAGAGAAGAAGGTCCAGGGACGGCGGGCAGTCTGGCTCGGCTGGAACTGCAGGACCTCGACGAAGACCGGGGCGGTGAACACGGTGGCGAGCAGCAGGAGCACGACGGCGTTGGCCACCATGATCCGGCCGACCCACGGGGTCAGTCGGGGCTCCTCGATGTACGCCTTTGCGTGGTCCTGGCTCATGGAGACCTGCTCGCGAGACAAATCCGCTCGCATAGTTCCGGAAACGGGATCCCGGCTGCCGCCGCCGACTGGGGGAGGAGGCTGGTCGAGGTCATCCCCGGCAAGGTGTTCACCTCTAAACAGACGAGTTCTCCGCCCGGTGTCAAGCGAAAATCCACCCGGGAGTACCCGCCCAGCTTGAGGGCCTGGTGGGTCCTCAAGCCAAGCCGGCCGCATTCCGCCGCCACCACGGGGGGAAGATCAGCCGGGAAAATCTCTTCCGACATGCCCGGCGTGTACTTGCACTCATAATCGAACAACTCGTGCCGGGGGATGATCTCGCCCACGGCGAGCGCCTGGTTGCCGAGAATCCCGACCGTCAGCTCACGACCGGGAACGTAGGCCTCGACCATGATCTCATCGTCGTAGCGCGCCGCCAGCTCCACGGCCGCATCGTAGTCCAGGGGATCCTTGACTACGGTAAGCCCGACGGTGGAGCCCTGTTTGGACGGTTTGACGACCAGTGGCCATCCTAGCCGGCGACCGGCCTCTTCGGCGGTGGCGGGGGTCATCAGCCAGTCGGCGGTGGGAACGTCCGCGGCGCGGAAAAGCCTCTTGGAAATGTCCTTATCCATTGCGAGGCCCGAGGCCAGGGATCCGCTTCCGGTGTATGGGACGCCCATGACATCGAGCACCGCCTGAATTGTGCCATCCTCCCCCCGGCCCCCGTGGAGGCCGAGAAACACCACCTCGGCGTTCCGGATGACCGGCAGGCTGGCGAGTCCGGAGAGAAGCAGTCCCCGTTCCAGCGCGATGAGCTCCGCGATGGCGGGAGGCTCGCGGCCTACCGAGCGAGACAGCAGATTCGGCTCGTCGGATTCGGGGATGTACCCCCGGGCGGTGTCGACGACGGCGACGATATGCCCGCGGCTCCGCAGCGCCTTCACCACCTGGACTGTGGAGGCGATGGCGACGTCGCGCTCGCTGCTGGTTCCCCCGGTCAGAACGGTTATTCGCATGGCTAGGAGTCAGGCGTCAGGAGTCAGAGGTCAGGGAAATTGCCCCGACGACCCTGACCCCGGACTCCTGAATCCTGATCCCTTTCATCGAGTGCCAATGAGCTGCTGCAACAGATCGTACCTCGACACGATCCCGATCAGCTTCCCCTCTTTCCGCACCAGCGTGGCCGGATTCTCGCGCGTGAGCATCGGCGCCAGCCGATCGGTCGGAAACGCCGCGTCGACGACGGGGAAGGGCCCGTCCATCACTTCGCGGACCGGACGATCCAGCATGCTCGGCTGAGAAAGCGCCCTGGTCATGAGCAGACTCTCGGTGAGCCCGCCCACGCACTCACCGTCGTCCACCACTGGAATCTGGCTCACACTCCAGGTGCTCATGAGGTTGAGCGCCTGGCGCACCTGGGAGGCGGGCGTCACACTGACCAGCGGGGGCGCCCCCTTCGGTCGCCTTGCCAGGAGCTGCTCCACGGTCATGCGCGGGGCGTCGAGCAGCTGGTTCTCCTGCATCCAGTCGTCGTCGAACACCTTGGACAGATACCGCTCGCCGGTATCGCACAGTATGGTGACGACGCAGGCGGCCGGGTCGTTCAGCTCGCGGGCCACTTGGAGCGCGATGACCAGATTGAGTCCCGTCGAGCCGCCCACCAGGACCCCTTCTTCCCGGGCGAGCCGCCGAGCCATTCGCATCGAGTCGCGGTCGGAAACCTGGCGGAACTCGTCGATGAGGTCCCACCATACCGTGGTGGGGACCTTGTCGCCCCCGATGCCTTCGACCTTGTACGGCTCCCCCTCGCCCAGGGCGCGGGTCTTGTGGTATCCGGTGTAGAGGGACCCCACCGGATCCCCGGCGATAACCCTGATGGCGGGGTTTTGCTCCTTCAGATACTTGCCGGCGCCGCTCACAGTGCCGCCGGTTCCGGCTCCCGCAACGAAGTGGGTCACCGTGCCCCGGGTCTGCTCCCAGATCTCGGGCCCGGTGGTCCGGTAGTGCGCCTCGGGGTTGACCTGGTTGTAGAACTGGTTCGCGAGGATCGCGCCCGGAGTGTCGTGCACGATCTGTTTGGCCTTCATGACGTAGTTTTCGGGATGGTCGGGGGGTACCGCGGTGGGGGTGATCACCACTTCGGCGCCGTAGGCCCGCAGCAGGCGCACCTTTTCCTGGGACATCTTGTCGGGCAGGGTGAAGATGCAGTGATAGCCCTTGATTGCCGCGGCGATCGCGAGCCCCACGCCGGTGTTGCCGCTGGTTCCCTCGACGACCGTGCCCCCCGGCTTGAGCTGCCCGCGCTTTTCGGCTTCCTCGATGATCGCGAGCCCGATCCGGTCCTTGACCGAGCCGCCCGGGTTGGCGTATTCGGCCTTGCCATAGATCGGCGTGACGAGGCCCGCGCCGACCTTGCCGAGCCGGATCAGTGGCGTCCAGCCGATCGTCTCGAGGACGGAGCTGTATGGCTCGAGATGCTGCGGCGTCACGGCGTCGTCCCACCCCGATCGGGATGACGAAAGTGGATCGGCTGGATAAAAAGCGTCGCGACCGGCGTCCCGTTGCGGAGTGCGGGAGCATAGGAGAGGTTCGGTGCCGCCGCGAGGGCCGCGGAGTCGAGCGCGGGATAGCCGCTCGACTCCTGGATCCGGGTCGAGTCGGGAGCCACGCGGCCGGTTTCGTCCACGAAAAGCCGCAGCAACACCGTGCCGCTGATCCGCTGCTGATAGAGCGCCAAGGGGTACCGCACCGGGGTCTCCGCATCGAGCGCCACCGGCGGTTCGTCGCGGCGGAGTGCGCTGGTGTTCGCATCGGCCGGGAGGGTCACGGTGCTGTCGGCCTTCCGGCGGCAGGCGCCCGGCAACACCAGTCCTGCCAGCGCCATGATGGTGAGCCGGTGAGGGAGCATGGAGGAAAGTATCCTGCTCAGGGTGTGGCCGGCCCCATCTTCCAGAAGGCGATCCCGCCGGCCTGCTGGCCGACATCGGCGGTCCCGACGATGGTCGGCGAGCGGAGATCGTACACGTCCACCTTGCCGGGGGCCGCGCCCTTCCCCTCGCTGCTCACGAAGGCATAGCGCGAGTCCGGACTCACCGCGATGCCGTGCGCGACTGTGGTCGAGTTCTTGATCTGGGCCAGGCTCTTCCCGGAGGCCAGGTCGAAGATCTCGAACATGCCCCCCTGCTTGAGGGTGGCGAGGAGCAGCTTCCCGTCCGGAGTCACGGCGACGTTATAGGGACCTCGCCCGGTCTTGATCCGGCGGGACACCGACCAAGCGGCACGGTCCACCTCGAGAATCTCGTCGGCCTTGTTGCAGGCCACGAACACCTTCTTCCCGTCGACCGAGGGCTGCGCCCAGGTCGGTGAGCAGGTGTTGGGCGCCATCGTGTGTCGCGTGCCGGGAGCGTAACCCACGTCGGCCGGATCGACCGGTGGTCCGCCCCCGGGCGGAGCATGTCCGGCGGCGTGCGCCATCGCGCCACCGTCGTCCGCGGCCAGTGGGCCCTCCTTGCCTTTGGCCAGGGAGAATCGCCGGGACACCTTGAAGGCACGGGTGTCGATCTCCACCAGCTGATCGTCCATCATGCAGCCGGAATACTGGAAGGCCCCGGCCGGATCGATCCGGCTGCCGTGCGGCATCACACAGGTGACGATGCGGGCCATTTCGGTGCCGGTCGGCGTATAGACCACCGACATCGAGGAGGGCACCATGTCACCGTGAAGATTGAAATTGGCGGAAAAGGTGTAGAGGCCGTCCGGGGTCACATCGATCGAGGCGGGAAAGTTCCCGAGGAACACACCCTGGCCGACGAGGGTGTCCGGACCGAGCTGGTACTTCCAGTACTTGCCGTCGGGCAGGCCGTGACCCGTCGTCATATAGAGGTACTTGCCGTCCGCCGAGATGACGAGGCCATGAGGCCCCTCCATTTCGGCGGCGAGTTCGCCCACCGGAATCGTCTTCTCGACCGCGACCCCCTCGGGACCGAATCTGATCCGGTGGATCAGGTCAGCCGATTCCGCGCCAACGTATGCCCAGTAGTTCCTGGTGGGCTTGGCGGGGGTGACGGGAGCGGTGGACGGCGCCTGCCGGGCCGCCACACCGCCCGGCAGCACCATCGAGATCAGGAGCAGGCCGCGAAACGCGGCAAGAGGAATCCGGAAAACTGAGGTCATGGGAGCCTCGACTTGCGCGACCGGCTGTCCACGGGGAACTTACCGGCACAATCCAATACCTGGGCGGCCTTGGCCATGAACGTAATACGCGGCGTTCGTCTCGTCACTTGGAGTGCGCTTTCGGTCGTGCCGGGTGGGGTGTCCGTGGCCGCCCAACAGCCCCCGCAGCCCGCGGTGGCCCGCCTGGTTGCCGAGCCGGCTTCCATCGCCATCCAGGTGGGCGATTCGCTGCCTTTCCGGGTGATCGCCTACGACTCGGCGGGGCGGGCGCTGCCCAATGCGACCATCCGGCTCGGCGGCCCCCGCCGGGCGGTCTTCTTCGGCGACGGCTACGTCCGGGGGTTCCAGGCGGGGTCGTTCACCGGCGTGGCCACCTGGAGCGGAGGCCCCGCGGGGGTGGCGACCATCACGCTGAACATCCCGGTCACGGTCAGTTATCCGCCGCTCGACCGAATTGAGATCGTGGCCGAACCGGGACGGCTCTACACCGACGTGACGCTGGGGCATTCGGCCAAGGGATTCCACACCAACGGGAGCGAACGCAAGGAGCTCGCGGTGACGTGGCGCAGCTCCAACCCGGCAGTCGCCACGGTCGACCGGTTCGGCAACGTGACCGCATTGAAAGCCGGCGCGGTGACGATCTCCGCCTCGGTGGACGGCGTCAAAGCGGAACAGCGCCATACCGTCGCGGCCAACCCGGTGACCCAGATCGAGATGGGCGTCAAGGAGCAAACGATCAAGACCGGTGAGGTGGTGCACCTTGCCGCCACCGCGCGCCGGGCCAACGGCTCGGCGGTGCCCGATGCGCCGATCACCTGGAGCTTTGCGTACGTCCCGGATGATTCCATCGTGGCACCGGGCGCTTCGGGGATCATCGACGGGAAACTGTTCGCCGCGAACCACGCCGGCCGTTACACCCTCCTGGCGCAGTCGGGCGCCGCCCACGCGCGGACGATCCTGGAGGTCATCCCGCGCGACGCGAAGCGGCGGATCACCATCACCGGCCGCGGGAATATCTCCAGCGCCAACACCTCGGACTTCTGGCCCTGGACCGGTAAGGACGGGCGGGACTACGCCCTGGTGGGAACCTGGGGCGGGGACGGGTGGGCGATCGTTTACGACATCACCGACATGGACAACATCGTCAAAAGCGACTCCATCAAGGTAGATGCCCGGACGATCAATGACGTGACGGTATCACCCGACGGTCGCTACGGCGCGCTCTCGCGCGAAGGGGCGTCGAACCGGATCAACGGGGTCGTGCTTCTCGATCTGGCCACGCCGGCGCACCCCAAGGTCGCCGCGACCTTCGACCAGGAGCTGACCGGCGGGGTGCACAATATGTTCGCCACCAACGACCACCTCTTTGCGGTGTCGGGCGGCGCCAAGTACGTCATCATCGACGTGAAGGACATCTACGCGCCGAAATACGTGAGCGAGTACCGTCACCCCAACGCCCGACTCCACGATCTGTGGGTGCGGGACGGCATTGCCTACTCCGCGCAGGGCGGAGTCGGCACCGTCGTGGTGGACGTGGGCAACGGCAAATATGGCGGAACGATCGAAAAGCCGAAGCTGATCAACGTGTTCCCGGTCAACAGCGGCCACGAGATTTTCCCGTATGTGCAGGCCTCCACCGGGAAGACCTACCTCTTCATCGGTGACGAGGAAATGAGCCGCGCCGGGCGGGTCTGGGAAGGCACCAACTACCGGAGCAGCCTCGGCAAGGCCGGCGGCGTGGCACAGACCTCGGGCGGGTATACGCATATCGTGGACTTCACCGACCCGATGCATCCGAAGAAGGTGGGCCGGTACCAGCTGGAGGACTACGGCAGCCACGACATCATCGTGGAGGACGACATCCTCTATCAGGCCTACTACGACGGGGGCGTGCGACTGGTGGATGTCTCCGGCGAGCTGCTCGGGAACCTGTACGACCAGGGCCGGGAGATCGCAGTGTTCAAGCCCTACGACCCGGAGGGCCGCACCGCCAACGCTCCCTTCGTGATGAACGCGATGCCCTGGAAAGGGCGGGTCCTGTTCACCGACTTCAATACCGGTCTGTGGGCGGCCAAGCTGGAGCCGAAGCGGACGCAGACACCGTAGGAAGACGCTAAGACGCTAAGAGGCTCCCGGATTCTCCTGGCGTCATAGCGTCATAGCGCCCTAGCGCCCCGCCTTCTTTTGCAACTCGGAGAGTCGATTCAGCGCCTCGAGCGGCGTCATCGATTCGAGGTCCATGGCGCGCAGCTCCACCAGGGTGGGATCCGGCGCCGTGTCCACGAATAACGGGAGCTGACCGGGATCGGGGTCCGGCGCGGGACCACCGGCCACCACGCGGTGGTTCCCCTCGAGGGTCTTGAGCACCACGTTGGCGCGGGTCACCACCTCCCGCGGCAATCCGGCGAGCTCGGCCACGTGAATGCCGTAGCTCCGGTCGGTGCCGCCCGGCTCCAGCCGGTGCAGGAACACCACCTTCCCCCCGGTCTCCCGGACCGCCACGTTGAAGTTGCGCGCGTGCTGCAGCTTCTCGGGAAGCTGCATCAACTCATGGTAATGGGTCGCGAACATGGTCTTGGCGCCCACCTTGTCATGGATGAACTCGGTCACCGCCCAGGCGATCGCCACCCCATCATAGGTCGACGTCCCCCGGCCGATCTCGTCCAGCAACACCAGCGAACGCGCCGTGGCGCCGTGGAGAATGGCGCTGGTTTCGCTCATCTCCACCATGAAGGTGGACTGGCCGCGGGTGAGGTTGTCGGCGGCGCCGACCCGGGTAAAGAGCCGGTCCACCACGCCGATCGAAGCCTTCTCGCAGGGGATGAAGCTCCCTATTTGCGCCAGGATCACGCATTGGCCGATCTGCCTCAGGATGGTGCTCTTGCCGGCCATGTTCGGACCGGTGACCAGCTGCACCCGCGCCACGGAATCGAAGGTCACGTCATTGGGCATGAAGGCTTCGCGCGGCATCATCCGCTCGATGACCGGGTGGCGCGAGGCGGTCATACTGATGTCGAAGCCGTCGTGGATCTCCGGCCGGACGTAGCGATTGGCCACCGCCACTTCGGCCAGCGCGGTCCAGGCGTCGAGCTGGGCAAGTACCCGCGCGGACCGCTGGATCCTCCCGATGGCCGCGCCGACCTCGCTGCGGAGCTCGGCGAACAACTCGGCCTCCCGCTCGGCCACCCGCTCCTCGGCTCCGAGCACCTTGGCCTCATACTCCTTGAGCTCCGGCGTGACGTAGCGCTCGGCGGTGGCCAGGGTCTGGCGGCGCTCGTAGTCGGCCGGGACCTTGGCGCTGTGAGTGTTGGTGATCTCGATGTAATACCCGAAGACCTTGTTGTAGCCGATCTTGAGCGAGGAAATACCGGTGCGGTCGCGCTCGCGCTGCTGGATGGCCGCGATGTATTGCTTGCCTCCGTCCCGGAGCGAGCGGCTTTCGTCCAGCTCGTGGTCGTGACCGCTCCGAATGATCCCCCCGTCTCCCAACATGGCCGGGGGCCGCTCGGTGAGCGCGGCGAAGAGCGAAGCCGCGAGGTCTTCGAGGAGGTCCAATTCGTCGAGGAGCGTGACGAGGGCGGATAGGCGGTTAGGCGGATGGTCGGTCGATGAGGCGTTCTGTCCGCCCGTCCGCCCGTCCGCCTGTCCGACGAGCCCTCGTAGCCCCTCCTTCACATCGGGCAGCCGCAGAAAGGAGTCCCGCAGGGCGCCCAGCTCACGCGGCGTCGCGCGGCCGGCGGCGGCGCGGCCGGCCAGGCGCTCCAGGTCGCGAACGCCGTCGAGCGCCTCCCGGGTCCCGGCTCGGCGAAGGGGATCCCGCACCGCGGCATCCACCGCATCCAGGCGCCGGTTGATCTCCGTCGGATCGGAAAGCGGCGACAGCACCCAGCACCGGAGCAGGCGCGCGCCCATCGGCGTGACGGTTCGGTCGATCACTTCGAGCAGCGTCACGCCCTTGGCACCGGCGCGAAGCGGCTCGACCAGCTCGAGGTTCTTGCGGGTCATTTCGTCGAGCCAGAGGAACCGGTCGGATCGCCGCACCGTTGGCCGGCCGAGATGGGGCAGCCCGCCGGGTTTGAGATCTCCCAGATATCGAAGCAACGCCCCGGCCGCGCCGACGGCGGGCCCATCCTCTTCACCCAGGCCCAGGCCGTCGAGGGAGGCAAGCCGGAACCGGCGGGCAATCTCTTCCCGAGCCAGCGCCGGGTCGAACTCCCACGCTTCCCGCACGGTCTGCATCACCTCGGGCTCGGCGGGGACCGCCGCATCCGGCGGCAGCACCAGCTCGGATGGACTCAGTCTTCCCAGCGCCTCGGCGAGCCCGCCCCCGGGAACCGATTCGAGGAGGAACTCGCCGGTGGTGAGATCGATGGCGGCGAGGCCGGTCGGTAGGTCGGTAGGTCGGTAGGTTGGTACGTTGGTAGAAGTCGCCGGGTTCTCTACCGACTTACCGACGTACCGACTTACCGACGAGTTTACTGCGACGATCCAATTGTTCCGCCCCCCCGCCACCCATCCCTCTTCGAGCAGCGCCCCCGGGGTGACCGTTTCGACCACCTCGCGGCGCACCAGCCCCTTGGCCTTCTTGGGGTCCTCCACTTGCTCGCAAATCGCCACCCGGTGCCCCTGACTCACTAGCTGCCTCAAATAGTCGGCGGCCGCCTTGACCGGCACGCCCGCGAGTGGCACGCCGTCGCCGCGCGAGGTGAGCGTGATGGAGAGCGCCCGGGAGGCAAGCTCGGCGTCGTCGAAGAACATCTCGTAGAAATCGCCCATCCGGAAAAACAGGATCGAACCGGGGTGTCGCGCCTTGATCTCCCGGTACTGCAGCAGCAGAGGGGTATTCTCGGAGAGGGTGACGCTCACGGCACGCGAACCACGAAAGGACGTCCGCCGAGTTGTCGGGCAAGATCCGCCGCGGCGGCCGCCGCCCTGGCCTGGGTGGAAAAGACGCCGGCCCGGATCTTCAGGAAGCCGCCCTCCCGGAGGGTCACCGGAGTGTAACCCGCGCGCTTGATGCGGGCGGACTCGGTCGTGGCCGCGGTCTGGGTTTTCACGGCCGAGACCTGGACGTAGAACCCGGAGGGCATGCGGGTGGACGAACGCGCGGACGGGCGATCGGGCGGGCGGACCGGCGGGTTGGCCCGAGCGATCGAGTCTGCCCGCGCCCTTGCGATCGAATCGGCGAGTACCCGTTGCGCGCTGTCGGCGGACATTGCACCCAGGCTCTGGCAGCGCTGCTTTTGAAACTCGAGCTGGTTCCGGAGCTCAATGTCGTCCCCGACGACGGCAAGACCGGCATCGGCCATCCGGCAGGCGATGGCTGCCTCGCGCCGGTCTCCTGCGGCCCGTGCCCCCCAGAAGGCGGCCTGGGCGGTGAGCGGACTGTCGGGATAATCGTGCAACAGCTGGTCGATCTGGCGGACGGCCGCGTCGGGGCTGCCTGAGGAATAATCCAGCTGCGCCAGGTGGAGCAGCGCGTCATCGGCCCACTCCGACTGGGTATGGTCGACCACCACCCTCCGCAGGTAGAGCCGGCGGTCCTGCTCGGTGGCGGCCAGCAGGCCCACGGTGTACAGCGCCTCCGGATAGAGCGAGTCGGTCGGCTGGGTGGCCGCGAGGATCCGGCCGGCCACGGCGCGCGCCGAATCGGAGAGTCCGTCCTGCGAAAGGCGCACCGCGGCGGCGAGGCGAGGGTCGTTCTGGGCGAGGAGGCTCGCTGTGCGGACGAAAGCCAAGATCAAGAGGCTAAGACGCAACGTCTCTCTCACGCCGCCTCCCGCGCCTGGTGCGCCAGCTGCATGATCAGATCGACCAGCACCCCGCGCTCGTCGGCCAGGGTGGTCCCCTTGAGCCGGGTGTCGGCGCGGCGGGCAGCGGCAATCGCCGCATCCACGCGCACGAGTGGCCACGAGTCCGCCAACCGGCTCCATCGGGCGGCGGCGCCGCGGTAGTCGAGCCGCGCCGGCCGAGCCCGCATGACGGTGTCGAAGACCGCGCGCTCGAGCCCGCCGCCCCGGAGTCCGCGGTCGTAGTGCGATCGCGCGATGCCCAGCCCCACCAGCTGAGTGCCAAGCTGGCTCAGGAGCCCGACACCGGAAACACCGGACTGGTCCAGGAGATGGGGCAGGATGCTCGCGGCCCGCCCCGGATCGTCGTCGAGCACCGTATCGCACCAATCGGCCTGGGTTTCCCCATGGCGGATGCCGAGTACGGCGGTGAGGTGTGCGAGCGTGACCGGGGCGTCACCCCCCAGGCCGGCCAGCTTGTCCAACTCGCTCCGCGCGGCGCCGAGATCGGCGTCCACCGCCTTCACCAGATGGGCCGCGGCCGCGGGCTCGAGCGCGATGCCGCGCTCTTCGGCCCGCTTGAGGACCCACTTCTCGGCCAGCCGCGGCGTGCAGCGGGCCACCTCCACGGCGGAGGTGTAGCGGGCCAGATCGGCGTCGGCTTCGCTCTTCTCATCGTCCTTGCGGGGCGCACCCTGCCACAGGATCAGAACCGTCTCGCGCGCGGGGTTGGACAGGTAGTGGAGGACGGCCGCCTTGGCCTTGGCCCTCTTGTTCCACGACTCCACATCGCGGATCACGACGAGACGGCGGTCGGCCATCATCGGGAGCGTGGTGCAGAGTGCCTCGACCTGGTCGGGATCGAGCTGGCCGGCGCCGCGCACGTCATAGTTGAAGTCGCGCAGACCCGGATCCACTACGCGGTCGAGGACGGCCTTCACCGCTTCGTCCTTGAGCACATCCTCGTCGCCGTAGAGATAGATCGCGGGCGGGATGTCCCCGCTTCGGATCTGCTTCGAGAAGGCGTCGAAAGGGACTTTGGGCATGGGGAAACCTACCCACGAACAAAGCAATTCACGTATAACAACCCGCACAGACTCTTCCCGTCCCGAATCTTCCCCGTCCGCAACATCCTCCCCACTTCGCTCCAGTGTTTCTCGTGCACGGTGATGAATTCGTCGGCTTCCCTCGCGAGCGCGGCGGGGGACAGGCCGGTGGCGAGGTAGAGATGAATACGTTCGTCGGTGAAGCCCGGCGTGGTGTAGATGGTGGTGAGCCGGGTGAGCTTCGCGGCCTCCATCCCCGCCTCCTCAACCAGCTCCCGGCGGGCACACTCCTCGGGCGGCTCCCCGGTCTCCAGAGTGCCGGCAGGGATTTCCCAGAGCATTCCCTCGGCGGCGTGGCGGAACTGATGGATCAGCAGCACCCGCGGGTCGTTATCCTGGGGATCGTCGAGAAAGGGAACCACCGCTGCCGCGCCCGGATGCCGGATCATCTCCAGCACCCCGGTGGATCCATCAGGGAAACGCACCGTGTCATGATCCACGTGGATCACCCGGCCTTCGTAGCGACGCTCCGAATCGAGCAATGCCATCTCGGCTTCCTCAGCGAGTCATCTACAAGTGTGTTAATGATTTGGTCAGAGTCGTAGTATATGATACTTCCCAGTGGTGCTGCTTATCTGGCCGAGGTTTTGTACCCTACGAGAGTCCGGACAGCGGCCACGGGAAGTTTGAGCGCCTCCAGGGCGAGATACCCCACCTCGGTCCGGCTACCGGGAACGATTGGGCTGGTGCGGGTGGGGGAGATGGCCGGTTTCAGATCCGCCCGCCGGGCTTCCAGGCTGAGCCTGGCCATGTGAAACGGATCGCTCACCAGGAGCGCCCGGGCCAGTTCGCGTTCGTGCATCCATTCCGCCACCGAACGCATGGATTCCTCGGTGGTCCGCCCGTCCGGCCGGACGACGATGGCGGAATCGGGCACCAGATGGGAGCGCAGGTAACGGTGGCCCACCGAGGCCTCGCTCATGCGATCCCCGGTACCAATGCCGCCGGTCACCACCACCATGGGCGCGAGGCCCGCGCGATAGAGCGCGATGGCATGGTCCAACCGGGCCTTGAGCACCGGTGACGGGCGTCCGTTGTACTGCGCCGCGCCCAGCACCACGATGGCGTCAGCCGGGCTTCGGTCATCGATCCGGCTCATCCGCCACACCCATCCGAATACCACCGCATAGCCGAGGACGGCACTGGCCAACAGCCAGCGGGCTATGCGGAGGAATCGCTTCACAGGTCGAACGACTGACCCATCTGGGGCACGACCACCTCCGCTACACCTTCTTCCTTGAGAATGACGGCCATCGCGGCCGCAGGTCCCGCCTCGCCGTGCACCACAAAGGCCCGGCGGATGGGCCCGCCCAGCATCTTCACCCAGGTCCGTAGCTCCTTGCGGTCGGCGTGGGCGGAATAGCCCTGCAGACTTTCCACCTCGGCGCGGACGTCGTAGAGGTCTCCGAAGATCTTGACCTGCCGGGCGCCATCAAGGATCCGCCGACCCAGCGTATGCTCGGCCTGGAATCCGACGAACAGGAGACAGTTCTTCGGATCGCCGATGCCGTGTGCGAGGTGGTGGAGGATCCGTCCTGATTCGACCATGCCCGAGGCGGCGATGATCACCGCCGGGCCGACCTGGATGTTCAGCCGCTTCGAGTCTTCGGCCGCCCGGATGTAGCGAAGCAGCGGGAAATCGAGGATCGCGTCCGAGTGCTCCAGCATCTGCTCGCGGCGATCGAAGACCTCAGGGTGCATCCGGAACACCGTCGTCGCCTCCACTGCGAGCGGGCTGTCCACGTACATCTTGATCTCGGGGATCGAGCCGGCGCGGTAGAGCTCATGCAGCGCGTAGACCATTTCCTGGGCCCGCCCCAGCGCGAAGGCGGGGATGAAGACCTTGCCGCCGCGGGCCGCCACGCGTTTGACGATGTCGGCGAGCCGCTGCGCGGCCCCCGAGATCGCTTCGTGATCCCGATCTCCGTAGGTGGATTCGACGATCAGGGTGTCGATTGGCCCGGTCGGCGGATCGGGGTCGCGGATGATGGGGAGAGCGAAGCGGCCGATATCGCCGGAGAAGACGATCCGCTGGTTGCCCCCCTCGGTGACCCGAAGGTCCACCGAGGCGGAGCCCAGGATATGGCCGGCGTCGGTGTATTCGAACGCCAGGTTCTTGCGCAGATAGTGAATCCGGCGGTAGGGCAGGCCGACCATGAGATCCTGCACCGCAATCGCGTCCGCCAGATTGTAGAGCGGATCGCTCTCCGGCCCCTTTTTTCCCCGGCGCGCCAGATACTCCGCGTCCTTCTCCTGGATCTTGGCGGCGTCGGGCAGCATGACGGCGGTGAGGTCACGGGTGGCCGGTGTGGCGTAGATGGGCCCGTGATACCCATTGCGCACCAGCAGGGGGAGCCGCCCGATATGATCGATGTGGGCGTGGCTCACCACGATCGCATCGATCCGGCGGGGATCGAAGGGGAGATTGCGGTTGAGCGCGGCGGATTCGGCGCGGCGGCCCTGAAAGAGGCCGGCGTCGAGGAGCACCCGCGCCCCCGCGGCTTCGAGTAGATGCATCGAGCCGGTAACCTGGCCCGCGGCGCCCCAGAACGTCAGCTTGGCTGCTGCCATGCGTTGAGCACTCCTCTCACCTTGTTCCAAAAATACGGTCCCCCGCGTCCCCCAGCCCCGGCAGGATGTACCCACGATCGTTGAGTTCGCGGTCGAGCGCCGCGGCAAACACCGGCACGGTCGGATGCGCGGTGAGCATGGCCTGAACGCCCTCGGGCGCGGCCACCAGACAGAGAAACCGGAGCCGCGTCACTCCCGCCGCCTTGAGCTTATCCACGGCGGCGACGGCGGACCCGCCGGTGGCGAGCATCGGGTCCAGGACGAAGAAATCCCGGTCGGCTTCCGCCGCCGGCACCTTGTAGTAGTAACTCACCGGCAGGAGGGTTTCGTGATCCCGGTAGAGCCCGATGTGGCCGACCCGGGCCGACGGAATCAGCTGGGTGATGCCTTCGACCATGCCGAGTCCGGCGCGGAGGATCGGGACCAGGCTCAGCTTCTTGCCCGCGACCCTTCGGGATTTCATCCGCTCCAGCGGGGTATCAATGGTGATTTCCGCGGTCGGGAGATCGCGGGTCACCTCATAGGTCATGAGCATCGCGATTTCGCTGACCAGCTGCTTGAAATCCTTGACCGGTGTCGACTTGTCGCGCAGGATCGACAGCTTGTGCTGGATCAGGGGGTGGTCGAGGACGGTGAGGTTCGAAAAGGAGGGGTGGCGCATGCCAAAAAGATGCGGGTAAGGCACTCTCCCGGCTAGTACGCCGCGGCGGGTCCCCGTTTCCCGGGGTCGGGCTCAGGTCCGGGGCGCTTGGCGGTTCCGATGAATCGCGTCCCTCGGCGCACCGTACGGACTGGAACACTCGACCATCGGATCCGGCGGCATGAAACCGAAGACAACAGGTGGCTTCATCCTCTCGTATGCGCTGCTGGGCTCCGCCTGCGGCCCCGCCCCCGCCGCCGGTGGCGACGCTGCGATGTTCCTCGGCGATACCGCACACACCGGCGTCTTTCCTGCCCCTGATCTGCCATCCTGGACCGGTCTCCTCTGGTCGGTGCGTCTCGACGGCCCGATCCGCGGGAGTCCGACCATTCACGGCGATCTGCTCTACGTCGCGAGCGCGAGCGGCACCGTCGTTGCACTTGAGCGAGCCAGGTGGATGAGAGCGGGGACCTCATTCCTCCGGGCCATCCAGCTCGCCGCCGAAATCCTGCCCAGGTGACTACTGCGGAACCCCGCTTTCGGAACTGCCCTGAATGTCCGTCAACGCGTTCTTGGGTCGGTCTTGGGCCGGGCGGGGCCGGCCAAAACGAAGAG
>JAXIPC010000194.1:0-26884 GCA_045403135.1 Gemmatimonadales bacterium | reverse complement strand
CCGGGTGGGCTATGCACGCCGTCACGACGCTCGCCGCCGCCGTGGCCGAGTCGGACGACCGCGCGGCACCAGCGCTCAAGCTCCCGGACGGCACCCGGTGGCCCGGATTGCTCGCCGCGGCGCTTTCGGACGATCGTCCGGCGATGGCTGCCATTGCGGCTGAGCTCGGCGTCCCTGCCGACATCGTGACCACGCTCGCGGGTTATGCGGCCACGGCACTGCTCCACCGCTTACCTCTCACCTATCACCGCTCACCGCTCACCTCCGGGTACTGCCCGACCTGCGCCGCCTGGCCCCTGCTGGCCGAGATCCGGGGCATCGAGCAAGCATACCGGCTCCGTTGCGGCCGATGCGGCGGGGACTGGGCCGGCGAGTGGCTTCGCTGCACCTTCTGCGGCGAGCGAGACCATGCCCACCTGGGAACCATCGTCCCCGAGACCGGACCGGGGTCGGCGACGGTTCAGCACTGCGCCATCTGCCGGCAGTACCTCAAGGTGATCCCCGTGCTCGCTCCTTCGGACCCCTTCGAGCTGCTGCTGCGGGATCTGGAAACCGTGGAGCTCGACCTCGCGGCGCGGGGACGCGGTTTCTCCGGTCCGCCCGAGCTCGGTTTCCCGCTCGAGATGAATATCACCGATGCCGCCTAATGGTCACCCTGAGCGCAGCGAAGGGGCGGAGCTTCGCCCGGCCGCCGTCTGCCGCCAGCTCCTGTCGGCAATGGACGCCTCCGAAGGCCGGCGGCGGAAACGCAAGCGCGATACCACCCCCGACGCCATCGGGCTCACCCTCAAGCGCCGGCTCCTGCTGGACGTCGTCCAGGCCGACCCGGACCCGGAGGTCTTCGAGCCCTGGCTGCTTGGGGTTCTGGCGGAGCTCCCAGATAACGGAGCCGCCCGGGCCATGGCCCGCGCCATCCTGGACGAATGGAGGCTGGCCTGCGCCTCACCTTCCTTCCAGGCCTGGCTGGATCGAGGCGCTCCCTCGGCGGACCGCTGACTACGTCACCCTGACCCTGAGCAACGCGAAGGGGAAGGGGCGAAGCCTCGCCCGCCACGAGAATCCCGAGTAGCTTCGACACGGTGATCTCCGCTCCGTAAACCGAGGAATACCCCGATGCTCCCAGTCGTCCCGCCCCGCCGCTGGCGCAGCCTGGCGATCTCCCTGTGCCTCCTCGCCCCGAGCCTGAGCCTGGCGCAGCCCGCGCCTCCGCCGCCGGCATCGGCCTCGCTCTTTCAGGACTTCCGCTGGCGGAACATCGGTCCCGCCAACATGGCGGGCCGGGCCACCGACATCGAGGCCGCCGAGTCCAAACCGGCGCTCGTTTATGTTGCCGCGGCGTCGGGCGGGGTCTGGAAATCCGTCAACGCCGGCACCACGTGGGACCCGGTCTTCACCAAATACGGCACCGCCAACATCGGCGATCTTGCCCTCTTCCAGCCCAATCCGGAGATCGTCTGGGTGGGTACCGGCGAAGGGTGCGTGCGCAACAGCGTCGGCTGGGGCGACGGCGTCTACAAGTCCACCGACGGCGGCAGGACCTTCACCAACGTGGGACTCAAGGAGAGCCACCACATCAGCCGCGTGGTGACTCACCCGTCCAATCCCGACATCGTCTACGTCGCGGCGCAGGGTCACCTCTGGGGACACAGCGGCGATCAGGGGATCTTCCGCAGCTCCGACGGCGGCCGCACCTGGAAGAAGCTCGCCGGCGGCCTGCCCAGCGACGGCCGCACCGGCGCGAGCGACCTGGTGATGGACCCCCGCAACCCCAGCGTGCTCTATGCGGCGCTCTGGGAGCGGCTGCGCGAGCCGAACCGCTTCACCAGCGGTGGCCCGAACGGCGGCATTTTCAAGTCGACCGACGGCGGCGAGACCTGGACCAAGCTCACCGCCGGTCTTCCCCAGGGCGCGACCGGCAAGATCGGGCTCTCGGCGTACCGCAAGGATCCCCGCATCCTCGTCGCGATCGTGGAGCACGGGTTCCAGCCCCAGCGAAACAGCCCCGATTTTCCCGACATGACCAAGCTCGGCTCCGGCATCTATCGGTCGGAAGACGGCGGCGCGAGCTGGTCCTACGTCAATCGCTACAACAACCGGCCCTTCTACTACAGCCACATCTTCATCGATCCGGGCAATGCCAATCGCGTCTTCGTGCTCGCGGGCACGGCCCAGGTGTCCGAGGATGGGGGCAAGACCTTCGGCCGGTCGCTCCAGGGAATCTCCGGCGACTTCCACGCACTCTGGGTGGATCCCGCCAACAGTGACCGCTTCTATGTCGGCAACGACAAGGGCGCCTACGTGACCTACGACGGCGGCCACCGCTTCATCATGTTCGACAACATGGACATCGGCCAGTTCTATGCCGTCACGCTCGACAATCGCGATCCCTACTGGGTGTATGGCGGGCTCCAGGACAATGGCAACTGGGGCGGCCCCAGCAACAGCCGCGACTTCAACGGCGTGCTGAACGACCACTGGTTCAAGTTCCACTCGGGGGACGGCTTCCACACCACGGTGGATCCCAACGACTGGCGCATCGTGTATACCGAGGCGCAGGGCGGCAGCATACGCCGGTACGACGCGGTGTTCCGGCAGAATGGCGCCAGTATCACCCCCAACCGGACCAATGTCCTGAACCTGTCGGCGTATCTGCCCGACTCCGTCCGTCCGCCGGCTGCCGGTGGTGGCGGCGGGGGCGGAGGGTTCGGCGGAGGCCTGCCGCGCTCACATTTCCGGTTCAACTGGAGCTCGCCGCTCATTCTCTCACCGCACGACTCGAAGATCGTCTGGTTCGGCGGCAATCATCTCTTCCGGAGCAGCGACCGGGGCGACACCTGGACCATCGTGAGCCCCGATCTCTCCACCGCAGACACGGCGCTCGCCAATCCGGAGAGCGGCGGCCTGACCCGCGACGTGACCGGCGCCGAGACGCACGCCAGCATCTTCACGATCTCCGAATCGCCCCTGGTACCCGGGCTGCTCTGGGCCGGTACCGACGATGGCAACATCCAGCTCAGCCGGGACGGCGGCCGGACCTGGTCCAACCTCCGTGCCGCGGTGAAGGGGGTGCCGCCGCGCACGTGGGTCAGCCGGGTGGAGGCCTCGCGATTCGACGCCGGGACGGCCTACGTGGTGTTCGACGCCCATCGCCGGGACGATATGAAGCCCTATGTCATCAAGACCGCCGATTACGGCAAGACCTGGGTCAGCCTGACCGCCAATCTTCCCGCGGCAATGCCGGTCTATGTCGTCCGGGAGGACCTGCGCAATCCTCGGCTGCTCTATGCCGGCACCGAGACCGGCGTCTTCGTCTCGGTCGACGCGGGCAGGAGCTGGCTTCCGCTGGGCAGCGGGCTGCCGGTGGTGCCGGTCTACGATCTCGTCATCCATCCCCGCGAGGGCGACCTGGTGGCCGCCACCCATGGGCGGAGCGTGTGGATCCTGGACGACCTGGGGCCGCTGCAGCAGTTGAGCGACGAGGTGCTCGCGTCCGAAGGGCATCTCTTCGGGAACAAGGTGGCCACCCGCTGGCGCGGTGTGAGCCGCGGGGCGGAGCGAGGGCACATGCTCTTCGTGGGAAAGAACCCGCTGACCGTTCGCCAGATGCCGCCGGGCAACTCCCCCAGCGAGCTCCAGAACTCCGGCACGATCGATTTCTATTTGCGGAGCGCGCCGAGCGGAAAAGCCAGGATCGAGATCGCCGAGATGGCCTCCGGCGGCCGCGCGTTCCACAGCGAGTTCGACGCGCATCAGGGCATCAATCGGTACTTCTGGCCGCTTCGCTTCGATGGGCCGCCTCCCCCAACGGCGGCGGGAGCGCCGGCTGGAGGCGGGGCCGGCGGCGGTGGGGCCGCAGGCGGCGGTGAAGGGGGTGGTGGTTTCCAGCAGGGGGGCCGCCAGCCCCCCCAGGCCGGCCAGGGCACCTACCGGGTCCGGCTCACGGTGGGCGGCAAGACACTGGAGACGATTGTGACTGTACGGGAAGATCCTGGGCTGGGGAAGGAATTCTGAGCCGCATGACTGCGTATCGAAAGAAGACCTATCGTGAGAAGCTCGCCGACGCCAAAGACTTCCCCCGTGTCCAGCCATTGACCGGTGGGATGAAGCGGCGATTCGGACCCGGTACCATCGTTCTCCCCGCCCCGTGGGAGGTGGATGAGCTGATGCGCCGGGTGCGCCGAGGTCGGGTGACGACGATCAACGAGATCCGGGCCCATCTCGCCCGTCGTCATGGAGCAACCATCGCGTGTCCCATCGTAACAGGGATTTATGCGAGGATAGCCGCCGGAGCTGCGGGGGAGGCAGAGGCCGAGGGTAAGACCCGCGTCACCCCGTATTGGCGCACCCTCAAGTTGGGTGGGGAGCTCAACGAGAAATACCCCGGCGGTCTGGCGGCGCAACGGCGACGGCTTGAGGCGGAGGGGGTTCAGGTGGAAGCGCGCCGGCGTCGGCTTTTTGTCTCGGAGTACCAGCGACACTTGGCGGACCTCGACGCCTGACGCGTGAGATTCGCTCGAATGCCAAAGGACCTGCTTATGCGCACTACGTTCGCCATCCTGATCCTCACTCTGGCCGGCCGGCCGGCCTTCGCCCAGTCCGAGGAACGGATCCGCGCCTTCTTCGAGGGTCAGAGCGTGCGGCTCAAGATCGAAATGCCCGGAACCTCGGAGGGCGTCGACGTCTACCCCGAGCTGGTCCAGCCGATCGACTTCCCCAGGCACGCGAGCCGCTTGAAGCGATATGGGACGGCGATCCGCCGCGGCGAAGAAGTGCTGGTCACCAAGATCAAGCTCAAGAGTGACCTCATCGAATTCCAGCTCGGCGGCGGCGGCTACGGCACCTTCGGCGACGACACCAGCCCCTACGTCTCGGCCGGGACGGCCCCCAAGACCGAGCGGGAGAAGAATCTCGAGCGGGACATCCCCAGGACTACCGATCCCGCCCAGATCCGGAAGCTTCGCGAGGAGCTCGACGCACTGAAGAAAGCACGTCAACGGG
The DNA here is from genome assembly GCA_045403135.1 of Gemmatimonadales bacterium. GTDB lineage: Bacteria > Gemmatimonadota > Gemmatimonadetes > Gemmatimonadales > GWC2-71-9 > JABFSM01. The sequence goes on along the minus strand of JAXIPC010000194.1, from coordinate 21,886 downwards.
CGGATGCCCGGAACCGGACCGAAGCCGCCCAGGCCCAGCAGATCAAGGAAGCGAACATCCGCCAACGCCGCCTCGAGGGTGGCTCGCGATTCAACCTCCGCTACAAGCCGGGTGTGCCACCGGAAGCCGTCACGCCCGAGGCCATCATGCAAGCGCTCTCGGTGTACGTAGACTTCTCGCTCATCTCGGCCGCGGGCTCCGCGGAGCCATCGCGTCCCGGCGAGAACCGGAGCGATCAGCTGCGCAAAGGGCTCACCGTCGCCGAAGTGGACGCGCTCCTCGGCCGGCCTGACGCGATTTCCGATCGCAAAGAAGGCGCGCTCACGGTGAGCACTTCGACCTACCGCACCCGCGACCGCCGGATCACGGCGGAATTCATCGAGGGCGTGCTGATCCGCTTCACCATCACCTCGCCGTAATCGGCGCACTGGGGTAGGTAGGCAGCGGGCGCACGGGTGGGCGTCCCGTGAAGGCGCATGAGCTGCGCCGCCGACGACAGGCACCCAGGTGCTGGCGTGAGTGAAGCGCAGGTCCAGCGCCCGAAGGGGATGCCCACCCCGAGCCCGCGGCGGTGGGTCTAATTGAATAGACCCAGCGCCGAGCCCGCGGAGAGACCGTCGCGAGCCCGGGGCGGTGGCTCACCGCAACCCCCGACGCTACCTTCGGGGGCATGAGCGCCCCCGCGGTCGGCCATAGCGTCCCCCGGAAGGACGGGATCGGCAAGGCCACCGGCGCCGCGCTCTACGCCGACGACATCGTCTTCCCCGGCATGCTGTACGGGCGCACCATTCGCTCCACCATCGCTCGCGGCCGGGTTCGCTCCATTCGCCTCGACTTCGACTCCACCGGCTTCACCATCGTCGACTACCACGATGTACCCGACCGCAACGTCGTCGACCTCATCGCCCAGGATCAGCCGTATCTGGTCGAGCACGAGGTGCGCCACATGGCCGAGCCGATCCTCCTGCTCGCCCACGAGGATCGGGAAAAGCTCCTGGCCGCCAAGGTCGTGATCGAGTACGACGAAGCGCCGCCGCTTTTCGACCCCGAGCAGTCCACTCAGTCTTTCAAGAACATCGACATCGTCAAAGGAGACGCCGCCGCGGCATTCGCCGGGGCCGACATCATCGTCGAAGGCACCTATCGGACCGGCCACCAGGAGCACATCTACATCGAGCCCAACGGCGTCATCGCCGTGCCCGAAGACGGCGGCATCACCATTCACGGCTCGATCCAGTGCCCGTTCTACGCGCTGAAGGCCGTGCGCTGTCTCATGGGGTCGAGCCACCCGGTGCGCGTGATCCAGACCGAGACCGGCGGCGGCTTCGGCGGTAAGGAGGAGTACCCCTCCATGATCGCCGGCCATGCCGCAATGCTCGCGCTCAAATCCGGTCGGCCGGTCAAGATCGTGTACGATCGCGGCGAGGACATGGTCGCCACCACTAAGCGCCACCCTTCCATCGTGCGGCACCGCACCGGCCTTTCCAGGGACGGCCGCCTGCTCGCCATGGACGTCGAAGTCATTCTCGACGGCGGCGCCTACGTGACGCTGAGTCCGGTGGTACTCTCCCGGGGCTGCATCCATGCCGCCGGCCCGTACCGCTGCGACAACGTGAGCATCCGCGGCCGCGCCATGTTCACGAATACTCCGCCCAATGGCGCGTTCCGGGGCTTTGGAGCGCCCCAGACCGAGTTTGCCGTCGAAGTGCACCTGGACCGCATCGCCGCAGCGCTAGATATTTGCCCGGTGCAGCTCCGCCGGATCAACGCGCTCCGTCCCGGCGACACCACCGCTACCGGCCAGACCCTGCGCGAGGACAGCAGCGCCCATCTGGTTCTGGAGGAGGCGGTCCGCCGCACCGACTTCACCCGCAAACGCGCCGAGTACAAAGGCAGCAACCGCGCCATCGGCCTCGCCCTCTTCTATCACGGCGCCGGTTTCACCGGAAGCGGAGAGAAATACCTCAAGTCCAAAGCCCGGCTAGAGCTCACGCCCGCCGGCGTTCGCATCGCCGTCGGCAGCACCGAGATCGGCCAGGGCACCCGCACCATGCACGCGCAGATCGTCACCGACGCCCTCGGCATCCCCTATGAAAGCGTGGAGGTGGCCCAGCCCGACACCGCGCGAGTGGCCGACAGCGGCCCGACCGTCGCCTCCAGGACCTGCATGGTGGTGGGCAAGATCCTCGAGGAATGCGCGCTGGAGATGAAGGAAAAGCTGGGCGGCCTTTCACCCCGGGAGTACCACGCCCGTCACGGCGCGTTCTCGGTGGAACGCATGTATGAGCCGCCCGACTGGATCCAGTGGGACGACGACACCTACACGGGCGACGCCTACGCCACCTACGGCTGGGGCTGCGACGTGGCCGAGCTGGAGGTCGACCCCGACACCTTCGAGGTACGGCCGGTCAAGCTCACCGCCGTGCAGGAATTCGGCCGCCCGATCCACCCCGCGCTCGCCAAGGGCCAGATCGAGGGCGGCACGGTCCAAGGGCTGGGCTACGCGCTGCTCGAGCGGGTGGTCATGAAGAACGGCGCCATGGCCAACTCCCAGCTCACCAACTACACCATCCCGACCACGCTCGACACCCCCGAGATCGACGTCGTCATGCTGACCAACCCCTATCCCGGCGGTCCCTTCGGCGCCAAGGGCCTGGGCGAGCTGCCGATGGACGGTCCCGCGCCCGCCGTGGTCAATGCCCTCCGCCACCTGAATTTCGATGTGCGGGAGATCCCCGCGACCCCCGAGCTGCTCGCGGCCGCGCCGACGATCGCATGAAGCTCATCCTCAACGGCACCGCCACCGAAGTCAACGCGCACCCCATGGCCCGGCTCCTCGACGTGCTGCGCGAAGAGTGCGGTCTGACCGGCACCAAGGAAGGCTGCGGCGAAGGGGAGTGCGGCGCCTGCACCGTGCTGGTGAACGGCGAACCGGTCTGCTCCTGTCTGGTTCCGGTGGCGCAGGTTGCCGGCGCCGAAGTGCTGACGATCGAGGGGCTGCATGGAACGCACCCCCTTCAGGAGCTGTTCATGAGCGAGGTGGGCGCCCAGTGCGGCATCTGCACGCCCGGAATGATCATGACCGCGCTTACACTCGGGGAGGCGCCCAGCCTGGAAGACGTCAAGACCACGCTGGCCGGAAACCTCTGCCGCTGCACCGGCTACCCCGCGATCTACCGCGCGGTGCTCAAATGGCGCGGTGTGGAACACTCCGCATGAAGACGTCGATCGCTGAGCTTGATCTCGAGACCGCCACGTCCCTGGACCAGGCGCTGAAGCTCATGCAGGGTGAGCCGAGGACTCCGCTGGCCGGCACCACCGACCTGTATGTCGAGCTCAATTTCGGCACGCTCAAGCCGACGCGTTTCCTCGACATCTGGGCGCTGGACGAGCTGCGCACCATCGCGATGCGCGGCGACACCCTCGTCATCGGCGCGCTGGCGACCTTCACGTCCCTGATCCGGTCTCCCCTGGTGCAGGCGCGGCTCCCCATGCTGGTGGACGCGGCACGCCTGGTGGGAGGCATCCAGATCCAGAACCGTGGCACCCTCGGCGGCAACATCGCCAACGCTTCGCCCGCGGGAGATTCGCTTCCGGTGCTCGCCGCGGTCGACGCCGTCCTAGTGCTCCGGAACGCCGATGCGGAGCGACGGGTGCCCTTCACCGAGTTCTACACCGGATATCGGGCATCGGTCCTGCGTCCGGACGAGCTGATCGTCGCCATTGAGGTGCCGCCGGTAGAAGGGGCCCAGTACTTCCGGAAGGTGGGCACCCGGGCGGCGCTCGCGATCTCCAAGATCGTGATCGCCGGAGTCAAGGGCCCCGTGCCGCGCATCGCCTTCGGCAGCGTGGCTCCGACCGTCGTGCGCGCCCGGGAAACCGAGCGCGCCCTCGCTGCCGGCACCCATATCGAGGACGTCGTGCGCATTCTGGGGCGGGAAATCACGCCAATTGACGATCTCCGCTCTTCCGCCGCCTACCGCCACCAGGTCGCCGGCAACCTGCTGCGCCGTTTCTGGAGCACGTGACCTTCATCGTTCGCGGGCGCCGGATCGTGACGCCGGACGGAGTGCACCCCGCCTCCATACACGTCGAGGGGAGTCGCATCGTCCGGGTCGCTCGGTGGGAGGCTCTGCACGGCGGGGCGACGCTGGCGGATGCGGGTGACTCGCTGGTGATGCCCGGGCTGGTGGACACCCACGTCCACGTCAACGAGCCGGGCCGCACCGAGTGGGAGGGCTTCGCCACCGCGACCCGCGCCGCCGCCGCGGGGGGAATCACCACGATTTGCGACATGCCGCTCAACTCGGTCCCGGCCACCACCAGCGTGGCCGCGCTCGAGGCCAAGCGGACAGCGGCGCAAGGCCAGTGCGCGGTTGCCGTGGAGCTTATCGGAGGGGTGGTGCCGGGGAACAGCGGCGAGCTCGAAGCACTTCGCGACGCCGGGGTGTGCGCCTTCAAGTGTTTCCTCTCTCCTTCGGGCGTGCCCGAATTCCCCTGTGTGAGCGAGAGGGATCTGCGCGTGGCCTTTCCCGTGCTGGCCCGGACCGGGCTCACCCTCATGGTGCACGCGGAAGATCCGGAACTGCTCGTTGCCGGAGGCAAGAGCCGCCGGTACGCCGACTACCTGGCCTCGCGGCCGGTGGAGGCGGAGCACTCCGCCATCGAGCTGCTGATCCGGCTCATGGAGTGGTGTCCCACGCCGGTCCACATCGTCCATCTGTCCTCTGCGACGTCGCTGCCGTTGATCGGCGCCGCGCGCGCCCGCGGCCTTCCGCTCACCGTGGAAGCCTGTCCGCACTATCTCACCTTCGCAGCGGAAGAGATCCCCGCTGGTGCTACCACCTACAAGTGTGCCCCGCCGATCCGCGGAGGGGCTACGCGGGACGCGCTCTGGCGCGGGCTCTTGGAGCGGCAGATCGACCTGGTCGCGTCCGACCATTCCCCCTGCCCTCCTCCAATGAAGGCCACGGGAGGAGACTTCTTTGCCGCCTGGGGCGGGATCGCGTCGCTGCAGCTCTCCTTGTCGGCGGTGTGGACCGGCGCCCGCGCGCGCGGGGCGGCGCCCGAGCGCCTGGGGGAGTGGATGAGCGCGGCGCCCGCGCGACTGATTCGAGCGGAAGGGCGCAAAGGCGCACTGGCGGCAGGGTTCGACGCGGACATCGTGGCCTGGAATCCGGAGGCGAGCTTCATCGTCGACCCCGCCGGGCTGTTGCATCGCCACCCGGTCACCCCCTATGCCGGACGGGAGCTCTTCGGAGTGGTCCGCGCGACCTGGGCCGGTGGCCGCCTCGCGTTCGGCTCCCTGTGATCCCCGGCCATGTTTACCGAGACCGCCTCTTGTGAGCGGCATCTTATGCGTCTACCGCGAGGCAGGTATCGCGCAAGACATGCCTCGGTATCTCGCCGCGCTCCGGCGATTGACTCATCGCGGCCCTGATGGCGAGGGATTCCTCCTTCGTCACAATCTTTTCCTCGGCGTGAGACGGGCCTCGGTGGGTCCGGCGGCGGCAGCCGAACAGCCGGCGGTTGGCGCAAATGGCCAGATCTTGGTCAGCCTGGACGGGCACATTCACAACCGAGAGGAAGTGGCCGCGGGTCTTCGTGCCAAGGGACACCGAGTCGACGTGTGCTCAGACGTGACACTCGTTCTCCTGGCGTACGCGGAATATGGCGATCAGTGCTTCGAGAAACTCAACGGCGTGTGGGCAATCGTGGTATGGGACGAGCGCTCCCATCGGCTGATCGTCAGTCGTGATCGGTTGGAGTGCGACCGCTGTATCACTTCTCTGATGATGGCAATGTCCTGCTGGCCTCTGAAATCAAGAGCATCCTGAGCCTCGATCCCGGCGCCCGCGCGATGAATCACGAGCGCGTTCGCGACTTCGTCCGCGCTGGTCGCATCGATGACTGGAGCAGCACATTTTTTGCTCGAGTTCAGCCCGTCCCTCCGGGCACGGTCCTCACAATCCACGATGACCGGATGGCCAGCTCAACGTATTGGTCACTTCATCCCTCCACCGGCCGAAGCCTGACGGCCAGCGCTGTCCTCGAGAAGCTGGTGGGTGCGGTCGAGCGCCACACCCCGACCGATGTACCTGTCGGCCTGTCTTTGAGCGGAGGCATCGACAGCTCCACGATCGCCGGCATCCTGGCTCGGTCCTCACGGCTGGGGACCGGCAATGTTCGGGCGTTCAGCATCACCCCGCCGCAAACGACCGACGAATCCTTTCTGATCGATGCGACGATTCGCGACACCGGTATTCCCCACTCCTACGTGTCCCTCGAGTCGCTCGATTATCCGCGGTTGCTCTCGCAGGTTGTCGACGCTCATGATGAACCGGTTCAGTTCTCGGGAACGTGCTACCAGTACGCCCTTCGTCAAGGCATGGCGGAAGCGGGATGCCGAGCCACCCTCGTAGGATATGGGGCCGACGAGATCTTTGGCGGTTACCCATACCTCGCGGTTCCCTTCCTGACCGCCCTTCTTGCTGACGGCCGGCTGGTCGACTCCCTGCGCTTTGTCTTGGGGGCCCGCGATTTCCTGCAAATGCCTGCGGTGCGGATCGTCAAGAATACCCTTCGGCATATTCGTGCCCGAGCCGGAGCGGCTCCCAGGGCCGCCGTTGATGTATTGGCGCCAGTGGATGACGCGAGGGAGACGAAGACATTGCCCACAGTGGCGGAATATGAGCTCGACGGGATTCCTCGGGGTCGAGCATTTCTCGAAGCCCTGCTCAAGTGCCTCCGGACCAACATCGCTCTGCTCGTACGATTGGAAGACCGCAACGCGATGGCCCATGGCCTCGAGTTGTGCGCGCCGTTCATGGATCATGAACTGGTAGAGACCGTACTCGGATTGCCCTATCATCGGTTCATGGAGGGCGGGAAGAATAAGGCGGTGCTCAGGAACGCGGCGCATTCGCTGCTCGCGCCGGAGGTGCGCGCATACGCCAGAAAGTTGGCCACGCCGGGAAGTGATGCGTTCGTGGCGTTTGACGTGCTGCGGCCTCAATTCCTGGATATGCTCGGCTCCACCTCCTTTCACTCCAGCGGGGTGTGGTCCCCCCAGTGCGAGCAGCTATATAGAGCAGACGTGGCTGCCCGCGGCCGAGCCTCGCTTTGGTTTCGCGTCTACATAGTGCAAACATGGTACGAGAGGGTGGTCCAATCTGCGCAGCCCGGTTGACGGACTGCTGCTCCACCGCCTTGACGGGGAGCGGGGGACCAGCGCAGCATTCAACCTCGCTGCATCAGCCGGCTCAGCCGACCTCGCTCGACCGGGAGGATTCATGCTCCGCTCTACGATCGCGACCATGATTCGGCGTTTCGCACCCGCTCTGGCCCTGGGCGCGCTCCTCGCGACCGCCTGCGCAGATGCACCGACCCGCCCAGCGGATACCCCTGACCCGTCCTTTTTGGTGAACGCCGCCTGGGATGCCAACGGCCACCCAGCGGTCGGCGCCATGCTCTACGATTTCCTGGGCGACGGTATCGACGGAACCGACCTGGTCTGTTCAGGCTCGCTCATTGCGCCCACCGTGTTCCTGACCGCCGGACACTGCGTTGCCCCGTTCCCGCCGGGTTCCGAGTTCTGGGTGACTTTCGATTCCGACCTGCTCGACAATCCCGCCAATCTCACGTCTCTCAAGGTCAGCTCGGCCGTCGCCGATCCGAGCTACAAGCCCGCGCTCGGCGGCGACAGCCATGACCTGGCGGTCCTGCAACTGCCCGCCGGCTCCACGGCGGGTATGACTCCGGTGCTACTCCCGGCCTGGGGGCTGCTCAGCACACTGGCGGCGACGCACCAATTGCGCGGAACCAGCCTGGTTCAAGTCGGGTACGGCGCCTCTGCGACGGCCAATGGTCGCCCCGCGTTCCCCTGGGACGGCCGGCGCAACACCGGCACGGCGCCCTTCAAGGCATTAACCCAGTTCCAGCTGCTCCTGCACGTGAATACCACCGCCACGGGTGAGAGCGGGGAGTGCTACGGAGATTCCGGCTCGCCCAAGTTCCTGCCGGGAACGAATACGATCGTGTCCGTCACCTCATGGGGCGATATTCCCTGCCGGGCCTCCGCCTGGAGCAACCGACTCGACACCGAGTCCGCGCGCGGCTTCTTGTCGGCTTTTGTCACCTTGCCCTAACCTCTGATCCCGCGGCAGACCCCGAGGACGCATGTCCAACTTTGACAGCGAAGAGCGGGACCTCGGTCTCGATACCACCATCACCCGGCGCGACTTCCTCGACGCCACCCTGCTCGCCGCCGGCGCCGCGTTGTTGCGTACGCCCGCACCGGCGAGCCGCCAGGCCCCGGCTCCCAGTTCGACCAACCCCGACTGGGAAGGCTTCGCCGGAACCGGCGACTACGCCCGCTCCCACGGCAACACCTGGGAGTCACTCTCGGTTGCCCACGATCTCCGGGATGGGAAATTCGGCTCGTCGCCCCGGAGCCTCGCATTGAACACCGGTGAGACCTACGACCTGATCGTGGTGGGCGGTGGGCTCTCGGGACTGGGCGCGGCGGCGTTCTTCCAGAAAAACCGAGGCGGCCGGTGTCTGGTGCTCGACAACCACCCGATGGTGGGTGGCGAAGCCAAACGGAACGAGTTCGTGCTGGACGGGGTCCACCTGATCGGTCCCCAGGGATCCAACGACTTCGGCACCCGGCTGCCTTCGGGATGGGCGGGCGACTACTGGAAGGAGCTGGGCCTCCCGCACGGCGTCGGCGCCTTCGAGCACCAGGCCTGGGCTCCCGGGGTGAAGCCGCTCGAGATCTCGCGTGACAACTATTACTTCCAGCTCTGGAGCGATGAGTTCGCGAGCCATGGATTCTTCTTCAAGGAGGCCGACGGATCGCTCCGCCTGGTGCGTGACGCATTCGGCGCGGGCCTGAAGGAGACGCCCTGGTCCGAACCGCTGCGCCGCGACTTCCTGCGCTGGCGATCGAACCCGAAGGTCTACGATGGCCCCGACCTGGACCGGTGGCTCGACGGGATGACGTACGAGCAGCTTCTCGTGAAGGTGATGGGGCTCGACCCCGCCGTGGCGCGATACGCCGACCCGATCCTCGCGGGCGCGGCCGGCGGCTTGGGCAGCGACGTGATCTCGGCGCGATGCGCGGCGCAGATCGGATTGCCCGGCACCGGCAACGGACTTGGAGCGGGCCGGGGGGAGTCCCATCGGCTGGCGGACACCCTCGAGTTCGCCTCGTCCTTCCCCGGCGGGAACGACGGAATCATGCGGCACGTGCTCAAGAAGCTGGTTCCCAGCTCGATCGCGGGCGAGGGTTTCGCGGGCGTTCTCAACGGCCGGGTCCGGTTCACGGAGCTGGATCTTCGCGCGAATCCCACCCGGATCCGGCTTGCGGCCACGGCAATCCGGGTCACCAACCTGCCCGACGGCACGGTCGAAGTGATCTACGCCCAGGGCGGCCGGCTGCATCGGACCAGCGCCCGGGGCGTCGTGATGGCCAACGGCGCCTGGTCCTCGCAATACATCGTCGCGGATCTTTCAGACGGATATCGCGAGGCGTTTCGGGACTTCGTCCGGGCGCCGATGCTGGTGGTGAACGTGGCGCTCCGGCGGTGGCGGTTCATGTACGAGCTGGGCGTGACGGCGGCGAGCTACCGGGACCGGTTCGGTTTCTCCTGCAACATCCGCCAGTCGATGGTGGCGGGGGACTACCGGCCGCCGCTGGACCCCGACAAACCGACGATCCTCACCTTCTACGTCCCGTTCGAGCGGCCCGGACCGTCACTCAAGGAACAGGCGGTGGCGGCGCGGACCGAGCTCCTCGCCACGACCTACCGCGAGTACGAGCGGCGAATCCGGGAACAGCTGGTCCGGCTGTTTGGGCGAGCCGGCTTCGATCCCCGAGCCGACATCGGCGGAATCATCCTCAACCGCTGGGGTCACGCCTACGTCTGCCCGGCGCCGGGGTTTTACTTCGGGCGAGACGGGAAGCCCGCGGCTCCCGACGTGCTGCGGCAGCCCGTGGGGCGAGTGGCGTTCGCCAACTCCGAGCTTCACGGGCACCAGAACTGGCGCGACGCGACGGCGGAGGGGAAGCGGGCGGCGGAGCAGTTGTTCGGCTGACGGTCTGGCCCTCAGAAGCAGATCGCCGGAAGCCCGGCGGTGTTCGCGCTCAGCACAAACTTCTCCACGGCTCGAATCGCACACTCCCAGGTTCCGCCGTGTCCGCCGCCCTGGACAACCAGCGAGTGCGCCCCTCCCATTCGTCGAGCAAACGCCGCTGCCGAATCGGCCGGAGTCACCGGATCCCAACGTCCTGATATCAGGAGGGCCGGAATGTTCGGAGGCGGCGCGCGACCCCACCATTTGGGGAGCTGCGCGCGCGGCCACTCCCGGCACAGCTCCACGAACTCCTCGAGTGGAACCGAGGTCCATTCCCCGGCAATCGGCGGGGAACGCGTCGGGATATCCTCGCTGCAGGTGATCCCGATATGGACGCCGACGCTCCGACCCGACTCACCCCGAGCGAAGTCTTCCAATGCAGTCGCGATCGCGGCACTCGCGCGCCGGTCGCGAAATGACCTAATCAAAGGCCGCAATCCTTCCCAGGCCGCCGGATCGTAGAGCAAATCCCGAAGCAGCCAGGCTCCAACTCTGGGACCGACCCGAGCCGTATCGGTTCGGGATCCTCTCGCGAAGGGAGCTTGGAGCGGTGCATCGGCAAGGCGCCGAAGCGCGGTCTCCACTGCGCCGGCTGGCTGCCCCCGCATTGCCCGCTCGAATACGCGCAGGGTCGCGTGGCGACTGACGTTGGGCCACCCAGCGAAGGGCCCGGGAGAGTGCAGCACCATACTCCTGACTCGCCGGGGGAACAGCAAGGCGTAGCCGACGGCCACCCGCGCGCCATACGAGATGCCATACAGGTTGAGCTGGTCGATCCCCAGAGCCCGCCGAACCGCCTCGAGATCCATCACGGCGTCTTTGGTCGCGTAGTGTCCGAGCGCGGCCTTTGTGACGAGCTCTTCCCTGCACCGGCGCACTGCTTCAATCGGATACCGCCGATCCGACGTCCGTCGCTCGGGCCAGAGATCGCAGTCGAGCGGGGCCGAATTGCCGGTGCCTCGCTGGTCGAGGAAGACCAGAGGGTGCGTTGCCACGAGTGAGCCGAGCACGAGCTCGGCCCACCACGCATCCGCGGTCGCGGCCCGGCCGGGACCCCCGTCGAGAAACACGATCGGGACGTTTTCCGGCCGACGCTGCGTGAGCACTGGATCCTTTCGCATCACGAACAATCGGATCCTGCGGCCGCCAGGTCGGCTCCGGTCCTCGGCGACCTCTACCCATGCGCATCGCAGTCGTACCGTATCCTGGCCTTCGGGACAGTCGGTCTTCACCCAGCCGGGATCGGGCAGAATCAGCTGGGCGACGAGAGCGAGAAGCAGCATTCGCGGAGCCGATCTCCGATCAGGTCTTCGGGGGTGACTTCGGGCAGGCCGACGACGACGTGCAGCCGTTGACCGCCGTGCAGCAGTTGACGCAACATACCCCGTTACCCGCCGTATCGTGCTTGCAGCAACCCGTCCTGGGCCATTGTTCACTGACGGCATCGCGCGGCCAAGCGGTAAGGAGCACGACTCCCAATGCCGCGTTGCCGACCAGCAATAGTACCTTGGCGCTGAATTTCATCTAATCCTCCGTGAGGTGACGGCCCGAACTGTCAGGTCTTCTTCGTCGTGCACGCGCTCGAGCATCGGTACCCGGTACCGCAGCAATCCGCGCAGCAGAACGAGTTCCCTTCGATCGCCGTCTTACAGCAGGGCGACAGACTCGGTGCGTACTGAGCCGAGACCGGCGAGCGAAGGGGGCCGGCGACCAGGAACAGGGCTGCCAGCAGCACCCCGTTCACGCCGAACATCACTTTCCAGGGTTTCATACTCCTCCAAGAGTTGGGGTCATGGGAACAGGGCCGGCAGGGCGATCCTGCCGACCGTTTCGACGCCGAGCGAGTCCCGGGAGATGCCGAGGATGGTACCCCCGCTGAATGCAAGTGGGACGAATCCCGCCGGGACTCGTACCATCGCGGATTTTCCCTGTCGCTCGAGGACGGTCCAGGTTCGGCCCTTCCCGAGGGGATCGTCCCGGGTATCGAACTCCTGCAGCCAGGCTCGGCCGCGGTCATCACACAGAAGCCCGACCACCGAGGGAACCGACGAGGCGTACCAGGCCCCGGTCGACCTCAGTTGTTCCGCGACCCGGCGCTCGAGCGTGGAGGTGTCGGCCTGGTTCTCCTTGAGCTCTCCCAGGACGCGATAGCGCACATAGCGCTCGAGATCGGCGGCCGGCATGTCGCGGCTCGCTGCCACGCGTGCGGGCATCGCGACGCGCCATACCGGCTCGGTGCCGCCGGAGTAACCGCGGATTTCCGGCGCAATGCCATCGTACACGGCGGTCGTCCCATCGGGACAGCCTGCCACCAGGGGGACCGTCACCAACCAGCGTGCGGCAGAGCGGTCCGATTGGGGGTCGAAGAGATTCCGGAACGAAACCAGGGTGTCAATCGGGCTTCCGAGTGCGGTGAAGCGGACCAGCGCGCTGCGCCGGAGGTCGCGCGTGGTCCCGACGTCTCCCAGATAGACCAGGCTGACCAGCTCACTGTCGGTGCGTGAGAGGGCGCGGAATACTTGACCATACGAGACAGCTTCGATATCCGACCGCACGAACCCCCAGGTCGTCCGAAATGAGGAGCGGGCCACCTCGCGCCCGGCGGTGTCGAGCCGGATGATCAGCCGCGCCCCAGGGTCGAACACCCGGGGCGGAATCAGGCGGTCTCCCCGAACGAAGGACCAGGGGGCCCGGAATTCACCCGGCCCCGCTCCGCTGCGACCGAACGAGGCGACCAACCGTCCCGCGGTAAACCTTCGGATAAAGGGGTCGTGCCGGCTCAAGACCCAGATGTCCCCGTCGGCGGTGACCGCGACGTCCCGGACACCGAACAGCAGCGTGTCGGTGACGGCGGAGACTGCCGGCCCGGTTTCCCGTACGATCTCGTCCTCCGCCAACCCGGAGTGGCAGCCACCCAGAAGGGAGGCGAGGCAAAGCGACAGATACTTCAATTGGAGATTCCCACCAAAGAGTCGACGGTCCCAACCTCATTGCCGTGCCCTGAATAACGGAGGACGCCCTTCGAGTCGAAGAGGAAGAGCCAGGGTGTCTTCCGGGTAAGCTGGCGGCCGAGCCCTCCCGTCACCGCGCTATCGACGACGATCAGCCTTCCGAGCTTCCAGCCGTGTGCGTGAGTGTAGCGAAGGGCTGCCGATGGCTCACCCGAGGATATCCCGACCACCGCTACCTGACCGCCGATTGTCCCGGTCCAGCGCTTCCAGCGCGGCGCCACCGAATCGCACCAGGCACAGGTCGGGCTGAATGCCAGGAGCACCGTCCAGCTCGTGTCCTTGCGCCGAAGGGCCACAGTGGTGCTTCCCGCAAGGGAGTCGCGCCCCCGAATGGCCAGGACCGCGTCTCCTATCACAAGATCGGGTGGGCGGGGGGGCGGCGGATGCTTTGCCCGACTCGCCATAGCGACAAGGGCGCCAACCTGGACTGTCGCGAGCAGGGCGAGCCCTGCCAGCACCAGTCCCTGCTTTCCATTCGTACGATCGATCCACGAGCGCATCCGGGCCTCACTCTGTCGAAGCGCGCCGAGGATAACGGAGGAGTCTCAATGCGGCGTCAAATCGGGATCAATTCATGGGTGCCAAAACTCGACAAGCAAGATTCTGCACGGCCCCGGGGCGAGCAACCCGTTGCACGGCTTGCCGGAGTTCCCTTCAAGCCACACTATAGTACTAGGCTCCCTTACCAGGAAACATTATGCGAACCCCCCGGAGTTTCCGGGGCGCCGTGGCCCTCGCCGTCATCGCTTCCGGTGCGACGATCTGGTCCGGCTGCTCCGACCAACAGTCTGATGCGTTCACTACGCCCTCCGTGCAGCTCCAGTCGAGCCAAGCTTCGGAGCAGGGCATCGCGGCCGCCATCGCGGCTCAGGAGCGCCACACCCCCGGGCTCATGAAGATCCCCGGCGTCGTAGGGACGGCGGTGGGCCTGCTGTCCGATGGCCGAGCCACGGTCCGGATCTTCGTCACCGGAGCCGGCGTCCCGGGGCTGCCTGATGTGCTCGATGGAGTTCCGGCCCGCGTCACGGTCAGCGGACAGATCATGGCCCGGAGCGATCCGACCACCCGCCTCCGTCCGGCCCCGCTTGGCTTCTCGGTCGGGCACCCGCTCATTACCGCGGGCACCATCGGGGCCCTGGTGGCGAACGGGGCCGGCAGCCGGTTCGTGCTCAGCAACAACCACGTGCTCGCCAACAGCAACGACGCGAGCCTGGGCGATCCCATGCTTCAGCCCGGTCCCTATGACGGCGGCACGCTCAGCGATCAGATCGGTACCCTCTTTGCCTTCCGGCCGATCGACTTCTCCGGCGGCAACAACAGCTTCGACGCCGCGATCGCCCTGACTACCAACGTCACCAACTCCACGCCCGCGGACGACGGCTACGGCACGCCGAACTCGGCCATCTGGGGTGATGCCAATGGCGACGGCCTCTTCGACAACAAGAGCGCGCTCCTGAACCTGAACGTCCAGAAGTACGGTCGCACCACCGGGCTCACCCACGGGCACATCACCGGCATCAACGCGACCTTCGACGTCTGCTACGAGGTCGTAATCATCTTCTGCGTCAAGTCGGCTCGCTTCGTGGACCAGATCCTCATCGGACAGTCGGGATTCAGCGACGGTGGAGATTCCGGCTCGCTGATCGTGACCGACGATGCCGGACGCAATCCGGTCGGGCTGCTCTTTGCCGGCAGCGACGCCGAGACCATCGCGAACCGGGTCGACCTGGTGCTCAACTACTTCGGCGTGGCCGTGGACGGCGGCGCGGCACCGCCGCCCACGCCGCTCACCGACGTCGCGGTCAGCAGCGTCAGCGCGCCGGCCTCGGTCACCATCGGCAACACCGCCAGCGTCGTGGTGACGGTCCAGAACGTCGGCACTGAGAACGTAACCGGGAGCTTCGACGTGACGCTGCGCGATGCCACCGATAACGTCACCCTCGGCACCCAGAGCGTCGCCGGTCTCACGCCGGGCGCTGCCGCCACTCGCAGCTTCTCCTGGAACACCACTGGAAGCTCGCTTGGCTCCCACACCCTTACGGCCACGCAAACCCTGACCGACGACAACGCGGCCAATAACCAGCGCTCCACCAGCGCCACCGTGAATCCGCCGTCGGTGAACATCCATGTCGGCGATTTGGACGCGTTCCCGTCGAACGACGGCACCACCTGGTCCGCCGTGGTGGAGATCACGGTGCATGACAACAGTCACCAGCCGCTCGACGGCGCGACGGTGGTGGGCAACTGGAGCCGAAACGGCCTCAACGCCAACACCTGCACCACCGGCGAGCTGGGCGGCAATGGGACTTGCATCGTGTTGTTCCCGGGGCTGCGAAGGACCGTGAAATCGGTGTCCTTCACAGTGTCCAGCGTGACGATGGCGGGGAACGTCTACGTGCAGGCAGGCAACCATGATCCCGACGGGAGCAGCAACGGCACGGTGATCAAGGTCAACCGGCCGTAACCACTGGAGGGAGACGAAAAGGGCTGGCTCGCCGGGCATCCCCTGGCGAGCCAGCCTACGTTGCGGGACTGCATTAGGTTGTCTCGGTGTGAACCGGTAACGACACCATGCGCACCCTGCTCATCGCGGTACTCACCGGCGCCGTCGGAGCGGTCCTCGCGGTCATCGGTGGCGACATGACGACTCGGGCCCACCATGTCTCGAACATGGAGGGCGGCCGGGCGATGCTCGTCCTTTATGCCATTGCGCCGGCCGGCGCGCTGCTCGGAATCATCGTCGGGGTCGTGATGGCCAGGAGCGTCCCCGGCCCCGGCTTCGGAGCCTTCGCCAAGGCGCAGGGCATCGCCCTGTTGCTCACCAGTACTGTTTCGGTGGTGGTGTTCGGATTCGCGCTCTGGCGCGCGCCGAGGCCGCCGGAGCTGGACGGCCAATCGCTGACTCTCGAATTCGAAATCCGCCTGCCGCCGGGCCGCGCCGTACCCGACTCCACCGGTGACTTCAGCGTGGTGCTGTTCTCTCGGGGGTACGGGGATGACCGCCGCAGCGCCGACCTCAAGCTCGACGCGACCACCCGGAGCGACGCCAGGATTGTGGTTCCCGCGAGCGCGTTCCTCTACACCACGACCCGCCAGCGCTTTCTGATCGTCAACGATCTGGGCGACAGGCATTACTGGTTTGATCTGCCGCTGCCTGCCAGGCCGGGAAGGCAAGCCGAGACCTGGACCGACTGGTGGCCCAGGCCCGGCGAAACGGCCACCACGGACACCCATGGCAACGGCGGCTTTCAGATTCGCTACCACGTCCAGAAGGTTCCACCGGGATGATATGCCGGTGACGCTCGAGGTCCACTTCAAGCTGACCGACCTCGAGTATCATCCCCTGCCTGGAGCTGCAGTCCGCCTGGTCCTCGGCGTCCAGCCCGGGTGGCAGAATCCCGACGCCGGCCGGCCCTTCGTGACAGACGCCAATGGCGAGTATCGCTTCCGCACCGCCGCGGTCATCGACCAGCGGCTTCGCAAGAAGCCCACGAACTTCGTGAGCAGTCTCCTCAGCCGCAGACAGAACACCGATCACGTGGCGGTCGCCGCGGAGCTGGAATATCTGGGCTTCCGCCGGCTCTACGCCCTCGATCTCTATCGCTTTCCAGACGGCACCACCGCGCTGCTCGACGGATTCTCGGTGTACAGCCTGGATACGCTCGGACGCTTCACCATCCCGGCAGCGCACGATGCGAGCGGCTGGCGGATGGCGGACCTGAACGGATTGCTGCTGACCACACCGGGGTACGAGCCCGGGGATTTCCTGCTGCAGCCGGATCCGGCCTCCCAGGGTTGGAGTTTGCGGCTGGCCCTCAAACAATGGCCGCCGCCGATGCCGCGGTGACCTGACGGCTACGGGTGATCAACGTGGAAGTGCGGCTGCTGACATAGGAGGCAACGGAACAAATAGACGGTAGGGCCGGCATTTCGGTCGAGCGAGCCGAGCAGCCGTGTCGCGGCGCCCCCCGAGATCCCCATTTCGTAGATGATATGATTGAGCACGCTCCCTTCCCACGCCCGATAGTGCTCGCGCAGCTCCTTGATGCCGGCGGGCATGAGAAACGCCGTGGCGTCGCCACAGCACGCGGGCCAGTGCTCGGACTGCCACGCGCTGTAGCCGGGGGTGCGTTGCGTGATCTCCTCGATAGCCGCTTCGGGAGTGCCGTCCCCAAACGCCTCCGAATCCACGAACGTGGCATCGAATCGCCGGTGCGCCGAGCCATCGGCGATACACCAGGGACAGAGACGGTCGTGCAGGGTCGCTTCGGCGTAGACCGGCGCGTCGTACCGGTAGCCGCGGGCTTGGCCGCAGCAGCGGCATGGCTCGGGCGACGCAACGATGCTGCCGCTCCGAAGCGGATCGGGATGGTAACGGAAAGCCGGCAGGGCCATGGACGCTAGCACGCCAGCACGTGCCGGGGCGAGCCGGCGCTGTAGTCGGCCTTCCACCAGTGCGGATCATCGGGCTCGCTGTATACCACTCCGTCCGGCAGCGGCAGACGACAGGTGTGGAACGGATGCTTGAGCCGCACGAACACGCTCTCCGGATCGGGCCAGTCGCTTCCGGTCTCCACGACCTCGTTTCCAGCGCTGAGCTCTTCCTCCAGAATCGCCGTGAGCAGGGGGTGCAGGGCGGCCAGCGCAGCTCCATTGCGCCGAGCCTGCCATTCTTGCCGCGAGATCTCGTACCCCGATTGCTCCGGGTCCGAAGCCAGGTGAAAACCGTTCTTCTCGAGCACCCGGCAGCACGCCGGGTTGGCTGTCGGGGCGGTGGCGCGGACCCGCTCGAGCTCGAGGTTCTTGAACGCCAACTCCAGCACCATCCTCACCGCAAAGGTCGCATAGCCCCGGCCCCAGTGGGGCCGGCCGACCCAGAACTCCAACTCCGGAGCGTCCTTCCTATAAATGCCCTGCAGCCCGCAGAGTCCCCTCACCTCGCCGCCATCCATGATCACGAGGGCGTGGCCGGTTCCCTCCTCCCGCCGCTCGAGTTGCCGGGCGATGAAGTCCTGGACGCCGGGCGCGGAAGCGAGCCGGGCGATCTCCGTGAACGTGGCAAGATCGGGATCCGACGCGAGGCGCTGGATCGCTTCCGCATGCGCCGGCGACAGCAGATAGGTACCCGCAGTGTGACCGGCAGGCACAGATCGATTCTCCCGCGATTCAAGCAGTCAGAAGTCGAGGGTCTGCCCTGCAATATGTCTGGCGGTGCGCGATTGGTCTAATTGATTGTTAGCGTGCTATCATTAAGGGACTCGGCCTTCCCTCGGGAGCACCGACGATACCCGGAGGTCTCCATGAGCCGTCGTTTGACCCTGCCCGCGTTCGCGTCCTCCGTGGCTCTCCTCCCGTTGCTGGCTTGCGGCGGCCCGAATCAGGGGGCGTCGGTGCCAGGACCCGACTCGGGACCCAATGTATTGACCGGCACTTGCCGAGACTATGACTTTGGCGCCCGCACATTGGATGTGGTGGCCGGGGTATCGACCGCGTTGCGCATGATCACGTTCAAGATCCAAGAGAGCACTGAGATAACGGTCCGAGGGCGGAGAGCCGAGCTGGCCGATCTCCAAGCCAACACGGTGCTCCGAATCGAATACCACGTAACCTCCCAAGGGAACCTGGCCGACAAGATCACCATGGTCCTGGACGCACGCGGAATGAGGGAACCATGATCCGCCCAGCCAGGACGGTCGGTGCCATCACTCTGCTCGCGGGCCTGGTCGGAACAATCGGCTGTTATGGGGGGCGGGCCGCGGGCAACCCGCTCGACGGTCTCACCGGCGACCAGCGCGATGGATTCAAGAAGGGCAGCGCGGTTTTTGCCCAGGCCTTCACGCCGAAAACGGGATTGGGCCCGCTCTTCAACGGCGTGAGCTGCGCAAGCTGCCACAACCAGCCGGTGTCGGGGGGTAACGGGGTGTTTACCCAGGTGAACGCCAGCGTGCTACGTCCCAACGGCTTCTGCGACCCGCTGGCCGACCGGGGCGGGCCGGTCTTCCAGCTCTCGGTTACCCCGGCCCTCAAGGCCGCCTTGGGGATCGATGAAGAGCCGATACCGACCGAGGCCGCCAGGGGAAAGCGATCGACCCCGGACCTGTTCGGATTCGGACTGCTCGACGCCGTACCGGAGTCTGCGATCCTCGCTCTCGCCGATCCCGAAGATGCCAACGGTGATAGCATTTCGGGACGAGTGAACCGGTTCTTCGACGGCCGGGTCGGCAGGTTCGGACGGAAAGCCCTCACCCCTACGTTGGCCGAGTTCAGTGAAGGGGCGTTCCATGTCGAGCAGGGTCTGACGGTCCCGAACATTCTCATCGAGGGCACGGTTGGTGGTCAGCCGATACCAGCCGGTGTGGATCCCTCGCCCGAGCCCGAGGTCAGCGCGGAACTCGTCGCGCTGATGAACGCTTACGTTCGCAGCCTGGCACCGGCTCAGCCGAATGATCTGGACGGTACCGGGAGACGGGGGCAGCGGACGTTCTCCAACATCGGATGTGCCAAGTGCCACCTGCCCAGCCTCCGGACCGGCGATCACCCGATCAAGGCACTCGCGAATCGCGAGTTTGCACCGTACACCGATCTCCTGCTGCACGACATGGGTCCCGAGCTGGCAGACATCTGCCAGGGTCTGGTTGCTACCCCCTCGGAGTTTCGGACCGAACCCCTGATGGCGCTCCGACTCGCTCGACGGTACCTGCACGATGGCCGCGCCGGCTCGATCGAGGAGGCTGTGAATCTGCATGGCGGTGAAGCGGCGCGCTCCCGCGATGCATTTCGAGCGCTCTCGGCGTCCGACCGCACGGCGTTGCTCAGGTTTCTCAGCACCCTCTGACTACAGCATTCCGGGAGGACTCATGCTCCGCTCCACGCTCGGGACCACGACTCGCCATTTCGCACCCGCTTTGGCGCTGGGCGCGATCCTCGTGGCTGCCTGCGCAGATACACCGACCCCGCCGGCCGACGTCGCCGGCCCGTCCTTTCTGGTCAACGCCGTTTGGGACGGCAGCGGCCACCCTGCTGTCGGCGCGATGCTCTACGATTGGAGCGGGGACGGTATCGACGGGACCGATCTGGTCTGCTCCGGTGCGCTCATCGCCCCCACCGTGTTCCTGACCGCCGGACACTGTGTGGTCCCGTTCCGGCCCGGGGCCGAGTTCTGGGTGACTTTCGATTCGGACTTGCTCGACAATCCCACTAATCTCACCTCGCTCATCAAGGTGAGCTCGGCCGTCGCCGATCCGAACTTCAAGGCCGCGCTCGGCGCCGATATCCATGACCTGGCGGTCCTGCAACTGCCCTCCGGCTCCACGGCGGCTATTACTCCGGTGCTGCTCCCGGGCCAGGGGCTGCTCGCCACTCTGCTTGCCGCGCAGCAATTGCGCGGAACCAGTCTGGTTCAAGTCGGGTACGGGGTCTCCGCGACTGCCAAAGGTCCCCTCGCGTTTCCCTGGGACGGCAGGCGCAACACCGGCACAGCGCCGTTCCAGGCCCTGACCCGTTTCCAGTTGCTCCTGCTGGTGAATACCACCGCCACGGGTGAGAGCGGGGAGTGCTACGGAGACTCCGGCTCGCCCAAGTTCCTGCCGGGGACGAACACGATCGTGTCCATCACGTCCTGGGGCGACATACCCTGCCGGGCCACCGCCTGGAGCTACCGGCTCGACACCGGCTCGGCGCGCGGCTTTCTGTCGGCCTTCGTCACGTTGCCTTAGCTATCGCCGGGTCCAGACCAGCACCGTGCACAGGGCGCCGCTCTGATTGAACCCGGTCGGCTGCTGGGAGGGGGAGGCGTAGATCTCGATCGCCTCGATCCGCTCCAGCGGGTAGCTCTCCACATCGAAGACCGCGGCCGTGTTGTCCGGGGATGGAGGCCGATAGACCGCGTCCGGGGCCATTTCGTGGGTGAAGGACTCGCCGCGATCCACCATCTGGCCGTCGATGTAGATTGCCGGCCGGCCGGCGTTGCGGGGACAGAGCAGGATGTTCCGACCGAGCGGGTCCACGCGAATGCGGATTCCGTGGCTCATCAGCACCGTCATCAGGCGGCTGGATTTGGTTTTCTGCATCTCCTCCCGGGTAATGAGCGCGGAAGGTGGCGCACCGGTCCGATTCCTCCGCGCATGAGTCGGCTCCAAGGTCGGCTCGCCGGCTGCTGGGTTCGGGGACGCGCCGACGACGAGTCCCGGCAGGGAAAAGGCCGGCGCGGCGGCCACCGTGTCACTCAACACCACCCAGCTGAATCGGAGCGGGCCGACCGTCTCGTTCGCGGCTGCGACTTCCTGCTCTCCATCGAGTTGGCGCACCGTCACCGGCACGCCCCCGGGCAGATCGCAGAACGCCCACACCCCGCGCTCGTCGCTCCTGGTGGTCTCGGTCTGCCGCCGTACTCCGGCACTCCCCTGCACCGAAAACCAGGCCGCCTCGACGGAGATGTCCGCGAGCGGCCGACCCGGTTGCCGCGCGACGAGGCCCACCAGACCGGCCGCGCCGGTTTCACCCCGGCACATCCGCTGGGCCACCGCGGCTGGTCCCGGCGTCCCCGTGGTGATGTGCGCCGGCAGGCCTGGAACCAGGTCGACGGTGCGGGTGGTCCGCTCCGGCACGAGGTCGAGCAGTGCATGGGAGAGCGTTACTATCCGGGGTCCGCTCACCGGTACCGACAGCGCGAAGGTACCGAGGGAATCGGTGACCGCGCGGTCCGGCGCCCCCGCCACCGTGACGATCACGCCGGCAAG
>JAXIPC010000031.1:0-4873 GCA_045403135.1 Gemmatimonadales bacterium | reverse complement strand
TCGCGAACCATCGACTCGACGTCGCGACCGACGTACCCGACCTCGGTGAACTTCGAGGCCTCGACCTTGATGAACGGCGCCCCCGCCAATCGGGCCAGCCGCCGAGCGATCTCGGTCTTTCCGACCCCGGTGGGACCGATCAGAATGATGTTCGAAGGGGTGATCTCATCCCGAATGTTGTCGGGGGCCTGACCCCGCCGCCACCGGTTGCGGACCGCGATGGCGATGGCCCGCTTGGCGGCCTCCTGTCCCACGATGTAGCGGTCAAGCTCCGCCACGATCTGCCGGGGCGGCATTTCCTCCAGCCACGGGAGTGGAGGAGGAGGGGGGACCGCTTCGGCGCCGTCGGCGCCTCGCAATGTCGCTATGGTGTCATCGCGAAGGCCCGAAGGGCCCGTGGCGATCTCCCTCATAGCTCGAGGATGGTGAGATTGCGATTGGTAAAGACACAAATCTCCGCCGCGATGCCCAGCGACCGCTCCACCATCTCCCGCGCGGATATCGCCGCGTCAGGCAGCAGCGCCCGCGCCGCGGCGAGCGCGTAATTGCCCCCCGAACCCACCGCGAGGAGGCCATCGTCCCCCTCGATCAGCTCGCCGGAGCCGGAGAGCAGGAAGCTGTGCTCCAGGTCGGCCACCACCAGCAGCGCCTCCAGCCGCCGGAGCACCCGGTCGCTCCGCCAGTCCTTGGCCAGCTCGACCGCCGCGCGGGGAAGATTGCCGGGATAGCGGTCCAGCTTCTCCTCGAAGCGCTCGAACAGATTGAGCGCGTCGGCAACCGAGCCGGCAAAGCCGGCCAGCACCTTGCCGCCCTTGAGCGAGCGCACCTTGTTGGCCGTCGATTTGACGATCGTGTCGCCGATGCTGACCTGACCATCGCCGCCCAGCGCGACTCGGCCGGCCTTCCGCACGACGAGAATGGTTGTCCCATGAAATCCGCTCATGCTGCCCCTGATCCCCTGATCCCCGGATCACCCACCTCGCGGATGGGCTTGTCTATAGACCTGCTTGAGCCGCTCCACGCTGGTATGGGTGTAGATCTGCGTGGTGCTGAGCGACGCGTGGCCCAGCAGCTCCTGCACCGCCCGCAAGTCCGCGCCGGCGTCCATCAGATGCGTGGCGAAGGTGTGCCGGAGCGAGTGGACCCGCTGGCCGCTCGCGGCGATGCCGTCGAACAGCCGGTGCATCCGCCGCTGAATCGTGGTGACGCCGAGCCGCCTGCCGCTTCGGTTCAGGAACACCGCCTGCTTGTCCGCGGCGGGGCGTCGCGCCACTCCCTCGCGGGCGAGAAGATAACGCCGCAGCGCCTGGACCGCCTTCTGGCCGATCGGGACGATCCGCTCCTTCCGGCCCTTGCCGCGCACCTTGACCTGGTCGCTGAGCAGATCGAGCACCCGAAGGTCGATGCCCGCCAGCTCGGACAGGCGGAGGCCGCTGGAGTAGAACAGCTCCAGCATCGCCAGATCACGGAGCCCGGTGAACTCGTCGCCGGCGGCGCGCTCCTCCGCCAGCGCGAACAGCGCATCCATTTCATTCCGCATCAGGTAGGTGGGCAGCCGCTTGTCCACCTTGGGGCTCTTGGCCGCGCGGGCGACCCCGTTCGACATGCCGCGGTGCACCTGCAGGTAGCGGTAGAACGAGCGGAGCGCGGACAGGGAGCGCGCCGCCGAGCGGCGGGAGAGGCCCTTGCGTTCCTGCTCCCCCATGAAGCCGCGGATGCCGAGCCGGTCCACCGTGGCCCAGGTCCACTGGCCGCCATAGTGCCGCCCGGCGAATTCCACGAACGACTCCAGATCTCGGCGATACGCCTTGACCGTGTGGGGCGATTGGTCGCGTTCCTTTTCCAGGTGGGTGAGGAACTCGTCGACGAGGCGGTCGGGCGGATGGGCGGATGGGCGGATAGGCGGATGGGAGGATTGCCAGACGGGCGGTTGGTCGACCGCCTTTCCGCCTGTCCGCCTATCCGCCTTCATAGCGTTCCTACCCATTCGCGGAACTCGGTGAGGGCCCGCGCCACCAGCGCCTCCCGCTTCTCCGCCTTCTTGACCGGCACTGCCAGCGGCTCGACCAGCCCGAAGTTCGCGTTCATCGGCTGGAAATGCTTCGGATCCGCATCACGGAGGTAGCGGAGCAGCGCGCCCAGCATCGTCGTGGGCGGCGGAGTGGCGATCGGCTTCCCGGTGAGATATCGGTGCAGGTTGATGCCGGCCAGGATTCCGGTCCCCAGTGACTCGGTGTACCCCTCGACCCCGGTGAGCTGGCCGGCAAAGAAGACCGGCTCTCCTTCTCTCGTGGTGAGCCCCGGTCCCAGGCTCGCCGGACTGTTGATGTAAGCGTTCCGGTGGATGCTGCCGTAGCGGAGAAACTCTGCGACGGACAAGCCGGGGATCGACCGGAACACCCGTTGCTGCTCCGGAATCCGGAGCCGGGTCTGGAAGCCCACCAGGTTCCACATCTGGCCGGCCTTGTCCTCTCGGCGCAGCTGCACCACTGCATGCGGCTCGGTGCCGGAGCGCGGGTCAGGCAGCCCCACCGGCTTCATCGGGCCGAAGCGCAGCGTCTCCGGCCCGCGGCGGGCCATTTCCTCGACTGGCAGGCACCCCTCGAAGTAGGGCACCTGGTCGAACTCATGGGCGTGGAACTGATCGGCGGCCGAGAGCGCGGCGATGAAGGCGGCATAGTCCTCTTGGGACATCGGGGCGTTGAGATAGTCGTCGCCATCGCCCTTCTCGTAGCGGGAGAGCTTGTAAAGCACCGAGTGGTCCAGCGACTCGTCGCTCACGATCGGGGCGATCGCGTCGTAGAACGCCAGCGCCGAGGTGCCCAGTCGCGCGGAGATCGCGGCGGCGAGCGCATCGGAGGTGAGCGGCCCAGTGGCGACGATGCCGGGCGCGGGGAGCCCGCTGGCCTCGCCTACTTCAACCGTGATGTTGGGATGGGCGCGGAGCCGCTGGTCCACCGCGCCGGAGAACACATTGCGGTCCACCACCAGCGCGGATCCGCCCGGCACCCGGGCCAGATCGGCGCATTCCAGCAGCAGGCTGCCCAGGATCCTGAGCTCGGCCTTGAGCAGGCCGTGGGCGTTGGCGGTCTCGACCGATTTGAAGGAGTTGCTGCACACCAGCTCGGCGAGGGTGCCGGTCTGATGGGCCGGGGTGGGCACCGCCGGTCGCATCTCGTGCAGGGTGACGTGTACCCCCCGATTGGCCAGGACCCACGCGGCTTCCGAGCCGGCCAGGCCGCCGCCGATGACGGTCGCGTGGAGAACGGTCATGTCGAAAGATAAGCGAACACCCCTGGCTGGCTTAACCAAGGGTTAGCGATTCAGGCCGCGCCGACGTATTTCTCTGGTGAAGGCGCCGAAGGACGGAACAGTCTCCAGGAGGTTCGGGTGAACCCGACGAAAGCGGCGATATGCCTCGTCATCATTCTCTTTGGCACGCTTGGCTGCTCCCCACCGGAAAAACCCCTGCGGGTGCGCTCGGCTATGCGCATGCACTCAGCAACGCGCTGGGAGTCCTACTCGGCTTCATAGCGGTCGTGCTGCTCCTGGTCGCTGTGGGACGACTCAAGCGCACCGGGTCTCGAGGAGAGGAGGAGTTGGCGTGAGTCCGGCACAAGGGGCTCTCGCGCTGGCCGTTGCCCTGTTCGTCGGGATGGTCGCCTGCTTGGAGGTCGGCTACCGTGTTGGTCGTCGGACATCTGCGAAGCATCCTGACCGGGCTCACGAGGGACCGGGGCGATTGAAGCCGCGATCTTCGCGCTGTTTGGGTTGCTCCTGGGGTTCAGTTTCGCAGGAGCCACCTCCCGTCTGGACGTGCGGCGTCAACCGATCGTCCAGGAAGCCAACGGGATTGCTACGGCGTACCTCCGCCTCGACCTCCTCCCGGCTAACGAGCAGTCGGACATGCGCCACTTGTTTCGGCAATACCTGGACACGCGACTCAGCATGTACAGGCGACTACCCGACTTGGCGGCGGCCGACCAGGAACTCGCCCGAGCCCAGCGCATCCAACAGGACATCTGGTCGCGGGCCGTGGGCAGCAGTCGTGCTGACCCAACCCAGAACACCGTCAGGATGCTGTTATCCGCCCTGAACGAGATGATGGATCTGACGACCGCGCGGAGCATCGCGCTGCGAACCAGCCTCCCGGCGCTCATTCTCGCGCTCCTGGTATCCCTTGCGCTCATGAGCGGCTTGCTCGCGGGCCATGCCATGGCGAAGTGCCAGCGCCGCAGCTGGCTCCATACGCTGGTCTATGCGGCCTTCGTTGCCGCAACCGTCTACGCCGTTCTGGATCTCGACAATCCCCGCTCCGGCCTGATCCGGCTCAATGCGGCGGACAGCGCGCTCGCGAAGCTGCGGAATTCGATTCCGTAGCGCAGACTCCCCTTAATGCAGCGGGAACAGCTTCACAAACCCCCAATCGTAGAGTGGGATGGCTCTGACCACCTGGAAGGTCGTGGCTTCGATCACCAGTACCTGGGCGGGTTGGGCACTGTAGAGAGGCCCGACGGATGCCGTCCCTGCCGCCACGAACAGCCAGCGGCCATCGGGACTGAACGACAGTTGGCTGGTGACCACCGGCTGGCCGGTAAGACTGAGCGCGGTAAGGTCGATCACTCGCACGAGCTGCATCGACCGGTGGAACACGAAAAGTTTGCCGGAGCCCGGATCGTCGGGAAACGTGCCGGGGTCGCTCAGAACCACCAGCTGACCATTGGGTGAGACGGCCATGTCACCCAGTACCGGACGCTCGGTCGAACCGAGAACCCTCCTCTGCTGGCGCGAATACACGTAGATGTTGGCGTAGTTCCCCATGAAGAGGAGGTCACCGCCGGGAGCCTCGACCGGAAGAAACGGATCTTCGTAG
>JAXIPC010000104.1:0-11062 GCA_045403135.1 Gemmatimonadales bacterium | reverse complement strand
CATGGCCAGGATCAGCGACTCGGTCAGCATCTGCCGGATCAGCCGCGCGCGTGCGGCGCCCAGGGCCGAGCGGACCGCGCGCTCGCGGTTGCGCCCCGCGGCGCGGGACAGGAGCAGGTTGGCCACGTTGGCGCAGGCGATGAGCAGCACGAACGTCACCGCAACCATGCAGATGATCCCGGCCTGGCGCGGCGTTTCTTCCACCACCTCGTCCTGGAGCATGATGGCGTAGGCACCCGCCCCGAGGTTGGTGGCTGGGTATTGCTCAGCGAGCCGCTTGGCGATGCCGCCCAGCTCCACGTTGGCGCGCTCCAGCGACACGCCGGGCTTGAGCAAGCCGATCACTTCGTACGAGTGATACACGCGATCGGCGTCGACCGGGATCTCGAGGGGAGTGTAGATGTCCACCCACCCGCCAAAGCGAAATCCGGCAGGCAGCAATCCGGCGATGGTGTACTGCTCGCCGTCGAGGCGGATGGTCTTCCCGACGATGCCCGAATCAGCGGCGAAGCGGCTCTTCCAGAAGCGGTCGGTGAGCACCACCGATCGGCCTCGGCCCGGCGTCTCCTCCTCCTCGAGGAAGAAACGCCCCCGCGCCGGGGCGATGCCCATCAGGCTGAAGAAGTTGGGGCTGACCCTCTGGCCGGTGACCCGCTCGGGCCGGTCCGCGTCGGCGAGGTTGTAGCTGCCGCCGGTATACGCCGCAAACGAGAGCGACGTGCTCTCCTTCCGCCAGTCGACGAAATCGGGAAGCGTGATGCTGTTCTTGTCCCAGCCCCGCTCCTTGTTGTCGGACCAGACCTGCACCAGCCGCTCCGTGTTGGGATAGTCCAGGGGCCGAAGCAGCAGGATGTCCACGCCAGCGAACAGCGTCACGTTCACCGCAACGCCAAGTGCCAGCGAGAGCGCGGCGACGGTGAAGACGCCTGGGGCGGCCCTAAGGGATCTCAACGCGTATTTGATGTCCGCTAGGAGAGTGTCCATTGCACGGTGCCGGTGAGCGGTGAGCAGTGAGCGGTGAGCGGGAAGAGCCTTACCGCAGAAACCTATACGCCGAGCGTTCCTCGGAGGTTTCATCGTGCAACGCGTGAAACATAGAACTCCTGCTCATCGCCCGGCCTCCGCCTCGTGTTGGATATGCGTCAGCACTCGTAGATGGATGCGCTGAATCAGGTAATCACTGAACACCGCCCAGTATCCCCGGGGCCCGATCCGGAGTTGGTACCAGGTGCTGCCTTCGAGCCGGGTGCGGCCGCCGGGCAACGGGATCAGGCGGAACTCGCCCCGGCGGCTGGCCAGGTAGCCGTCGAGATGGGGAGGAGAGAGCCGCGAGTAGATCGACCACTCCTGCATCGGCGGGGGAGATTTCACCACGCCGAAGGACAAGCGGCGCCCCGGCTCCCAGACGGTGATCGGCTCGACGAATGCACCGGTGGAGAACACGCAGTAGCGGACCGCACCGACGCCTTCGCCCTCGATCCGGGCCGACTTGGGATAGGCGATGCCTGCCTTGAACAGGAACCCTTCCGGCTTCGGGATAGGCGGGAACGCGATGACGTTTCGCCACACCGCCTCGGCCGGCGCTGATATCTCAATGCTGCTCCGCACTTCGCGGAGCGGCGGCGGCGAACCCTCGGGCAGGGCCAGCGTCGAGAGCGGCAAGGCGATCACCGAAAGCGCCGCCGATCCCATCGAGCCGGGCTGCGAGAGGGCGATGCGGCGCCCCAGCAGTCCGCCCAGCGCGCCCACGGCGAGGGAGAGCGGCAGCGCCATCACCAGACAGATCGCCCCCTCCTGACCCAGGATGAAGATGACGCCCGCGGTGAGCGCCAGCGTCATGGCGACCACCTGAAGGGTGTCTCGCACACCGCCGGCGTGCGTCCGGTTGAACAGAAAGGCCGTCACCACTCCCATCAGGAACGGCGTGCCGAGAAACAGCGACGCCCCGTAGAGCCCCCGGGCCAGCACGCTCACCCCCAGCATCAGCAACCCGATGGTGAGGCCGGCACCCATCGAGAGCAGCGCCTCCGGGAGGGTGCGGTCGCCGGGGCGCGACTGGGCGGCGTCCTTGTCGTCGGCCGGCGCGGACGGCAAGACCGACAGCGTCAGCATGAAGACGTAGTTGACGTACGGAACGAAGTAGAGAAGCGTGATCCACGCCGACGCGCCAGCATCGAGCGCGCGTCGCAGCGTCAGCGTGACGCCGATCCAGATGAAAGGAAGTGTCCAGATCGCCAGCGCGGGGAGCAGCCAGGGCGGCGCATTGTCGAAGGTGGTGTTGAGGAGCGTGGCGACGGAACGCAGGTAATCGAGCGGGGTCCACCACCGGCCGGTGGCCAGGTACACCAGACCCACGTCCCCGGCGTACTTGAGCGCCATGAGCCCCACCCCGTGGCGGAAATAGGTCCGGGGCGGGACCGGGTCCTCGAAGGTGAACCAGAATCGGAGGAGGCGCATGCAACGCTTTTCCCGAAGGCGGCATCTCATGTTGTGAAGCTGAGACCTTACCGGGAGATCGTTATGCTGGCCCGACACGAGACCATCGAAAAGCTGGAAGTCTACGACGAGCGGGGACGCCCTGTCGGCAGTGTAAAGCTGCCCAGCGACCCCGGGGTCTTCGGACCGGAAAAAGGAACCGTGTACCTCGAGCGTCCCCTCCCCAGCATCCCGGAGTCTGTTCGTCCCTCGCAGGCCGCCTAACGGCACCCCGTATTTCCGGAGGCGTCACGCGCCTAAGTTACCTGCGTGACGGCCTCCACCCTCCTCGGGTCCCGCTCAACATCCGTTCGACTGCTGGCCTGCGCAAGCCTGGCCGGACTCCCTGCGCTCGCCCAGGGCGCGACGCTTTCCGCCCAGGGAAACCCGGGACTCGACACGACGGCCGTCATGGCCGACGCGGCCAAGTCCATGCAGCAGGACCGGCCCTACCGGGCCAGCCGTCTGCTGATGAGGCTGGTGCGCGCGCCCGGCGAGAAGGACCCCGTGCTGCTGCTGCTGGCCGCGAACGCCGCGGCCGGGTGGGAGGGGTGGGGCACGGTGGTCCGGTTGCTGGACGACCAGCCCTGGCTCGACCGGGTCGATGACGGAGCCGGCCGCGCCCTGCTGGCGCGCGCGCGGGTGGAACGAGGAGAGGATGCCGTAGCGGACGCCCAGGCCGCCCTCCGCGACGCCGGATCCGATGCGGACGGCGCGCGACAGGTGACGCTGGCGCGCGCCTACGATCGAATGCACCTGCTGGACAGCGCGGCCACCGCCTACAACCGGGCCGCGGCCCGGCTGCCTCTGGTGGCGGACTGGCTTCTGCTCCGCGGCGCGGGCGTGCTGGCCGATTCGGCGGCCCGTGCGGAACTCTACCGAAACGTGTCCCTCCCGGCCGCCACCGCCCGGATTTCCTGGACCGAGGCGCTGGCCCGCGAGCGTACCGGAGACGAGCCGGGTGCGGCGCGGGCCTACGAATCCCTCGGCGCTACACTCGCCGCGGCCCGGCTTCGACTGGCAGGCACGCCGGACTCGGCCGGCCGCGCCGCAGTCCGGCGCGCTCTCGTCGGGTTGCTCACGCCGCGGTCCTCGACGGATGAGGCCCGCGACGCGATCGGGATACTGGATCGCTCGTTCGCGCCGCTCACCTCGGCCGAAGAGCTGGCGGTGGCGCGGCGGGCCGGCACGGCCAATCTCCCGGCGCGCGCCGTCGAGGGTTTTTCGAGAACGCGCCCGCTCTCCGACGAGGACCAGTTCGCCTACGGGCAGGCGCTAGCCCGGCTCTCCCGCGACCGCGAGGCTATGGTCGCATTTGGTGCCATCAAGAGTGGGGCGCTCCGGACCCAGGCGCAGTATCAAAGGGCGCGGAGCCTGCTCCGCGCCGGCACCCGCGGCGCCGCGATCGCGGCGCTCCGGCGGGTGGCGCGGGGGACCGTTCGCGACAGCAGCACCGCCGCAGTGGCGGGGTTTCTTGCCGCGGACCTGCTGGCGGATCAGGGAGTCGAAACGGCCGCGCGCACCGCCTATCTCGAGGTGGCCCGGCGGTTCCCCACGACGGTGCATGGCTCCCGGGCGGCGCTGGTGGCGGCCATCATCGCCTTGAGCCGGCGGGAGACTCGAGAAGCGGTCAGGGAGCTTACCCGGCTGGCCGAGCGCCCGGGGGACCGGAGTGAAACCGCGGCGGCGATCTACTGGGCCGGGCGCGCACTAGCCTTGACCAAGGACACTGCCGCCGCGCGGGTCCGCTGGCGCGCGGTGCTCGAACGCTTTCCGCAATCGTATTACGCGCTTCCGGCCCGGGACCGGCTTGGCATCGAGCCGCCGCCGCTGCCGGTGGGGTCGGTCCCGCCGGCCTCAGAGGGAACGACCCGCGCCCTGGAACGCGGGGCTCTGCTCGAGCGGCTGGGACTCAAGGTCGAGGCGCGTTTCGAATTCGAGCGGGTTGCTCGTGAGGCCGAGGCGGCGCCGGCATCGCTCGCCGCCACCGCGGGAGCGCTTGCCGGGATGGGACAGACAGCGCGGTCGTACCGGCTGGCCCTGCGGGTTACCGACCCGGGGCTCACCCGGCTGGCGTTCCCGATTCCGCGGCGCGCCGATCTGTTCGACGAGGCGAAGTCGGCGGGGGTGGATCCATTGCTCGCCGCGGCTCTGATCCGCCAGGAATCGGAGTTCAATCCCGCGGCCCGATCGCCGGCCGACGCGCGCGGGCTCATGCAGTTGGTGCCGAGCGTGGGGGCAGCCTTTGCGCGGGCCGACGGGCTCCAGGAGTGGGACGCCGCTCTCCTCAACCAGCCGGAGATCAACATTCACTTCGGAATCGCCCACCTCGCCAATTCGCTCCGGCGCTCACCGCACCTGGCCCACGCGCTGGCGGCGTACAACGCCGGCACCCGCGCGGCCGATCTGTGGGCGACCCGTCCGGGCGCGCGGAGCGATCCCGAGCTCTTCATCGAGCGAATCCAGTACCCAGAGACGCGGGACTACGTGCGGCGAATCCTCCGCTATCAGGCCAGCTATCGCGCTCTGTATCCCGCCACTCCGTGAGCGGCCCCACGCCGCACGACCCCTACCACGCGCTCAAGGAGCCGGGATTCCGGAAGTATCTCACCGGCAGTCTGATCGCCACCGTCGGGTTTCAGATGCAGGGCGTGGCGGTCGGCTGGGAGCTCTACGAGCGCACCCACTCGGCGCTCGCCCTGGGCCTGGTCGGGCTGGTCCAGATTATTCCGATGATCCTGCTGTTCCTGCCGGTCGGGCACCTGGTGGATCGCTACGACCGCCGGAAGGTCGTGATGGTAGCGCTGACCGGCCTCGCGATCGCGGCGCTGGGGCTGGCCGCGGTGTCCCAGATGAACGGTCCGGTGCCGCTGGTGTACGCCTTCCTGTTTCTGAGCGGCACCGCGCGCGCGCTACTCGGGCCGGCCAAGAGCGCCCTGATGCCGGATATCGTGCGGCTGGATGCCTTTCAGAATGCGGTGGCGTGGAACAGCGGCGGATGGAACATGGCTTCCATGGTGGGCCCCGCCGCCGGCGGTGCGCTCCTCGCGGCCACCCACTCCCCCATGCTGGTGTATCTCACCCATGCGGCGCTCGAGCTGAGCTTCGTGGCGCTGCTCGCCGGTGTGACGGTCTACGGGGAGAGGCAGCATGCCGGCAGCGCGACGCTCGATTCGCTGCTGGAGGGGGCGCGCTACGTTCTCCGGACCCGAATCCTGCTCGCGGCGATCACGCTGGATCTGTTCGCGGTCCTGTTCGGCGGCGCCGTGGCGCTGTTGCCGATCTACGCCAAGGACATCCTGTACGTCGGGCCAGCGGGGCTGGGCGGGCTGCTGGCGGCGGAAGCGATCGGCGCGGTAGCGACGGCGCTGGTGATGGCGCACCTCCCGCCGCTCCAGCGGGCCGGGCCGGTTCTGGTCAAGGCAGTCGTGGTGTTCGGCCTGGCCACGATCGCGTTCGGGCTCTCGAAGAACTACCTCCTCTCGCTCGCCGCGCTGGGCGTGGCCGGGTCGGCCGACAGCGTCAGCGTGGTCATCCGGCATACCCTGGCGCAGCTCGGCACGCCAAACCACCTCCGCGGCCGGGTGTCGGCGGTGAACTCGCTCTTCATCGGGACCTCCAATCAGCTGGGCGAATTCGAATCGGGCGCCCTGGCGGCGCTGGTGGGGCCGGTTGCGTCGGTCGTAGCGGGCGGCGTGGCGACGGTAGCGGTGGTGGGGATCGTGGCGGCGAGATGGCCGGAGGTGAGAAGGATGGGGCGCCTGGAGGAAGCCGTGAGGATGTCACCCTGAGGGAGCGGAGCGACCGAAGGGGGCTGATCTACGCGCAGCTCCGCCGCTTCGCTATGCTCAGCGTGACCTACCGGAACAGGGAGCCGAGCCGGCCGGCGGCGATCGGGAAAGGCCCGGGGAGGAGTCCGGTCCGGTAGGCCGCCTCGCCCAGGACGGCCTCGGCGCTCGTGCCGGCTTCGCGGAGCTCCCGGATCGCGGTGGCGCCGTCCTGCTTGCTGAGCTTCGCGCCGCTCGGGTTCCGCAGCAGCGGGTGATGGAGGAAGAGCGCCGGCTCCTTCCGACCCAGCCGTTGGGCCAGCATGATCTGGCGCCCGGTGGAGGCCAGCAGGTCCTCGCCGCGGATCACTAGGCTCACCCCTTGGCGGGTGTCGTCCACCGACACGCAGAGCTGATAGGTCCAGTTGCCCATGGCATCGCGCAGCAGGACGTCGCCGCATTGCTCCGCGGGAGTCTGGCGCTGGGACCCCAGCCGAAGGTCGTCGAACGACACCGTCTCAGGGCCCAAGGTGACGCGAATGCCGGCGCCGTCGGTGGGTGCGAGCGCGAGAGCGCGACAGGTGCCGGGGTAGCGGAGCTCATCCCACTCTTCCAGGCCGTCGGCTCGGAGCCGACGGGCGATGTCGGCCCTGGAGCAGCGGCAGGCGTAGACCGGCGATTGCCTTCCCAGATGGATGACGGCGCGGCCGTAGGCGCGGTCCTGGTCGCTCTGCCGCACCCATCGTGCCCCACGGGGCACCAGTCCCAGCCATTCCAGATCCTCGACGATGGCGCGTTCAAACTCCGGCCGGCAGCGGCCTCGGTCGTGGTCTTCGATCCGGAGCAGGACCCGGCCGCCGGTGGCCTGGGCGATGCCCCAACACCAGATTGCGTTGGCGACGTGGCCCAAGTGCAGGTACCCGCTGGGGCTCGGCGCAAACCGGGTGACGGGGCGGGGAGGAATCCGGGTCAAGTCGATAGGAGGCATCGGGCCAAGATAGCCCGTCGCCGCGACACCCCAGCGCGGTGGCGCACCTCCTCTGGCGGCTCAGTGATTCTGGTAGAACCACTACGGATCGTTCAACCGAACCTTTGCCGAACCTACAAGATCTTCTAGGTCGGCTTACCTCGATTCTTGACATGGCGCATCATGCGTCGGAAGTTGTCGAATAGGAGAGTTCAAGGGGAGTAGCGAACCAACGCGTTTGTCTTCCGGAGCGACACGTCACTTCACAAAGCTCGGACACTGGCGGGCGAGGATCGAATAGCCTGCCCTATCACGTACTTCCTTGTCAGGGACAATGCCCTCGAACCGGATAGACCGACTCGCAACGTGGGTCCTCGTATTGTGTGCCCTGGCAATCACAGGGTTGCTGATTCGCCGCGAGTTCAGGCCGGTCGGAAGGCAAACCGCTCGGGCGGCCGATGAGGAAAGGATAATCGACGATTGGGCGAAGTACGTCGACCCCATTCGGAGGGTAGGCACCCGGGAAGCTCGAGTCAGTTTCGTCGTGTTCAATGACTATCAGTGCCGGGCCTGTGCCGCTTTCTCTAAGACGATTGCAGCACTGCAATCGAGCTATCCAACGCAGATTTCAGTGGTACATCGCCATCTGCCTATTGAGTCGCATCAGTTCGCATACCGGGCTGCGTTAGCGTCTGAGTGCGCGCGAATACAGGGACGGTTCGAACAATTCCACCAGGGCCTGTTCGAACGCCAAGACAGTATCGGGATCAGGACGTGGGAGGCTTTCGCAGCAGCTTCCGGCGTGGCAAACATCCCGGCGTTCACGCAGTGTCTTCGTGACAGCACCACGTCGAGGGTGGTCAAGTCCGACATGGATGCGGCAAGGCAACTAAGACTACGCGGTACGCCTGCACTGCTATTGAATCAGAAGTTGCTCACCGGAGCGATTCCGGAGGAAGACCTTCGCGTTCTGATTCAAAGCATTCTTTCGAAGTAATGTCGCTCTCATTCGTGTCAAGATGGTCAACAATCAAAGGGGGCCTGCTATGTCACCAACGCGGAAGATCCAATTGCTGGCGCTGACAGTGATTACTATGGGGGCTAGCGCTCTATTTCGGCCGGCCGAACTGAGCGCAGAGACGAAGGCGTTCGAGTGCCCCGTCGTTTGTGATGACGTCTTTACGTTTTGGACCGAAAACGGCTATGTAGTCACCTGCTTCTTAGAGACATGGTACTGCAGTGACGAAATCTCGATATGTGACTACCAGTGCTACGTGACATAATGTACCAGCCGCTGTAGAAAACCAAGTATCGGGTGCCTCCTTGTCGGTGAAAACCAATCGGGCCGTCAGCGCAGTCCAAACCGACTGGGAGTGCACCGATGCTGGACGACGAGGTAGCCGCCTGGCGCGGCCCGTCCTCGTGATCGGTTACAGCAGCAAGGCGCCTAGGCCCAAAGCCCCAGCCGCGACGATCCCAACCCTCGAAGCATCCTCTTATCCGGACCCATCAACCCCCATTCGCGGAGTTCGTCGTGCGGCAGACAATTGTTCCAGTACTCGCCGGCACTCTGGCGTCCCTGGCCGGTGTTCCTGCAGCGCCCGCCCAGACCAAGGTGGCGCTGGGCAAGCCCGATGTGGAGTTTGCGGAGTCGTTTACCCGCATCAGCTCGATCCGGGAGATGATCTCAGGGAAGGTCCTCGTGGCGGACCAGCAGGACAAGGTCGTGAATCTGGTGGACATGGCCGGTGGCTCGATGGTGAAAATCGGCCGTGAGGGCAATGGCCCGGGGGAGTACGCGCTTCCCAATTACCTGATTCCGCTTCCCGACGGAAGCACGCTAGTTCAGGACCTCCCCAATCGGAGATTCCTGATCGTCGGGGCAGACGGCAAGGTCGGCGGTTTTCTCGAATGGCCCAGGCCACCGGCCACCACCAACGACGACTCTCGGCAAATCATCCGCGGTCTCAACAATGCCCGGGGATTCGACGACCTAGGCCGGCTCTACTTCAGCGGCTTGCCATTCAACGCTACGGGAGGATCCCTGGACTCGGTGCCGATCATGCGATGGGATCGAGTCAAGCCGACGTTCGACACGGTCGGGTACGTCGCACTTCCGCCCAACTCCGCCGCGCGCACTCAAAGCGGCGGCAATTTCACCATGCGCATCGGGAACAACATCCGGTTCTCGCCCCAGGAAACCTGGGGGGTCACTGGTGATGGCCGAGTCGCACGGGTGATTCCGAATCCGTACCGGGTCGTCTGGATGGGACGAGGCGCTCCGGTCAGCGGGCCGGCGATTCCCTATACGCCGATCAAGGTGACCGAGCAGGACAAGAAGGACATTATCGACCAGCAGCGGAGGAATCCGGGCACCGTTGTCAGAATCGGAGGAGGAGGAGGAGGAGGAGGAGGAGGGGGGGGTGGAGGCGCTCCGGCCAATTTCACGCCCCCGCCGCCCGAGTTCGCTGAGACCAAGCCACCGTTCGATGGCGCCAACCAGGCTGCGGTCGTCGTGGCGCCCGACGGCGAGGCGTGGGTGCTGCGTACTCGTCCCGCCTCCGACAAGATTCCCACCTACGACGTGTTCGACCGCACCGGCGCGCTGGTCAAGAAGGTGTCGCTGAACCCGAACAGCAGAGTGGTCGGCTTCGGGAAGGGAACCATCTACGTGGTCCGTACCGACGATGATGACCTGCAGTATTTGCAGCGATACAAGAAGCCGTGATCAGGGGGCAGGGGTCAGAGGTCAGGGGTCAGGGGGGCGCGGTGAGTCGTACATTCCCGCGTTCTCTCCCCTGGCACCTGACCCCTGACCCCTGACCCCGCTACTCGGGTATCCCGCCAACCGCCGCCCCCGCCTCGCCACCCCACTTCTTGTACCAGCTCATCATGTACAGCTGCGTCCGCATGAAGTTGGAAGGCTTCGAGCCTGTGCCGTGCCACTCGCCCTCGAAGCGCAGCAGCACCGCCGGAATGCCCCGCACCTTAAGCGCGGAGTAGTACTCCTCGGTCTGCGGCATCGGGGTGCGCTGATCGAGCACGCCGGTCATCAGCATCGTCGGCGTCTTGACGTTTCCGACATACATCAGGCTCGACTGCTTGAGCCAGGACGTCGGATCTTCCCAGAACGGCTTCTCGAAGAAGTTGTAGGTGAACATCGGGATATCGGTCTGCCCCGCGAAGCTCAGCCAGTCGATCACCGGGCAACGCACCGCCGCCGCCGCGAACCGGTCGGTATGGCCGATCACCCAGCTCGAGAGCACCCCCCCGCCGGAGCAGCCACCCACATACATGCGCTTGGTGTCCACGTAGCCCCGACCGATGACGGTATCTACGCCGGCCATCAGGTCGTCGTAATCCACACTCGGATAGGCGTGCATGATGGCGTTGCCGAACGCGCTCCCATATCCGGTGCTCCCCCGCGGATTGGTATACAGCACCACGAATCCGTTGGCGGCGAAGTTCTGGAAGGAGAAGTTGAATCCGACGTTGTAATTCCCATGGGGACCGCCGTGGATCTCCATGATCAGCGGGTATTTCTTCGCAGGATCGAACGACGGAGGCTTCACGATCCACCCCTGCACCCGGGCTCCGCCGCTCGAGGTGTACCAGACCTCCTCGACGTCTCCGACCCGGGTACCGGCGAGGAGATCGGCGTTGACCTCGGTGAGCTGGGTCAGCGTGGTCGGCTTCTTGAGGTCGAGCCGGACGATGTCCGGCGGCAGGTTGGAGTTGGAGCGTACCCCGAACGCGATTCCGGTCTTCGCGATGTTCACGCCGGTGAGAAGGTGGGTGCCGGTAGTGAGCTGCTTGGGGGCCGATCCGGGCGTGAGCGACCAGAGGTTGCTGG
>JAXIPC010000226.1:0-3630 GCA_045403135.1 Gemmatimonadales bacterium | reverse complement strand
CACGATCACGTCCCGGCTGCCCGGCGTCTGCAGCTGGCGGAATGCCGTATCGCCATACACTTCGACCGCGCCAAAGACCTCGGCGTAGAAGCGGGCGGACCGGTCGAGGTCCCGGACGCCAATGGCGATGTGGGTCAATCCGTGGGTTCTGATCATGGCCGGGGCTAACGGTTCCAGGGTTCTTCGCGTATTCATTGAGCGGCACAGCCGGCCCGCCGGCACTTTCCCAACAAAACAGTAAGGAGGCAGTGATGCCGGAGTCCAAGGCATTGATCCGCCGTTTGGTATGGACCCTTTCGGCCGCGGCCGTCTCGGTATTGGCGGCCCCGTCGGCATGGTCCCAGGGCTCCGGACAGGCGGTCGACAAGGAGTATACCGCCAAGATCAAGGAGTACCTCCAGGATGCGCGGATTAGCACCGAGCTGGTGGATCACCTGCCCGCCTCGTCCACCGTCCCCACACCCCTCAAGTTCCTCGGGCGGATTGTCGGAACACCGGGCGAGCTGACCTACGCGAAGGACATCCAGCGCTACTTCGAAGCACTCGACAAGGCCTCGCCCCGGATCACCACCTGGAAGATCGGGAAGACTGAAGAGGGTCGCGACATCGTCCTGCTGGCCGTGGCCAACGAAGCGACGATCAGCCAGCTGGAGCGCTACAAGGGCATGCTCAGCGCGCTCACCGACCCCCGGAAGACCTCGGAGGAGCAGGCGCGGCAGCTCATCAAGACCGCCAAGCCGATCTACTACATCACCAGCGGGATGCACTCCCCGGAAAACGGCGGTCCGGAGATGCTGATGGAGCTGGCCTACCGCCTCGCCGTGCAGGAAACTCCGTTCATCCAGGCTATTCGCGACAACGTGATCACCTTCATCACCCCCGTGCTCGAGGTGGACGGCCGGGAGAAGCAGGTGGACACCTACTACTTCAACAAGAAGCGCGCCCAGGGCGACGCCCGCCTGCCCCTCATGTATTGGGGCAAGTATGTGGCGCACGATAACAACCGCGACGGTATGGGTCAGTATCTGGAGCTCACCCGCGCGGTGACCCGCACCGTCCTGGAGTGGAAGCCGACGATCCTCCACGACCTCCACGAGGCCTCGACCTATCTCTATGCCTCGACCGGGACCGGGCCCTACAACGAGCAGCTCGACGCCATCACGATCAACGAGTGGTGGATGCTGGCGCAGAACGACGTGATGGAGATGACCAAGCGGGGCGTGCCGGGCGTGTGGACCTATGGGTTCTACGACGGTTGGGTGCCCAACTACATGTTCTTCATCGCCCACTCCCACAACGCGATCGGGCGCTTCTACGAGGTGATGGGCTACGGTCCGGAGAATCGGGTGGTGAATGCGGGCGCCACGACCACCAGCCGAGAGTGGTTCCGGCCTAACCCACCGCTTTCCACCATCAATTGGGGGCCCCGCAACAACACCAACATTCAGCAGTCCGCGATTCTCCTCACGCTCAGTCACGTGGGAAAGAATCGCGAGCTGTACCTGGAGAACTACTGGATCAAGAACAAGCGCTCGGTGGACAAGGGGAAGAACGGGCCCACCTATGCATGGGTGATCCCGGCCGCCCAGCGACGCAAGGCCGATGCGGCCGACGCCGTCAATGAGCTCCGGCGCCAGGGGCTCGAGATCCAGACCGCGCCGGTTGCCTTCAAAGCCGGTTCCGTGAATGTGGCGGTAGGTGACTACGTGATCCGCGCCGACCAGCCCTATCGTACCCTGGCCGACATGTATTTCTCCCTGCAGAATTACCCGCCGCAGAACCCGTCGCCCTACGACGACACCGGCTGGACCTTCCCGCTGATGCGCAACCTGGTGATTACCCCGGTGGGTGACAAGAGCGTGCTGGACCAGAAGCTCGCACCGGTGCTCGGCTATGTACGGGCGCCAGGCGGTCTCAGCGGCACGGGCGGCGTCGTCGTGGTCGAGCACACCAGCGACGCCAACGTCGTGTCGTTCCGGTACAAGCTGCCCGACCTGAAGATGCAGGCGGCGGAGGAGGACTTCGAGGCGGGCGGACATCGCTTCCGGGCCGGCGCGTTCATCATCGCGAACGCCGACCGCGCCAGGATCGAGCCGGTGCTCACCAGCTTGGGCCTCTCGGGCTGGGCCATGGCCCAGGCACCCAGCGTCAAGGCGCACGATCTGGACATCCCGCGCATCGGGTACGTGCACAGCTGGGCGAATACCCAGAACGAAGGCTGGGTCCGCGCCGCGCTCGATACCTACGGGGTGCCGTACACCTACTTCGCGGATCAGAAACTCCGCGAGGGCAACCTCCGCATGAAGTACGATGTCATCGTCTTTCCCCACGTGGGCGGGAGCGCGCAGGGCCAGGTCAACGGCATCCCGAAGGGAAGTGGCGCACCGCTCCCGTACCGGAAGACCGACGCCACGCCCAACCTTGGCGCGCTGGATCAGAGCGACGACATTCGCGGCGGCATGGGGCTCGAGGGACTGATGGAGCTCTACAAGTTCGTGAACGAGGGCGGTACGCTGATCACCGAAGGCTCGACCGCCACCATCTTCCCGGAGTACAATCTCACCCCGGGGATCACGGTCGAAGCGCCGGCTTCGCTCTTCGCTCGCGGCACGATTCTCCGCGGGATGGTCACCGATCCCAAGAGTCCGCTGGCGTACGGCTACGAGGGCACCCAGCTCCCCATCTATTTCAGTCAGAGCCCGGTGCTCAGCGTTGGCGGCGGGGGAGGATTCGCCGGCTTCGGGGGCGGTGGAACGCCCAATGTCGGACTGGGCCAGATCATCACGCCGATGTCCAACCGGCTGAGGCTCTCTCCCTATGGGACCACCGCGGAGCCTGCACCCGCTGGCGGCCAGGGAGCTGGCCGGGGTCAAGCCGGCGGCGCGTCGGGCGGAGGGGGCGGAGGAGGCGGGGGCGGCGGGGGAGGTGGGGGAGGTGGGGGCGGCGCCGGATTCGGCGCTCAAGCACCAGCCGGAGAGCGTCCCCGCGTGGTGCTCTCGTTCCCGGCGTCTGCCGATGAGATGCTGCTCTCCGGCACGCTCGCCGGCGGGCAGGCGCTGGCCGGACGGGCGCAGCTGGTCGACGCGCCGCTCGGCCGCGGGCATGTGGTGATGTTCGCCATCCGGCCCTTCTGGCGCTGGCAGACCCAGGGCACCTTCTTCCTGGGGTTCAACGCGATTCTCAACTGGAACGATCTCGACGCCGGGAAGGCGGAGCCCGCGCGGCCGGTGGGGGGGCAGTAGACGCTAGGACGCTAAGACGCTAGGAACCTGCTCTTTCCTAGCGTCTTACCGTCTTAGCGTCTTAACGTCTTCAGAAGCACGCACACGCAAATCCGCACCGGTACCTTGGCAGACGGATATCCCGGACATCACCCGTGTTGTCCTCGGCGTCATAGGAGCGGTGGTTGGCCTCGCCCAGCGAGAGATTCTTCCTGATCGAATAGAGGTAGGTGTGGTACTGGGCGCCCGATTCATTCAGTTGGCTGGCGGCCTCGTCGAGCAGCCATTTAAGCGAGTCATAGAATGACGCGAGTGGTGTCGAGCCCGAGCTCCTGACCACGACCAGCACCATGTCCGCGTCGCGGAGCGCGGTGGTATCGGTCCAGCGGCAGAACCGCATGATCTTCTG
>JAXIPC010000126.1:0-8572 GCA_045403135.1 Gemmatimonadales bacterium | reverse complement strand
AGACCATGCCCCACCTTCGTTTTTCTATCGACAAGTCCTTTGGGTGGAAGAGCGGCGTGGAGCTTCGGAAGAAGCTTGCCGTCGAGCGCTCTCAGGCACTGGTGGAACGCGCCAGGGACCGCCAGTGGGATCGCGAATTCGTGCTCCGGAATCGCGGATTTGAGATGGCGGATCGCGCCCATCGGCGCGCACTCGAGCTCCAGCTCCGTGGTATGGACCGTTTCAAGGAACGCTTCGAGCACTTCAGGTTCGAACGTCCTCTCCGGATCAAGCGGCACTCCCGCATCATCTAAGTTGGTCGACCGTCTGTTTTTGGGATTCACTGTCCGGCTGTGGGATGGCGCCGGAAGTCGCCCCGAACCTAACTCCATGATGCGTGGTCGTTTACCCCCTTGCCCCTATGGCACACGCGGTGCACTGGGAGGCGCATACACTTCGGGACCGGCGAGACATGGCTTTTCTGACTGCTGGCGACTTGCGCCTGGCCTTCCGGACTCTGCAGACCCGCCCGGGTCTTTCTGCCGTCATCATCGCCACGCTCGCGCTTGGCATCGGCGCCACCACCGCGATGTTCAGCGTCCTCAACGCCACGCTGCTTCGGCCGCTTCCGTTCGCGGAGCCGGATCGACTGGTGATTCTGTGGGGCGTCGCCGGGCCTGAGCGAAGCGTTCGCGGAGCATCGATTCCGGAGGTCCGCGATTGGCGGGTACTCAACCGGACGATGCAGGACGTGTCGGTGTTCGATCAGATCTCCCTCAACCTCAGAACCGAAACCGGAGCGGAACGCATTGTCGCCGAGCGCGTCAACGCGGGCTATTTCCCGCTCCTGGGCGTCGGGGCAGCGCGGGGCCGGACCTTCACTCCGGAAGAGGACTCGCTTCCCGACGCCCACCCCGTCGCCGTGGTGAGTCACTCGTTTTGGCGCAACCGCTTCGGCTCCGACCCCGCCATGGTCGGCAAGAGCATCAATGTGAATGGCCGCGACCTCACCGTCGTGGGGATCATGCCGGAGCGGTTCGCCGGGCTTTCGTTCCAGGCCGAGGTCTGGGTTCCAGTGGCCATGATCTCGGTCGATTCGCCGGTATCGCTCCTGACCAGCCGGGGCAATCGGTGGCTTCCGGCGGTCGGTCGGCTTCGGGACGGCGTCGGGCTGAGCGACGGGCAGCGTGATCTCACGGCCGTGGCCGCGCAGCTCGCCGGGCAATACCCGGAGACGAATCGGGAGCGCAGCGTCGATCTCCGGTCGCTTCA
This sequence comes from Gemmatimonadales bacterium, assembly GCA_045403135.1. GTDB lineage: Bacteria > Gemmatimonadota > Gemmatimonadetes > Gemmatimonadales > GWC2-71-9 > JABFSM01. The sequence continues at coordinate 7,321 of JAXIPC010000126.1, read as the reverse complement.
GGACAACGCGCTGGGCAGCACCAAAGCGCTTTTCGCTGCTCTGTTCCAGGCCGTTCTCCTGGTGCTGCTGATCGCGTGCGCCAACGTGATGAGCCTCCAGCTCGTGCGGGCGACTTCCCGGGAACGGGAGATCTCCCTGCGTCTTGCCCTCGGCGCGAGCCGCCTTCAGCTGGTCCGTCAGCTGATGACGGAAGGCATCGTGCTCGCCGGCCTCGGCGGAATTGCCGGTCTCATCCTCGCGTTCTGGTGCCTCCGGCTCCTGCTACCGCTCGCCCCTGCCGGGCTCCTTCCGGCTTACGCCCAAGTGGGTGTCGACGGGTGGGTCCTGGCATTCTCGGCCGGGATCACGCTGTTCTGCGGACTGGTCTGTGGGCTGACTCCCGCGCTCCGGAGCGGACGCGGCGACCTCAGCGACGCCCTGCGCCAGGGAGTTCGCTCCTCTTCGTCCGGACTTCGCCGCCTTCGCAAACCGGGAATGCAGCAGCTGCTTGTCGCCGGAGAGGTGGCGCTGGCACTCATCCTCCTGGTTGGGGCCGGTCTCATGCTCAAGGACCTCCGCCGGCGCGTCGCGGTACCTCCCGGATTCCACGCCGAGGGGGTTCTGGCCGCGAGGATCTCGTTGCCGCGGGATCGGTATCCGGTGGCGGAGCGGATCAGCTTTGCCGAGCGACTGGTCGATCGGCTCAGCGCGCTGCCGGATGTCGTCGTCGCAACCGTGGCGACCGACCTGCCCCTGCGCGGCTTCAGCAACGCCGCGTCGCTGACGACCGACATCCCGGGCGCCGAACCGGTCAGGCACTTCCGTCATGGCGTCACGCCCCGGTTCTTCGAGGCGCTTGGCATCCCCATTCTCGCCGGCCGCGGCTTCACGGCCGCCGACCTCAGCGAATCACCGCGCGTTGCCGTGGTGAGCGACGCCACGGCCCGCCGGCTCTGGCCCGGTCAGGACCCGCTGGGCCGGCGTTTTCATCTCGGAGACCGGACCGGTCCCGAGATCACCGTCGTCGGCATAGCCGCGTCGGCCCGATTCCGCGATCTCACCAGTGATCTGGCGGCACCCGCGGGTGGGCTGGATGTGTATTTCCCCTTCACCCAGCGCACCGACGTCGACCTCGAGATCGCCGTCCGGACTCGTACCGGGGCCGTGCTTTCCGCCGCCGTGCTTCAGGCTCAAGTCGCTACAATCGATCCGGTGCTTCCGATCTACCTCGCTCTGCCGCTCGAGGAAGTGGTTCGGAGCCAGAACGCCGCGCCACGCTTCGGATCGCTTGTCCTGAGTGTATTCAGCGCTCTGGCACTGGTGCTCTCGGCGATCGGTGTGTACGGCGTGATCGCCTTCGTGGTCGGCCTCTCGCGCCGGGAAATCGCCATCCGTCTCGCCCTGGGCGCCGACGGCCGCAAGGTGCTTGGCGTGGTGATGGCCAACGGGATGACGCTGGTGCTTGGGGGTGTCGCACTGGGGCTGGTCGGCGCGCGCCTCGGCGCCAAGGTGCTCGCCAGCCAACTCTACGGAGTTCCCGTCACCGATACCGGGACCTTCCTCGAGGTGACCGGCGTTGTGACCGTGGTGGCCTGCCTGGCCTGCTGGCTCCCCGCGCGGCGCGCCGCGCGGGTGGAGCCGCAGACCGTGCTCAAGGGGGAGTGATGCCGACCCGGGGCGAAGAGGGGTCTTGACCAATTCTGGCAAAATGTAAACGTTTGCAGTACGTTGTAAACGTTTACAATCTGTCGTTTCGGAGCCATTATCCCCTGATCCCCTGATCCTGCCGAGGCACCGCATGGTGACCATCAGGGACGTCGCACGCGCCGCGGGGGTCTCCATCGCCACGGCCTCGCGCGCGCTGCACAAGGGCCATCTCGTGGCCCCCGGAACCCGCGAGGGCGTGCAGGCGGCTGCCGATCGGCTGCACTACAGTCCCCATCGCGGCGCCCGCAGCCTCATCACCAGCCGGACCCATACGATCGGAGTTCTGCTCCCCGACCTGTACGGAGAGTTTTTCTCCGAGGTCATTCGCGGCATCGACCAGACCGCCCAGAGCGCGGGCTACCACTGCCTCCTCTCGAGTGCTCGGCACGGCGGCCCCAGCCTCGAAGCGGCGCTCCGGTCGATGCGGGGACGGGTCGACGGGCTGGTGCTGATGTCGCCCGATTTCAATGGAGACCTGTCGGAGCGGGCTCTTCCCAGCGGATTCCCTGTGGTCCTGCTGAACTGCCCCCCTTCCGACACGCTCCACGACAGCCTGGCCGTCGCGAATTACGAAGGCGCCCACGCGATGGTGCGGCACTTAGCCGGCCTCGGACACCAGCGGATCGCCATCATCCAGGGTGCCGAGGGAAACTTCGACGCGGCGGAGCGGTTGCGGGGATATCGCGCCGCCCTCAAGGCAGCGGGCCTGGCCTTCGTCCCCGAGCTGGTGATGCCGGGGGACTTCAGCGAGGCGGCCGGCGACGCCGGCGCCCGCGCATTGCTCCGGCTCGAGCCGAGACCGACGGCGATCTTTGCCGCCAACGACGGCATGGCGATCGGGGCGTTGTTCGCGCTCCGCGATGCCGGGCTCCGGGTGCCCGAAGACATCGCCATCGGCGGCTTCGACGACATCCCGATGGCCCGGTACGTCGAGCCGGCTTTGACATCGGTTCATGTAGACATCAGCGTGCTCGGAGAGCGCGCAGCCGCCCGCCTGTTCTCGGCGCTCGAACGCCCGGCGGACCGCACTTTCAGCCGTGAGACGCTTCCGACGACGCTCGTCGTGCGGCGCTCCTGCGGCACCCGACGAACCTGAAGCTCGTTCCGCAGGCACACCATCACGGAGGACGCTGTATGAGGATCGAACGAAATACCACGGCGCTACTGTACCGGCTGCTGGCAGCCGTCCTGATGTTTGCCATGCTGCCCACCGTGCGGCCGATGGCAGCCCAGACCACCACCGGCAGCATCCGCGGCTATATCCGTGGCGACAACGGCTCGCCGATCGTCGCGGCCGAGGTCAGGGCCAGAAACCTTGCGACCGGGATTGCCCGGGTAGCGACCACCAACGCGAGGGGGTTCTTCGCCCTCTCGGGGCTGGTCCCGGGCTCCTACTCCTTCGAAGTGCGCAGTATCGGGTTCAAGCCGGCCGGCCGGACCGAGCGGGTGGCGATCGGTCAGGATCTGACTCTCGACTTTACTCTGGTGGCTTCGGCGGTTCAGCTGGAGGAGATCTCGGTATCGGCAGCCCCCGCCGTGGAGACCCGTTCCACCGAGGTCGCCACCAATGTGGCCCCGGCCCAGGTCGAGAATCTCCCGAAATCAGACCGGAATTTCCTGGCGCTGGCGGTACTGGCGCCGGGAGTGCGGCTTTCCGGTGATCGAATCGGCGATACCCGGAAGACCATCAGCGCCGGCGCTCAGGGGGCGGAGCAGATCAACGTGTTCATCGACGGCGCCAGCTACAAGAACGACATCTTGAAGGGTGGCGTCGCCGGCCAAGACGCCAGCCGCGGCAATCCCTTCGCCCTCAACGCGGTGCAGGAGTTCCGGGTGATCACCCAGAACTACAAGGCGGAATACCAGAAAGCCTCCAGCGCCATCATCACCGCCACCACGAAATCGGGCAGCAATGTCTGGACCGGGAACAGTTTCTTCGCCTACCAGAACAAGAGCCTGGTGGACCTGGACACCTTCCAGGTCGCCAGCAAGAACGCCAATCCCAGCACCTTCGAGAAGCCCGACTACAACCGGTCGCTGGTTGGTCTGAGCGTCGGTGGCCCGCTGATCCGCGACAAGCTGTTCGTCTTCGGGTCCTATGAAGGGAACTACCAGAACCGGTCCAGCCGGGTCAACATCATCCCCGATGCCGGCTTCCCGGCGCTCGACACCGTCAATTTTTCCCAATACAACGGCGATTTCGGCTCTCCCTTCCGCTCGTCGCTCTTTTTCGGGAAGCTGAGCTACGCCATGAGCTCGAATTCCTCAATGGAGTTCAGTCTCAACACCCGTGCGGAGCACGATATCCGCGACTTCGGCGGGCTCACCGCGTTTACGTCCGCAACCCGCTTCAACAACGCGGTGACCACCGGTCTCCTCAAACACAGCTATTTCAAGGGGACCTGGCTCAACGAGGCGCTGCTGTCGTACCAGCGGTATCACTACAACCCAGTGGCGAACACCCCGGACCAGGTCAAACGGTTTTATGGCTTCGGTTGTTGCGCCTCCATCGGCGGAAATATCTCCAACCAGGACTTCACCCAGAAGCGTCTGTCGCTGCGGGATGACCTGACCTATTCCGGCTTGCAGATGGGCGGCACTCACGTGCTCAAGGGCGGCCTCAACGTCGATTTCAGCCATTACGACGTCATCAAGGAGAATTTCGAGAATCCGCTCTTCGCCTACGAGCCGTGGTTCCATAACTTCGAGTTCCCCCAGCGGGTCGAATTCCAGGCAGGCGATCCCAATCTCAAGACCTCGAACACCCAGCTGGGCGCCTACCTGCAGGACGACTGGAGTCCTTCGGACCGGTTGACCCTGTATCTCGGGGCACGCTGGGATTTCGAATCCGCCGCGATGAACACCAAGTACGTCACCCCTCAGGACGTGGTAGATTCGCTGACCAAGTATAGGGGCCTGCTTTTCCGTCCGCTCAATCCGGAGCGTTATTTCACCGATGGGACCCAGCGGAGCTCCTTCAAGGGCGCCATCCAGCCGCGAGTCGGCTTCTCCTATGGGATTACCAAGGACAACCGAACCACGGTGTTCGGGAGCGTGGGAATCTTCTACGACCGGACCCTGTTCGATCTGGCGACCGAAGAGAAGTTCGCGCTGCAGCATCCCCAATACCGGATCGAGTTCTATCCCACCGGGGGCCCGGCCGAGGCGGGCAAGGCTGAATGGCAGAACGCGTATCTGCTGGATCGGGATGCGGTGAAGGTTCTCGCCACCGGGCACGGCTTCAATACCCGGGAAATCAAGCTGCTCCCCAACGATCTCAAGCCACCCAAGTCCACCCAGTTCAGCGCCGGGATTCGCCAGGTGCTGGGCGATCTCTCCCTCGAGCTGGCGTATAACGGCGTGCGGAGCAACAACACCTTCACCTTTTATTGGGCCGACCAGGACTTCACCTGTCCGCAGCGCTCCTTCGGGGTGCCGGGGTGCTTCGTGAACAACGATATCCCGGGATTCGGCAACGTCCTCTTCGCCGACAACACGGGGAAGACCTGGTACGACGCCGGCACGCTCAAGGTCGATCGCGGGTACCGTCAGGGTGAGAAGTTCGGGTGGGGCGGCGGCATCGCGTACACGCTGGCCAAGCGGCAGACCGAGGGCTTCAACGACGACTTCAGTCAATTCAACGCGACCGATTTTCCGAAGCGGCCGCGCAACGACGAGCGGCACCGGGTGGTGGCCAACTGGGTGATCGGGATGCCGTCGCTGCTGGACCTCTTCTTCAGCGGCGTAGCCACGGTCGGCAGCGGCACCAATCTCGACACCGGGGACCGGTTCGGCGGCACCGGCAATCCGTTTACCGCCGCCGGATTCAATGTGCCGACGTACAAGATTCTCGACCTCCGTCTCAAGAAGGACTTCACCTTCGGGCGGTCCCGCTTCGGGTTGAGTGTCGACGGCTTCAACGTCCTCAACAGCCAGAACCTCGGGTGCTACAATCTTGGAAATGTGAATGACGCGAACTTCGGCAAGGCCGGCTGCACCATTTCCGACCCGCGCCGGATCCAGTTCGGTCTCGAAGTCGGGTTCTAAAACCCCGGAGGCGGGGGGCGCCGGGATCGCCGGCGTCCTCCGCTACTCTTCGGTATGCCACAAATTCGAATCGTCCCCGCGGCACTCGCCGCGTCGCTGGTCATCGCCTGCGGCGGCTCCGTCCCCACGACGGCCCCGTCTCCAGGTCTCCCGCGGATCCAGGCGCTGCTCGATACCATCCAGCTCAGGACCTTCAATTTCTTCTGGGAGCAGACCGACGCCGCCACCGGCCTCGCCCCGGATCGCTGGCCCACCCGTTCTTTCTCCAGCATCGCCGCCGTCGGCTTCGCCCTCACCGCGTATCCCATCGGGGTGGAGCAGGGCTACGTAACCCGCAGCGCCGCCGCCGAGCGCACCCTCACCACGCTCCGGTTCTTCTACCGGCTGCCGCAGGGCACCCAGTCTTCGGGCACCGGCGGCCACATGGGCTTCTTCTACCATTTCCTCGATCCGGCCACCGGCTTCCGGTTCCAGACGGTCGAGCTCTCCACCGTGGACACCGCGTTGCTGCTGGCGGGGGCCCTCTTCTGCCAGCAGTACTTCGACGGCGCCGACGCCACCGAGGCGGCCATCCGCGCCTACACCGATTCGCTGTACCTCCGCATCGACTGGACCTGGGCCCAGCCGCGCCCGCCGCTCGTGACGATGGGGTGGACCCCGGAATCGGGCTTTCATCATCTCGACTGGCGCGGGTTCAACGAGGCCATGCTGGTCTACGTGCTCGCGCTGGGCTCTCCCACGCATCCCGTCTCGGCGGCGGCGTGGAGCGCCTGGACTTCGACCTATCAATGGGGCGACTTCTATGGCCAGTCCCACGTCGGCTTCGCTCCGCTGTTCGGCCATCACTACTCGCAGATCTGGGTGGATTTCCGCGCTATCACGGACGAGTACATGCGGGGCAGGGGCATCGACTATTTCGAGAACTCCCGCCGCGCCACCTACGCCCAGCGCAGCTATGCCGAGGCCAACCCGAACGGCTGGACCGGCTACGGGCCGGACGTGTTTGGACTCACCGCCTCGGACGGTCCGCTGGATGTGACCCTGCCGGTGGGCGGGACGCCCCGGCGGTTCTTCACCTATGCGGCGCGGGGCGCCTCCTTCAACGAGGTGCGCGACGACGGCACCCTGGCGCCCACCGCGGCGGCCGGCTCGCTGCCCTTCGCGCCGGAAATCGTGGGGCGCGCCCTGGTCGCCATGCGGGAGCGTTACGGCGACGGTCTCTTCGGGCAGTATGGTTTCCTCGACGCATTCAATCCCACCTGGCAGTGGGCCCAGCCGACCCCACAGCACGGGCACTATCTGCCTGGCAGGGGCTGGTTCGACACCGACTATCTCGGCATCGACCAGGGCCCCATCCTGGCGATGATCGCCAACTACCGGAGCGACCTGGTGTGGAAGTTCATGCGGAAGAGCCCGTACGTCATTCAAGGCCTCCGCCGGGCGGGCTTCAGGGGCGGCTGGCTGGACGCGGCGCCGTGAGGCGCCTCTTCGTAGCGTCTTTGCGTCTTAGCGTCTTCGCGTCCCTGCTCGGAGCTTGCCGCACCACGGAGGACAGTGCCACTCTCCGCTTCTGGGCCTTCGGACGCG
>JAXIPC010000072.1:0-3723 GCA_045403135.1 Gemmatimonadales bacterium | reverse complement strand
GCCGGTGCTGACGACCGCCTTGGACCGCTTGCCGGCCAGCGCACCGATCTCCCCCACTGGTTCTCCGAGCTGAGCGGGCGGATGCGGCGCAAGGAGGCGGTCAAACCGACGAAGGGGACCGATGAGAACGCCCTGGTGATTCTCCTGGCAGCCGGAGATTACGCCACCATGATCAGGCTGTACTTCGCCACCAAGGTCTGGATTCTGAGCGAGGAGATCATTCTCGCGTGACGGCCGGTTCCACCGAGGACCTGGCGATCCGGTGGAGCGCGCTGTGGGCACGACTTCGCCTGCCGATCCCGCCGGGAGCGGACTTCGCCGCTTTGCTGGCGCGATACCGGGAGCCCCACCGTGCCTACCACACCGACCAGCACCTTCTCGAGTGCCTGGAATGGCTGGACGAGCTTCGGGCATTCGCCCGCGATCCGGGGGCACTCGAGCTGGCCATCTGGTATCACGACGCCATCTATCTACCGCGCCGGTCCGACAACGAGCAGGCGAGCGCCGACCTCGCCGCCGCCGACCTGCGGGCGGCCGGGGCAGCCGGCACGATGGTCGCGGAGGTATCCGCTCTGATCCTGTCTACGACGCACCGGGCCACGCCGCCTCCCGGCGATGCCGCGCTGCTCTCGGACATCGACCTGGCCATACTCGGCGCGCCGGCGGCGCGCTACGCCGAGTATGAAACGCAGATCCGGGTCGAGTACCGTTGGGCGCCTGGATTCCTTTTTCGTCGTCGGCGCGTCGCCCTGTTGCGGGAGTTTCTGGCTCGCCCGCGACTCTATTCCACACCGGTGCTATACGCTCGCCTCGAGGCACAGGCTCGCCACAATCTTGCAGATTCGATCCGCGCCTTGAGCCCGCACGGCTGATGTCCGGACTCCAGGATCAATTCGGCCAGATCGACATCTATCTCTTCGATCAACTCCTGCGCGCCCGCATCGTTCCGGGGATGCGTATCCTTGACGCAGGCTGCGGGTCGGGGAGGAATCTCCGGTATTTCCTGCGCGAGGACTACGAGGTGTTTGGCGCGGACGCGGATCGCATTTCGATCGAGGCGGTGCGCCGCCTTGCCGCCGAGCTCGCGCCGAGGCTCCCGGCGGACAACTTCCGGGCGGAGCCCATCGAGAGCATGACCTTCGCGGATTCGATCGCCGACGTCGTGCTCAGCAGCGCTGTGTTTCACTTTGCCAAGAACGACGACCAGTTCGCCGCCATGCTCCGCGGCACCTGGAGGGTGCTCGAGCCGGGCGGCTTATTCTTCGCCCGGCTGGCTTCGTCCATCGGGATGGAACAACTGGTCAGACGGGTCGCCGGACGGCGTCACCGGCTGCCCGACGGGACGGAGCGGTATCTGGTGGACGAGCCACTTCTGAGCGAATGGACCAGGGAGCTGGGTGGTGAGCTGCTGGACCCTATCAAAACTACGGTGGTGCAGGGGCAGCGGTGTATGACCACCTGGGTGATACGGAAGCCGACATGACCACGGCGTGATGGTTTGCCGGCAGGGCCGGCGCCGCTCATTTGCTACAGCTTGCTGGCCTGCCCCCACACCGGAATGGGGGCCGGTCCGACGATTCGCTGCACTCTCCGGCGCGATTTTGCACCTCAACCCACCACACCCAACCGGTGCCTGGTGCTGCAACTCCCGTCCCCACATAGGGCTACAGGGGCGGTGACTCCGAATCCTACGCCGCGCGGGCCTTTGCACTCGGCAAACGCTTACCGCCATGCAGCGTTAGGGTCGGGCATTGGGTCGGGTGACCAAATTGAGCGCGACTCAGCTCATCACCCAGCAACCCAAGGGCGACACGGACACGACCCACCTGGCTCCAATTGACACGAGAAATGATCTCCACCCCGCTGCGCCAGCATCGAGTTTCGACCACTTCATCCCTGGAATTCATAAGCATAGGGCCTCCTCCCGAAGGCTAACCCAGTAGGAGGCAACAGCCGGGCCGCGGGGCGGCATAATGTTGGTCGTCATAATGTTGGACAGTGAGGTCGGTGAGGTCGGTGAGCGGGACCCCGATTCGCTGGCGAATCTGCCGCGCGGGCATAAGTTGTGGCGGTAACCAGGGACCAGTGAGGTTTTATGCGCGCCTGGTGCGGTAGCCTGTTCGCATGTGTCACACCCGACCCCATGACCTCGCCAACTTCCACCGGCGATCTCCTGGCCCGCGTGGGAAACCCGGGGGGACGGCCGTGCGCGGCCGTGCAGGTCTCGCCCGGGTCCGCGACCATCCCGATCGGAGGTCAAGTCGATCTGGATGCGACCACCTTCAACAAGCTGGGGAATCCGATCACCTCTGCCGCGGTTGCGTGGACGACCCGGAACGTGAATGTGGCGGCCGTCAGCTCGACCGGCCTGGTCACCGGTGTCGGAACCGGCAGCACCTACGTGGTGGCCGTGTGCGCACCGGCCCTCGGAGACTCGGCCTTCATCACCGTGGTGCCGTGAAGGGGCAGGGGGTTGGCAGCCCAGGCGTGAACGACTTTCCAGCCCAACGCGTATCAGATACTATCGTGGCCGAGACCCCAGTCAGGAGACACAGGGCATGAACGGATCGTTTCCGCGAACGTGTCTGTTCGCGGCCGTCGCCTTCGCGGCCTGCAGCGGTGCCGCGCGGGCGCCGGTAGCCCCGGGGGTCGAGCCCGGGCCGGCGGATCGGGCCATCCTTACGCCCGCGACTCAGGCCAGGGCCGACGGCGCCCGGCCCCCCCACACGGCGGCGGACGTCCACTTCATGTCCGGCATGATCGGCCACCATGCCCAGGCGGTCCTGATGGCCGGATGGGCCGTATCCCATGGCGCCGGCCCAGCGGTGCGCCTGCTGTGCGAGCGGATCGTGGTGGGCCAGCGCGACGAGATCGAGTTGATGCAGCTCTGGCTCCAGGACCGCCGGGAGCCGGTTCCGGACGGGGACCCAGCGCACCTGATGATGCCGGGGATGGCTCATCCGAAGCTCATGCCCGGGATGCTGACCGTCGAGCAACTGGCGCAACTGGACCGCGCGCGGGGCGCCGAATTCGACCGGCGGTTCCTGACCTACATGATCCAGCATCACGAAGGCGCGATCACGATGGTGGATCAGCTCCTCGGATCGGTGGGTGGTGGCCAGGACGACACGGTCTTCAAGCTGGCCTCGGACATCTACGCCGATCAGACCACCGAAATCGACTTCATGAGCAAGATGCTCGCGCGTCTCTCCACCTCGGCGAGCCCGTGATGCCTCACCCTTCCCGTCTCCACGGTTGTTCTCATCTTCCCTCACCGGAATCCGCCATGCGTTCCCTCTCCCGGCTCTTCCTCGCCGTCGGTGCCCTGGTCGCTTCGGCGTGCGGCGGCTCGTATTCATCGTCTCCGGGCGGCGCGCCGGCACCCGCCGCGAACCTGTCCACCTCGCCGCCCAGCCCCGACCCGCGCATCGGGCTCCGTGCCGGGACCACCCGCCGAGACAGCGTTCGGCGGGTCAATGTGGTTGCGACCGAAGCCGCGGAAGCCGCCTGGAACCTGCGCCTGGTGTCGAATTCGCCGGCGACGGAAGGATTCGCCGGCGTCACCAACTCCGACCTGGCCTTCAGGGACAACCTGGCGTTCCAAGGCAACTACAACGGCTTCCAGGTCTGGGACATCTCGAATCCGAGCCGGCCGACCCTCAAGAAGGCATTTCTCTGTCCCGCCTCGCAGAGCGACGTCTCGGTGTACGGCAAGCTGCTCTT
>JAXIPC010000256.1:0-14843 GCA_045403135.1 Gemmatimonadales bacterium | reverse complement strand
CCAGCCTGCGAAACCGATGATCGCTGCACCGACGATGTTGGGCACCATCGCGAGCAGCTTCGCGAGCATCGCTTGTACCGGCTCGAGCAAACCGTGCAGCTCGTAGGCCGAGAGGATGGTCGGGATGAACAGCACGATCACGAGCCAGAAGAGCACGTTCGCGAGCGTCCTGCTCATGGGCTCCATGCCGGCTTCGCGGGAGAGCTGCTCGTCGAGCTTCGTCGCCGCGAGCAGCTTGTTCACGAGAACGCGGATCACGGTTGCGATCAGCCATGCGAGCAGTAGCAGGATCGTTCCGGCGACCAGTCCTGCGACCCCGACGCCGAGCCACCGGGCGAGCGGCGAGGGGGCACGGACGGAGACGGCCGGGGGCATGATAACGGCGGCATCGGCGGATGCCGCCTCCAGCGCCTCGGCGAATTCGCCGGCAGTCCGATGGCGGTCGGCCGCCAGGGTGGACAGTGCTTTCAGAATCACCTGCTCGAGCGCCCCGGGCACGGACGGCCGCACCACCCTGAGGCTCCGCGCCGGCTCGCCGAGCTTCCGGAGCAACACCGCCTGCGGACTCACGCCGGTAAATGGCGGCTCGCCCGCGAGCATCTCGTACAACACGCATCCGAGAGAATAGATGTCGCTGCGTGCATCGATTTCGTGCTCCCCGGCCGCCTGCTCGGGGCTCATGTATTCCGGCGTGCCGGGGGACAGGCCGCTGCCGGTCAGACGTTCGGCCCGCGCGGCCGAGTGGGCTGCCAGCGCAATGCCGAAGTCGGTGACCACGGCGTGGTTCGACTCCAGCATGATGTTGGCCGGCTTGATGTCGCGGTGGATGACGCCGTGGGTATGCGCATACGACAGCGCACCGGCCACTTCGCCGGCGATGTGCAGCGCGACGTCGACGGGGAGCTGCTTCTCCCGGGTCAGCCGGTCGCGAAGCGATTCGCCCTCGACAAAGGGCATGACGTAGTAGAGCGTGCCGTCCGCGTCGCCGGAATCGTGCAGGGGGAGGATGTGGGGATGCCGCAGCCTGGCGACGACCTCGATCTCCTGCAGGAACCGCTCGTGGCCGATCGCCTCGGCGAGATCCGGGTGGAGCACCTTCACGGCCACCTGGCGGCGGTGCTTGAGATCCTGGGCGAGGTAGACCGTGGCCATCCCACCCCGGCCGACCACGCGCTCGATCGCGTATCGGTGGGCGAGGGAGGCGGTCAGCCCTCCGCTCGAGCCGCTCATGGCGCAGGAGGGGCGGCGATGCAGAGCCCGTCCAGGGATGAAGAGCGAATGGGGATCTCCTTCCGCTCGAAAGTACGGAATGGCGGGCGAGGTGTCCAATCGCCACCGGCCCCCGAGCCCATGGGGCCCGGGACCCATAGCAGAGCGGCCGCCTTTCGGCGGCCGCTCTCATTGTTCCGATCGATCGGTCTACGGCGTCTTCTTCGTCGCCGGCTTGTGCTTCCAGAAGGCCGGATCGGCGGTCACCCACTCCGGCGGCGGGATGCTTTGCTGCGGGGCAAAGGCAAAGTTGTCCGTCTGGCTGCTGATGATCGCGGCGGCGGCATTGGCCGTCATCTTCTTCTGGGCCTCCGGCCCACCCAGCGCCGCCTGGTATGCCTCGCCATGGATCGAAGCTCCCTCGTCGATTTCACCGAGGGACTTCCGGGCGACAAAAAGGAAATAGGTGCCTGCGGGCGCCCCGGATGCCGCCTGCCACATCGAGTACTTGTCGGTGAGCTTGGCGCTCTCGTGGGCCGCTTTCACCATCTTGCGGTTTTCCTCGTACCCGGCGTTTTGTCCCGGTCGCACCGAGATCCGCGTCACCGAGAAGTACCGGCTCGCGGGCAGGTCGGCCGGCCCACCGTAGCTCAAATCCCCCCGAAACGTGAGCACCATCAGGCGGCCGTCGGTCAGGTACTCCCCTTCCAGGGAAGAGTACTGCTTCTGGATGGCGGCGAGGGCGGAGCTCTCGTTGGCCTTGTTGGCCTTTTCGTAATCGGCCCAGGTGGGGTAGGCGCTCATGTACCAGTTTTCCGGCGCGCCGGTCATGGCCGTCATCGCCAGCATCGGGGCGGGGGCCTTGGCAGCCACCACGGCGCGAGCCCAGGCGTCCTCGTGCGCGTCGTGCGCCGCTCCCTTCCCAACCTTCACCGTCTCCCGGTAGACCGTGAGGACGTTGTTAACCTGAGCCGCCGGCGCAGTCTGCGCGCCGAGCGCGGCCGGTGCCAGTGCGGTAAGAGCCAGCGACAGACGACCCGCGATGTGCCTCATGATGCCTCCATGTGCGTTGGGGGCAGGTGCCGGGCACACGACCCGGAGGGGCGGCCGTTGCTCGTTCCTGGGTCCCGCGTGGGGGAATAGAGTACCCGAGATCGGCGCGCTAACACGCGCCGCGGTCCAATGTACCCTCTTTGAGACGATTCGCTAGGGCCCTAACACGATCGAGACCGATGGGGTCACGCGGAGGTCTCGGTGAGCACCCCGCTAGACGTTGAACCGCACGTGCATGATGTCGCCATCCGATACTACATAGTCCTTCCCCTCGACCTGCAGGCGGCCCGCGATCTTCACGGCGTGTTCGGAGCCGTATTCCATGAAGACGGCATAGGGAACGACCTCGGCGCGGATGAAGCCGCGCTCCAGATCCGAGTGGATGCGGCCGGCCGCCTGACGCGCGTGGGTGCCGCGCCGGATCGGCCACGCGCGCACCTCGTCGGCGCCGACCGTGAAGAACGAGATGAGATCGAGCAGTCCGTACGCCGTGCGGATGAAGCGCGCCAGGGCCGATTCACTCAGGCCGAGATCCTCGAGAAATGCCGTCTGTTCGGCCAGATCCAGAGAGGCGATCTCGGCCTCGACGCTGGCGGACAGCACCAGACCCGCGGCGTCCAGCCCGGCGATCCTCGCCGCCAGCTCTCCAGGCATGGGCTCGGTTGCCCCGGCCTCGCCGCGATTCAGCGCGACGAGCAGCGCGCGGTCGGTGAGAAAGGCATAGCCTTTCAATGCGTTGCGATCGAGATCCAGAGCGGAGAGGCTGCGAAGCGGCCGCCCATCCTCGAGCGTATGCTTCATCTTTTCGAACATCGCGACTTCATGATGCGGCGCCTTCTCCCGGCGCGCACGGTCGAGCCGTCGCTCGATGATCTCCAGGTCCGCGAACACGCACTCGAGCTGAAACGCTTCCAGGTCACGGAGCGCGTCCGGATCGCCTTCGACCGCGGGCGTTGAGAAGTCGCGCAGCACGAGACAGAGCGCCTCCTGCTCGCGGATCTGCTGCAGCGCCTTCACCGACAGGCCCTTGTGACCCGCGCCGTGCTCGCCGGGGATGTCGGAGAACGTCATCTCCGCGTACGTCGTCTTCTTCGGCGAGAAGATCTTCGACAGCGCGTCGATCCGCTGATCGGGTACCCGCACCGTGCCGATGCGCATCTCGCCGCCGAAGGCAATGGGCACACCGAGCCCGGTCATCGCGTTGAAGACAGTCGTCTTGCCGGAGGCCGCGAAACCGACCAGCCCGATCTTCATGGCGGAACAACGCGGTGCATAGGGATTCCCTTCGCCCCCCAACGTACCGGCTGGCTCGCCGGGCGTCCACTCGCGCCCCGCCTTGGGGCCTGGGACTACCGAGGGGGGGCCGCAGTCGGGGGGGCCGGTCGGCGCGGCGGCGGCCGGGATCGGGAACCTGGGTGACGAGACAGGCCGGGAACCTGAGCGGTCCAGGGCGACGCGGCTCCCGGCGCAATGGCAGCTAGTTCAGCAGACTCACCTGCTTTAGAATGCCTTGTTTGTTGATAGAATTCAACACAATTCCCTGCACAATATGCTCAATAGTGATAGCGATGATGATGATGAGATGGGCCTGGCTACGCGGGAGAGTCCCGCCGGTCAAGGCGGCCAACCATAATCCACCGCCTACCGCCTCAATGAGCGAGAACAGGATGAACCCTTTATGCCGCACCAGTTCACCAAAGGTCCGGTTTATCTTGACGGAAACCAGGAACGCATGCTGGAAATGCAATCCCGGCAGCAGGACAAGTGCAAACACCCCGATTGGGCTCGCCCCTTTGGCAATCAAGGTAAACCATAATCCCCACGCAGCGTACTCCCACCATGACGACCCCAGTATCGCCAGCCAATCATCCACCTTGCGAGAGAATCCGACAACGACCACGCGTTCCAGGACCAGGCCGATGAAGAGAATGATGAGGCCAAGGCCGGACTGTGAACGCGCATCCAGATGAAGCCACAGGATCAAACCAGCGACCTCAAATCCCGTGGTCCCGACGAGCTTCAGAATATTCCTAACCCGCGAGCTGCCGCCATTGGCTTCTGACATGATATCTCCCTGTGACTAGTGCGGGTATACTCCGGCGATGATCATCTCGTACGGAATCGTCCAGGTGAGGACTTCCGGGCGGGTCGCGCTCTGGCTCAGCCGCCACGACACCAGCGCCAGGTCCACCCGAGGCACGCCGAGGACCTCCAGCGTATCGCCGGCCTGGGCAGCGGCGAGCCGGGTGGCCGGCGGCGTCCCCGCCGCGAAGACCATGCGCCGCCGCCGGACCAGGACTTCATCCTCGAGATCGAGCACGTCCGCCTGCACGAAGGCGCCGTCCGCGACCTGAAAGGGGGCCTCCAGCAGGACGATCTTGAAGCGGACATAGTTGAACCCGAGACCGGACGTCGTCATCCTGACCATGCCACCGGACAGCGCCTGGATCTGAAAGGCCTTGGCCTCGTACCGCTCGAACGACATGGCCGCGTCCTTGGTCTCGAACCCGTCGATCGGCGTGAGAGTGAACTGCAGGCCGTGGCCATCGATCTCCAGCACCGGATGGATCTCGAAAACGTGATCCGGGTTGGTGGTCCGGAACGGCTGAAGGGCATTTCCCTGCCGGTGCCTGACCTCCCCGCCGTGCTCGGCCCAGAGGCGCCAAACCCCCATCATCCGTACCGGCGCGCCAGTCGCGTCGGCCTGGCGGATCTGTTGGAGCGCGAGCTGGTCCTTGGCCGCGTTCATGATCTCCGCCACGGTCGCAAGCTCGATGTCGGCCGAGCGACCCGCGATATGGAGGTCCGCGTCCTTCTTTGCCGTGTTCGGGTTCTTGTGGGCCGTGTCCACCACGAACGAGGCGGTGATGGTCACGTGGTTCTTGATCCGTTCGATGAAGCTTCGCCGCAGAGTGATCTCGACCTGCGCCAGCAGCAGCGCCGGCCACAACGACCAGAACAGGCCGGCGAGGAGCAGGGGCGCGACGCGGCGTTGAATCGTGCGCATAAGGCACCTCGAAGAGAGAGCGGCCGGCATCACGTGGACTGGTTGATCGGGGCGCGCTTGTCGGTGGCCCGCACGTCTTCCTTCACCTGCTGCGCCTGCGCCTGGATCCGGTTCTTGAGGCCAAAGATGCTTTCGAGCAGGTCATGCCAGAACGGCGCGCCCAGACTGACCAGCAGCACCGAGAGCACGATCCCCAACCACCAGGAAAACCGCCCGAGATCCCGCCAGGCGGGCGGGTTGAAGAAGCCGGAGCGATCGGCTCGGAGCAGCTCGAGCGCGGCCGCTGCGCGCGCGTTGCGGATGCCTCCGGCAGACGCGGTGTCGGCACCGGTGGTGTCCGCGGCGCTGCTGTCGCCGAGCCGGCGGGTGACGAGGAGATTCGCGGTGTCCGGCACCACGGCGGTATCGGGAATGGCCTGGACCGTCGCGACCATCGAGTCCACCACCGCCCGGAAGGCCGGATCGGTGCGCGCCAGGCCGAACATGCGATCGGCGCCGGCGTTCATCGGGATGACGACCAAGGCCGACGAGAGGAGTGCCATGACCCGCATCCGGCGGCGGTAACGCTGGTCCACCGGACGCACCGCGAGGGGAAACCACTTGTGGGCCTGATCCGCGATGGTGGCCAGCGCGGACTTGGCTTCGGCCTCGCCCACCGGCAGTCCGGGCAGCGCCGTGACCGGCACGCTTTCGATCAGATCTTTGAGGCTGTCGGCCCCGATCTCGTCGAGGCGGATCTTGCCCTTGAGCCACCCGTTCTGTCCCAGCGCGCCAAGGCGGCGCTGGACCTCGGCGAGGATGGCTTCCGCGTCGATGCTGTACTGGCCCTTGTGCCGCACCGCCTCGCGCACCAGTCCCTCGATGGCCTTGAGCTGCGCGCTGCCCTTGAGGGTGAATATCGTCTTGAGGATTTCCTGGACGCTCTGCGCGGCCAGGGCGAGCACCAGTATCACGCCGACAAAGGTGATCAGGGTCTGGAGCAGGTTGCTCATGAAACCTCCAAGTAGTTCGGCGAATGAGTTTCCGGCTTCCCGCAAAGCGTGTGGATTTGTTGCAGCTCGAGCTGGGTGTGCGCCGGGAGACCGGTCTTTTCGAGTCGGTCTTTGCTGAACGGACAGGGGGTACCCGGCCGGAACCAGCAGTCACCCTTTTCCCCGGCCCGCGGGAGGATGGGATCCTTGAAGGTCTCCGGCGGATCGGGCGGCAGTCGGGACGCTTCGAGACCCCAGCCCTCGGCCCAGGCAGAATTGGCCCGGGCGACCCGGGCCAGCTCGAGCAAGGTCGTGGCACAGCCGTGCGCTATGCTCGCCGCCTGACGCTCCCGCCGGAACCCGAGCATGGGATGGAAGCCGAAGGTGCCGCAGAGCCATCGGGGCCGAACCATCACCACCTCGAGATCGAGCGGAATGAAGGTGCCGGGTGACGCCTGCTTGCGTGCCTTGGCCCAGATCGATCGGATGGAACTCTGGGTGAGCGCGTACAGCTGAAGCTTCTTGTTGTAGCGGAGCTGCCGCGCGCGCTTCCATACCGCAGGCCATTCGGCGAGGTACCGGTTCAGCTCCTCGACCGTGGGCTCCGGCGGCGCGATCTCGAGCGAGGCGGAGAAGAGGAGATGGGGCACTTCCTGGCCGTTGTGCGTCGGCCGGCGCGCCACGATCTCCACGCCGTCGTCGGAGGCCAGGCGGAGGAAATGGCCGACGGCGTCGAGGGGCAGGTTGTCCATCACGCCGCCGTCGATGTACTGGTGACGGTCGGTCGAGGCGGGCATGACTTCCCACGACCAGCGCGGCCGGAACACGCCGGGAAACGCGCTGCTGGCGAGCAGTCCCTCGAGCAGCGTGGCACGGTCCTTCCCGATCAGCTGCTGCTCGCCCAGGATCTCGAGCCGGCCCTCGGTGAGGTTGGTGGTCGTTGCCAGGAAGAAGATGCCCGACTCGTACAGGTAGCGGTCGAAACCGACCAGGTCCGGCGTGGTGAAGCGCTCGGTGGGCAGCGGCTGGAGCACGTGCTCGAGGATCAGCAGGGTCAGCGGCTCCGCGCCCAGCACCTGCTTGCCGACGCCCATGCGGTCCAGCCACTCCTGAGTGTAGGCGCGGAGCAGGTCGTAGACCTTGTTGAACTCGCGCAGGCGGAGCGCCTTGACCAGGCGCTTGAGCTCGAACGGAGAGAGCCAGAAGAGCCGCTCGAGCCCCGCCATCACCATCCGGGCCTCCTTGTCGAACCGCGCCGAGCCGGCCTGGTCGTAGATCCGGAAGAAACGATCGGCCTGGCGGAGGGAGAAGCGGGTCGCCGCCCCGCGGAGGGTGAGGCCCCGGATGAAATCCGCGAACCGGTCGGTGAGGATGAGCCGGTCCATGGCGAGATAGGTCGCGGCCAGCCGGGCGATCCGCGCATCGCGCGCCGGCCCGTACGGCGGCGTCAGCGCTTGGGCGACCATCGCCCCCGTGATCGAGCCGACCGAGGCACCCGCGATCACGTCGGGCACCAGCCCCGCCTCCGACAGCGCGGTCAGCGAGCCGAGCTGATAGACGCCCCGGAAGACCCCACCACTGAAGAGGAAGCTCACCACCGGGCGCTCGTTCCCCGGTCCCTTGCCCGGCCGGGGAGGCGGCCACTTGTCGGTGGCGGTGCTGCCGGAGAACTCGGTCCAGTACTTCTCCCGGACCGCGATCAGCGTATCGCGGGTGCGCTTCTCGTACGCGGTGTCTTCCCGCACGAAATGGGCGTCCGGCGCGGGCGCCGATGGCCCGTTCGTGCCCTGCTGGTACGGCCAGGCAGGGGCAACCGTCTTCCACTTCTTGAACGCGAGCGTTACCGGGGCAGGCGGCATGTCGGGAACGGGATTGCCGGCGGGCGGCTCCGGCTCCGGGTGGCCGTTCTCCAGCCGAGGCGGGCGCTTCCGCCGAAGGGTGCAGTGGCTGCAGACCTCCGGCAGACCCGGAGGACCCAGCAAGGTTCGGCTCGCCTGGAGCGCCGGATCGTCGCCGATCTGCGCAAGGAGCGGGAGCGTCGGCCCGGTGGAGCGGGCGAGATGCCGCTCCACCGCGGCACGGCAGAGGATCTCCTGCTCCGCTTCAGGGTCTTCGATGTCCCGGATCATGACTTCGAGCGCCGCGCGGCAGCCGTCCGCCACGGCCTCCATCATGATGCGGCGCGACTCCACCTCGCCGGCGCAGCGCGCGATGCGGTCGCCCAGCTCCAGGGGCGCCTCGGGCTCGACCGGCGCAACCCACACCCGGAGGAACCGATGGCCGTCCGGCTTGTCATCCGGCCGGTACACCGCGTTGTCCGGCGGAATCACCCGGGTATAGAGCTCCGTCATGCGGCGCTCCAGGGCAGCGTCGCGGAAGCGCTGCAGCTGCATGGCGCGGAAGGTGACGTCGAGCAGGTTCAGATAGGGCTTGCCACCCCGCTCGGGCGGAGGGCCCAGCGACGGATTGCTGAATGGCAGGTGGGACACGCCGTACATGTGCACCACCCTGGCCTTCTCGTGGACCCGATCGCGCAGGAGGGTGAGCAGCCCGCCAGTCGCCTCGCTCGTGATGTTGGCGCCGTCGAGGTAGAGCTTGTCCACGATGGCTGCCGGCGGAAACAGCGGGCTCACCGAGGTGGCAGCGAGGAGTCCGTCGACGACCTTGGTCTCTGGGGGGACGTTCTCCAGCTCTCCGGTCTGGAGGTTCGCCACCATCAGCCCGACCGCGATCTTGGGCTCGATCGTCTCGTAGTCCCGGATCAGCTTGCTCCGGTAGCCGGACCGGGCGGGGGAGTAGTCGTCCCGGAGCGCGCGGTCCACCACGTCATCCATCTGGCGTCCGCCGTAGTACTCGGGATCAAACATCTGGATGAGCAGCTGCTTGACCGGATGGGTGCTCAGGAGCCCGTCGGCCAGGTCGTAGCGGGCCAGGAGCCGCCGGACGTAGCTGTCGTTGCGGAGCGAGGCGCGGCCGATGAGCACCAGGACGATGAGCCCGCCGATCGAGATCCAGAAGAGGCGCTCCGCCCATACCAGCGCCGTATGCAGAGTCGCCGTCCCGTGCCAGCCGTCGGCCAGCGTCGCCGCACCCAGAAAAGCGCCGATCGCCACCGCGAGGCACACCGCCAGAAGCAGCACCAGTCCGAGCGCCTCCCACGCCGCCTCGCCCAGGACCGCCAGCCCGGAGCTCCGGTTGAAATTGGCGATCTGGCCCCAGGCGCCCGTCATCAGGAGTCCGATGGCGACGACGCCGGCGATCACGGCGTAGCCTCCGCCGATCAGCCAGGCCGAGCTCCGGTGCACCGCCCCGGCCGCCGCGGCCGCCGCGCCGGTTCCGATGAGCGGAGCGAGCCACCCCAGCACGTGCTCCAATCCATGCGGCAGAACAAAGGGCAGCCCGAGGATGAAGAAGCTGAGCACGGTCCAGAGCAGGAGCAGCAGGACCACCAGGAGTGCGTGCCGCACGGTGGTGCGAACGGCGCCGACCCAGCGCGGCTTGAAGATGATCCCCGCCGCGGTGGCGCCTTCCTCCTTCGGCTTGCCGGCGGAGAAGATGGGCGTAAGGAGCCGGTGAGCGATCCACGCGGCGCGGGGCAGGTTGACAGCGACCAGCGCCCAGAGCCGGGCGATCTCGAACGCCCGGGCGGCGAACACGCCGATGGGCGCACGGATCTCCGCGGCCGCCATGTAGCCGAGCCAGCGCCGTCCGAGGCGGGTGAGCGTGGCAAAGGAGATGCGGAGGCTCAACAGGTGATTGAAGAGGTTGATGAAGCCCTGGTGGGCCTGGAGCTCCTCGCCCCGGCCGATCCGCTCCGCCTGGTTGTGGATTGGCAGCTCGAGAGGCCGGAGCGGCTTCTGGGCGTCCACCTGCAGGGTGTCGGGGAAGAACGCGCGGGCGAGCTGGCCCGGCGCGGTCAGGTAGGATTCGAGAATCTTTCTGAGCTTGAGCACGCGGGCGAGCTGGCGCTCGCGAGGGGGGGCCTCAGGGCCGAGGCCGGCTTGGAACACCTCGGCCAGAGCGGCGGCACTCAGGGCACCGGCCGATACACCGACCACCGCATCGGGCGCCTTCCCCTGAATGACCAGGAGCGCGTGGGTCACGCCCAGGTGCATCACGGTGTTGATGCCACCGCTGGAGAACGCGATGGCGTGCACCGGCTGTCCCGCCTTGCCGATGGTACCGGTGCCGGCCTTGGACTTCGAAGGCGGGGATGCTTCGCTCACAAACGCTGGTGCCTCCCTGCAGGGGAGAACGGATGGGGGCGCGTGGTGAGAGGCCCATATAGTGGACCAAAATGCGACAGCGCGTAAGGGGAGAGCCAAGAGGCCCTATAAGTACCCATAGGTCCGTTCCCGCGAGAACCTTGATCGCGTGCGCGGGAGGTGGTGCGCTGGCCGGCTCGCGTTCGGATCGCTATGATCCCCGCCATGTTCACCGACCTGCCCGACCTGGCCGCCGAGCGATTGGGCGGCGCCGTGATCGCCGCCAACGACGAGTTCTTCGCCCCCAAGGAAGGCCTGATCAAGGCCGGTCCGCCCGAGTGGCGCGAAGGCGTCTACACCGAGCGCGGCAAGTGGATGGACGGCTGGGAAACCCGCCGCCGCCGCACCCTCGGACACGACTGGGCCATCATTCGCCTGGGCGTTCCCGGCATCGTGCGGGGCGTGGTCATCGACACCAGCTTCTACACCGGGAATTTCCCCGAGTACGCCAGCATCGACGCGAGCATTCTCCCTTCCTCCCGTCTGCCCGCCCTCCCGTCTGCCTGGAAGCCCCTCCTGAAGAAATCCCCGCTGAAGGGCAATGCCGCCAATCTCTTCGCGATCTCCCGTCCTCCCGCCCTCCCGTCCTCCCGTCTTACCCATCTCCGCCTCAACATCTTCCCCGACGGCGGCGTCGCCCGGCTCCGGGTGCACGGCGAAGCGGTGCCGGACGAAAGCGTCTTCCGCGCCGGGCGCGAGGTGGATCTCGCGGCACTCGAGAACGGCGGCCTGGTCGTCTCCGCCAGCGACAAGCACTACGGGAATCCACAGAGTGTTCTGCTGCCGGGCCGCTCGACCCACATGGGAGACGGCTGGGAGACCCGGCGGCGCCGCGGTCCCGGCAACGACTGGATCATCGTGCGGCTGGCGCGCCACGGAATCATCGAGCGGGTCGAGCTCGACACCGATCACTACAAGGGGAACGCTCCGGGTCGCTGCATGCTGGAATACACCCACGCCGACACCAAGTTCGACCCCGCCAAGGCCAGGTGGCAGACGCTCGTGGCCAGGAAACCGCTCGAGCCCCACGCGCGCCACCGCTGGGATATCCGTTCGGCCAACCCGGCAACCCATGTCCGGCTCAACATCTACCCCGACGGCGGCGTCGCCCGGCTCCGGCTCTTCGGGCGGGTCGCGGGCTAACCGGTGGCCGTCAGCGTCGCCGAGCTCGACGCGATGCCGGAAGCGGAGGCTGCGGAATTGTTCGCCTCCTGCTGCGGCGCGTCCCGCTGGGTTACCGGCATGGTCGCCCGGCGGCCCTTTGGAACGCGAGGAGCCGTGCTGACCGTGGCCGATCGGCTGTGGGAGAAGATGGACGAGCCCGACTGGCGGGAGGCCTTCTCCCATCATCCGCGTATCGGCGAGCAGACCGGCTCCGTTCCGCAGACGACCCGCGGAAAGGCCTGGTCCGGCGCCGAGCAGGCTGGAGTGGATTCGGCTGATGAGGGCCTGCGCCGAGAGCTGTCGGTGGTCAATCGGGAATACGAAGAGCGGTTCGGTTACATCTATATCGTCTGCGCCGAGGGCATGACGGCCGAGGAGCTGCTGGCCTTCGCCCGCCGCCGCTTGGCCAACGATCCCGGCACCGAGCTGCTCACGGCGTACGACCAACAGGGGAAGATCATGCGGCTGCGACTCGAAAAGCTGTTTCGAACCCGCGACGGAACCAGGGATCAGACGTGAGCACTCTCAGCACCCACGTCCTCGACACCGCGCTAGGCAAACCCGCGGCCGGAATCCTGGTGACGCTCCAGCAGGATCGCATCGTGGTACAGAAGGCCCAAACCGACGCGGACGGCCGGATTGCAGCATTCACCGACGCCGGCGCTTCCCTCCGGCCCGGAACCTACCAATTGCGGTTTGCCGTCGCGGAGTATTGGATGGCGGCGGGGCGGGCATCCTTCTATCCCGAAATTGTCATCACGTTCATGATCGGCACGGATACAGAGCACTACCACGTGCCGCTGCTGCTGAGTCCCTTCGGATACAGCACGTATCGAGGCAGTTGAACCGTTACGGTCTTCCTCCCTGCAGGACCCAACGCTCGAGCACCCCGCGCTCCGCATCGGTAATCCCGGTCTTGTTCGCTGGCGGCATCGTGCGCGTCGTCACCGCCCGCTCCCGGATCCGCGCCGCGTACGTGACGATCTGCTCCGGCATGTCGAAGGTCACCCCGCCCGGGGAGGTGCCGAAGGTCGCATCGCTTTGCTGCGCCGAATGACACGAGCCGCAGCGGCGGTCGATCACATGCCGCACCTCGGCAAAGCTCACCGGCCCAGCCGCACTTGCCTCGGCGGCTGGCGCCGACGCGGGCCCCGTGCTGAGTATCGCGTAGAGGGCAACGACCGTCGCCACCATCGTCGCCCCCAGCGCGGGCCGCCACGTCGGGTAGTCGAACCGGATGTTGAGCAGGTGCCGCACCATGGCACCTCCCGCGATCAGCACCAGCAGCAGGAGCCAGCTCAGCCGGTGGCTGTACATTGCCGGGAAGTGACCGATCACCATCAGCACGATGACCGGGAAGGTGAAGTAGTTGTTGTGGATGGAAACCCGTTTGGCTCGGGCCGACAGCTCGGCGCTGCCCCCGCCCCCCGCCGCCACCGATTGCACCAGCGCGCGTTGCGACGGCACTATCGTCAAGACCACGTTGGCGGCCATGATCGTGCCCAGCATGGCGCCGACATGCAGGAAGGCCGCGCGGCCATTGAGGAGCTGGGTGAGCGCCACCGCAATCGCGAGCAGCCCAGTCATCCACACCGCAGCCGCGAGCGCCGGCATCCGTGGGGCCACCAGGCGCTGCATCGACTCGTAGAGCAGCCACCCGCCGAAGATCGCCGCCACGCCG
This sequence comes from Gemmatimonadales bacterium, assembly GCA_045403135.1. Lineage (GTDB taxonomy): Bacteria > Gemmatimonadota > Gemmatimonadetes > Gemmatimonadales > GWC2-71-9 > JABFSM01. The sequence continues at coordinate 1,493 of JAXIPC010000256.1, read as the reverse complement.
ACGCCCACCGCCTGGCCCTCGCTCAAGGCGGCCACGCTGGAGTCTGCCAGCACCGCGCGTCCGCCGGCGTAGTACACCGCCAGCAGCAACACCATCCCGCTCCACCAGGTCGTGTAGGCCTGCCACTTGAACCAGTGTAGCTGCGCGGGTAAGGGCGCTCCCCCCAGCAGCGTCTTCTCCACATAGTAGAAGCCGCCGCTGTGCAGTAGCCAGATGGTGCCGATGGGTTCCGGGGTTTGCGGGCGGCTTCCCGCCGGCAGCAGGTTCCGGTCCAGCCAGTTGAACAGCAGCGAATTCCCGATCCACATGATCCCGGCGATCACGTGCACCCACCGGGCCACCAGATCGATCAGCTCGACTCCGGTACCGCTCACGAACGATTCCGCAGAATCTTGACAAACGAGCGGCCCCGGAACTCCTCGGGCGTGAGCCCGGTCATCGTCAGCGCCTCGGCTTCCGTGATCGCGCCCGAGTTCAATCCGCGCAGGAAGAAGTTGAGCAGCCCCTGCCCCGTCGCGGCATCGTCGAACACGTCGCCCACCAGCGTGGCCTGGGCTGCTCTGCCGACGAAGTTCTTGAGCCGGGTACCCGCCGCGTCAATCCCGTCCAGGAAAAACCCGTAGAGTGCGGCGTAGCGGCTCACCAGCTGGGCCGGATGCAGATCCCATCCCTGGTAGAAGCCGCCGGCCAGCGAGTGCCGTACGTCGTCGAAGTGGAGCTTCCACGCGGCGTGCACGCTCGCCGCGTTGGCCGCTTCCTGTGCTTTGCTCAGCGGGGGCCCTCCCTCGGCGGCTCGAAACACCGGCACCGGCATCACCGTGGTCGAGCCGTCGGAGAGCTGGACGTCGGTCCCCGCGAACGCCACTTGCATGAAGTGCTTGGCGAAGTCGCAGGCGGCGTGGCCCATCCGCTGATAGGCGGCGGTGATGTTGACTCCCGCAGTGTAGTCGTAGGTCCCGAAGTGGGCCCCGCTGAGCCGTCCGTTGGACACCTCGAGCAGCCGCGGCAGCAGCGACCGCCCGTTCCCGTCCAGGATGATCTGCGGCGTCTCCACCATCACTTCGAAACGGAGGGACCCGTCGCCCAGGGCCAGCTTCCGCTCCAGCTGGCGCAGCACCGCCACCGTGAACTCCACCTGGTCGATCACGGTGATCTTCGGGATGGTGACCACCCACCGCTCCGGCAGTCCGCCACTCTTAGCCAGCGCGGTGAGCACCAGGTCGAGGGTACGAATGCTCCGCGCCTTGAGCTCCTCGTTGAGCGGCTTGACCCGGATGCCGATGAACGGCGACAGCGTCTGCTGCTTCAATCCCTCGGTCACCGCCGCGGCGACCAGGCCGGCGTGATGGTCCTCCTCCGCGTCGGGGCGGTTGCCATAGCCGTCCTCGAAGTCGATCCGGAAATCCTCGATCGGCTCCCGCTCCAGCTTATCCCGCAGCCGCCGGTCGATCGTGGCCAGCGCCGGGTGGCTCGCGATGCCAAGCGCCACCCCC
>JAXIPC010000041.1:0-12595 GCA_045403135.1 Gemmatimonadales bacterium | reverse complement strand
CGGGGACAAGGAAGGGCGGTTCACCGCTTCGGTGAAGCGCCCCCACAAACGGCGAACGGTCGCCCAAGGCTTACCTTATGCCAGATCGCCTTGCTGTCATCGTATCACCGTCCGGGAGGCGATAGGGCCGATCCCACCCGCGATTATCTTTGGTCAGAATCCGCGGCCTCAGCTGGAGGGAATTGGATGATCCGCCCTGCGCTCCTATTCCTCGCCGCCACCGCTCCGCTCGCGGCCCAGTCGCCTTCGCGCCCCAACATCGTCCTGATGTTTCCCGACAACCTGGGCTGGGGCGAGGTCGGAGCGTATGGCGCGGTGCGCGGTGTCCCGACGCCCAACATCGACAGTATTGCGGCGCAGGGCATTCGTCTCGACAACTTCAACGTCGAGTTCTCCTGCACCGTCTCCCGCGCCGCCCTGCTCACCGGCCGCTACGCGATTCGTTCGGCCGCCACCCAGCCGACCGGGATCACTCTCTGGGAAATCACCATCGCCGAAGCGTTGAAGCCGGTGGGCTACGCCACCGCGCTCTTCGGCAAATGGCACCTCGGCGGGGCCAACTGGATCCGGGGACGCACGCCGATCGACCAGGGATTCGACGAGTGGTACGGGATTCCCAACACCAGCAACGAAGCGCAGACCACCACGTCGCCTACCTTCAACCCGGCGACGACGGAAGCACCATTCATTTGGGAGCAGAAGGCCGGCGGGCCGGCGACGAAGGTCAAGGTCTTCGACCTCGAGTCGCGCCGGACCCTCGACCGGGAAGCGGCGCTCAAGAGCGTGGATTTCATGGAGCGAAACGCCCGGGCCGGGCGGCCGTTCTTCCTGTTCTATCCCATCACCCAGGTCCACTTCCCGACCCTGGCGCACCGGGACTTTGCCGGGACGACCGGCGCCGGGGACATCGGCGACGCCATGGCGGACGTCGATCACAACGTCGGGCTCATTCTGTCGGCCCTGGACCGCCTCGGCCTGGCGCGCCACACCCTGGTCTTCTGGTGCACCGACAACGGCCCCGAGGGCCGGCGGCCGTGGCGCGGGAGCGCCGGTCCCTGGCGCGGGTTCTACAACTCGGTGATGGAGGGAGGCATTCGTACGCCCTGCGTGATCCGCTGGCCGGCGCGCATTCCCCGGGGCCAGGTGTCCAACGAGATCGTGCACGAGCTGGACATCTTCCCCACCATCGCCGCCGCCGTAGGCGCTGACATTGTCCCCAGGGACCGGCCCATCGACGGCGTGAACATTCTTCCGTTCCTCGAAGGCAAGCGGGCCGGCTCGGGTCGCGACCACGTGCTCTACTTCACGGGAACCCAGGTGCGCGCCGTCAAGTGGAAGGACTGGAAATTCCACTACGCTTTCATGCCCGAGCCGCGGGTCACCGAACCGCCGCTCATGCGGCTCTTCAACCTGCGTTCCGACCCGCGGGAGGAATCGGATATCAAGGATGTAAACCCGTGGGCGATCGGCCTGTTCGACAGGCTGGTGGCGGGTTTCAATGCGACGGTCGAGCGTTTCCCGAATGTCCCGGCCCGAGCGCCGGACCCGTATGTCCCGCCCGGGCCGCCCTAGCGCCTGCTGTAGACGCTCCGCTCCACGGTGGCCGCCGAGCCGGAGGGCCCTGCCCGCGTCGTTTCAACGACCAGTCGTTCCGGCGATTCCAGGGTCAGCGCCTGGCGGATCTCCGACGTGGCCTGCTCCGCGCCGCGATCCGGCACCGGATAGGCCGTCGTGATGACCAGGGTATCGCCCCGCCAGGTAGTGCGGGAACGCAGCCGCGACGCGGCATGACCGATCATCACGCTGTTCTCGGACGCGGACCCGTCGAGCCCGTAGACGAGGCGGATCGGAGGCTGAAGGTCGTACGTCGAGAAATAGGGATACTGAACGGTGAATCGGGTGGTGTCTTGTGTGATGGTGATCGGCGATCCCCATCCGCTTCCCATGGTCCCGGTTCGGAAGGAGGCGTCACCCTGGGACGAGACAGACGGGCGGCGACCGGCCGTGTCGGCCACCACCCATTCCCCGGCAAACGAGGGGCGTTGCTGAGCCCGCGCCATGGCCAGGCCGCTCAGGCTGGCGAGGGCGACGAGGGTGGAGACCCGCACCAGTGGCCCGGCAGCGCGCGCTACCACGGAAGCCGCGCCCGGCCGTAGTACATTGCCGGTCGCCCGGTGGGCCGGCATGACCTGGCTCACCAGCTCATAGAGCTTCGGGTCGGTCTGCCGGAGGAGTTCGCGCGATCCCGGGTCGTGGTGGGTGTAGTACTCCACGCCGCCGGCCCAATACTCGTTGAAGTTGTTGCCGTTGTACCCCTGCGCGGACTTCAGGCCGTCCCGCTTCGCCGCGGCATGTGCCTCCTCCACCGCCTGCCGGTATCCGGGATCGACGGTGTAAATCGCGCCGCGCATGATCCCGTGCGAGAACTCGTGCATCAGGAGCGGCTGCCCGAAGTACGGCGTTCCCGGATAGCCCAGCAGATTCTCTTCACCGACCGACGTGGTATTCTCGCCGTCGGGCTCGCCGCCGAACCCGCGGCCGCGCGAGTTCCAGTACTGCTCGCCGGTGAGGGTACCCACCCCGCCCGGGTTATGGTAGTTGGCGCGCTGCTGCGGCGTCAGCCGTTCGTCGTCGATCTTCGGCAGCGCGCGGTACTTCCGATGTTCCGGGATGTCAAAGGTTACCTCCGTCTGCGCCATGATGGCGACCTTCCACTTCTTCCGGATCAATTCCTTTCGCAAGTCGGGGCGGTCCGACAGCATGAATGTGACGATGTCGCGCGCCATGAGGAGCGCGGCGTCGGGCACCTTCTCCGAGCTCACCACCGGAATGCCCTGGGCATTCGCGTACTTCTTGTAGAACAGGTCGAGGGCCAGTTCGGGCGGTGGCGGCGTGACGCTGAACGCCAGGAAGTCGGTGAGGAGCGGCGGCTGAGGCGCTCCACCACCCCGCACCGCACCGGTGAGCGGCGGAGGCACTCGTCCCTGGGCGACGGCGCCCTGGAGTCCCGAGACCGCGACGAGCGCGATGGGGACCATGGCGGTGGCGACGTGGATGAGGAGATTTCTCGTAGACCTAATACCCGCTGGTCGTAATGACGGGGCTCCTGAACGTGAGCTGCATCAGATCGTGACCCCAGACCACGTTGCCTGAAAACTCCTGGCGAATCTCATGAACGATCCGTTCGCGAATGCGCGGCTGGTCGATTGACGGGACGGCATGCACCAGCACCAGCGTTTTCACACCAGCACGCTGCGCCGCGCGGGCGTTGCCTGTGTGATGCCCTACCGCATCGCGAAACGCCGGCGTTGGTGCGGTGCCGCTGAACAGGTGATTCATGTGAATGAGGATGTCGCACCCCTGGGCCAGCTCCACGATCGAATCCGTGGCGCCGCTGTCTCCTGAGTAGCAGAGCGATCCGTCCTCCGTGTCCAGGCGAAACGCCAGACATTCGAGGTACGGCTGCACATGCACCGCGTGGCCGGCTGTCAGCTTCCACGATCTACCCTGCACCACGTCGCCGGACTTGATCTCGCGGACTTGCGGCGTGGGTCGCTTCCGCGGCGGAGTGCCGCCCCGCGCGGCGAAGGTGTCAATACTGCTCTGATGCTCGATGCGCGCGCGGATGTCGGGTCCGTACACCCCGTCGGGCCCGAACAGAAGATCCGTCATCCGGCGGATCGGTGCGGGTCCATAGACGTCGAGATCGGGAATCCGGTCCGCGCCCTGGTCCCATCGTTGCAGCACCAGGCGCGCATAGTCCATGCAGTGGTCGTAGTGCAGGTGCGTGAAAAACACGTGCGTGACATCCACGGCCTGGTGCCCGCTCTCGAGGAGCCGATGATGTGATCCGGTGCCATGATCGAGGAGGATGGTGTCGCCGCCGGTCTCGACGAGATAGCTGGAGCTCTGCCGCTCCAGCGAAGGGTGCGGCGTGCCGGTGCCGAGGAGGGTGATTGTCGTCGGCGCCCGGGCGGCCTGCGCCTGCGGGCGCGGCGGATCATCGTCCGTGACCAATGGCAGCGCGGATGCCGCGAGCGCCCCGAGGAACGGCCGTCGCTTCATGCGTGCTAGCATACCTCTGGCGGCTGCGGGTCGCAATGCTAGCTCAGGACTTCGGCTCCCGAGCCGGCGGGATCTTCCGAGCCCGGCGTCTTTCCCGGACATCGGCGAGGGAGATTTCGTGAGTCAGCGATCGACCATCCGCTGCGAGCTCTCGGAATACCGGGCCCCCTGGACCGGGATGTCCGACACCGCGCGGTCGATCTCCTGGAGATCCTCCGGCGTGAGCGTAACGGCGGCCGCGCCGAGGTTTTCCTCCAGGCGTTGGAGCTTGGTGGTGCCCGGGATCGGCACGATCCACGGCTTCTGCGCCAATACCCAGGCGAGCGCGATCTGCGCCGGCGTCGCAGCCTTCTTCGCCGCGATCCTGGCCACGAGGTCCACCACCGCCTGGTTCGCCTTTCGGTTCTCCGGCGTGAATCGCGGGACCGAGCTGCGGAAGTCGTTGCTCGCGAACGTCGTGGTCTCGTCGATCTTTCCCGTGAGGAATCCCCGGCCCAGGGGGCTGAACGGAACGAAGCCGATCCCGAGCTCCTCGAGGACCGGAAATACCTTTGACTCCGGCTCTCGCCACCACAGCGAGTATTCGCTCTGAAGGGCCGTAACCGGCTGGACCGCATGGGCCCGACGGATGGTCTGCACCCCCGCCTCCGAGAGCCCGAAGCGCTTCACCTTCCCTTCCCCGATCAGCTCCTTCACCGTCCCCGCGACCTCCTCGATCGGCACGTTCGGGTCGACCCGGTGCTGGTAGTAGAGATCGATGGCCTCGACCTTGAGCCGTTTGAGCGAGCCTTCGGTCATCCGCCGGATGTATTCGGGCCGGCTGTTGAGCCCGGGCTCCTTGGCGTCGGCGTCGAGATTGAAGCCGAACTTGGTGGCGATCGCCACCTGGCCCCGGAAGGGGGCCAGCGCCTCGCCCACCAGCTCCTCGTTCGTGAACGGCCCATAGACCTGCGCCGTGTCGACCAGCGTGACGCCGCGCTCGACCGCCCCCCGGAGAACCCGGATCCCCTCGTCCCGGTCCACCGCCGGGCCGTAGCCCTGACTCAGCCCCATCGCGCCGTAGCCGATCGCCGAGACTTCCAGATTCTGTCCGAGCCGGCGCTTCGGTGTGATGCGCATCCGCATCCTCCAGTTCGTCGCCCGGTGCTCAGCGTGAAAATACAGCTCCGTGCGGAAGCCCGGTGCCCCGGAAACCGTGGGGCAATGTGAGGTTAGTCATGCTGAAGCCTGGAGTGGTGGAGCCCTGGTTCCGGAATTCGTTGTCCAGCGTGAGCCTGCCGGAGGTGCGGTCGAAGCTGAGCATGAACAATCGACTGTCTGCGCCTCCGGAATTCAGGATGACCCTGCTGCCGACCTCGTCCCAGGCCAGCCAGTGAGTGAACTGGCCCGCTCCGAGCGACAACTCGGACACCTTTACCGGTCTCGCCGGCTCGGCGACATCCAGCACGACCACTCCTCCTATCGCTGGTACCGCTTCGAGCCAATAGTGGTCCACCACGAGGGGCACGCCGCACAGGCCGCCCTCAAAGGTGTACACCGGTTCCGCCTGGGGGCGATCGGTGTCGAGACCGGTGATCCGATGGAGTCCGCATGACCGGGTTTGCACCAGCACGGTCTTGCCGTCAGCCAGCACCCGCGGTTCCTGAGGATCTTCATGACCGTACCCGCGCGGGCCGGGCGATAACCGAAGCGTCTTCAGCAGCTTGAGATCCGACGACCTCCAGAGTTGGACGGCGATACCGGGGCCATCGAGAAACGGCATCGGCGAGCTGGTCGACAGCAGGCGGTCGAGACCCGGGAGCACGGCGACGCTGTACGGTCGAATGAGGACATCCGGCACGGTGGGGTCAACCGCACTGGCGGTTCGCACCACGCGACCATCGTTGTCCAGCTCGACCAGACCGCCGCCGCGGTCTCCGTGCTTCATGCTGAAGGTGGCCAGCACGTGCCCATTGGGGAGACGGACAAATGAGTGCGGGTGCATGTTGCCGTCGATTTCATCGAAGGCTCGAGCCAGCTTCACCCGCAGCGGGTCACGCACGTCGAAGATGAATGACTTGCCCGACTTGAAGCCGTTGGCGAACAAGAAGCCGGTCTCCGACAGGCTGTATTCCGTGTGGTGCGGGTTCGTCGCTACGGCCCCTGCGGCAACCGAGGCGACGACTCGGCCATAGGTAGGGTGTCCCGGCGTTACGTCGAGCACGGCCAGGAAATCGCTCGCCTTTCCCTCGGCATCTCCGGCCCACACGAACAGGTAACGAGTTGCCTGGGGCCCGACCGGGATCATCAGGGCAAGAGCGCAGGCGCAGGCGCCCAGAAGCCTGGCCTTCATGGGTGTCTCCTGGCGAGGAGTTGGAGAGCCTCGCTCATCTTCGTGGGGGCCCGACCCTGCCTGAGCTTTTCAGGGGTATCATCTGACCCGGCGCTCATGAACGAGGACGACCGAAGAACAAAACATAGCCGTCAGCGTCCTTGAGTTCGAATCCACGCAAGCCATCATCGGTGTCTTTGAGTCGTTCGGAAAACGCGACATTGCGCGACGAGAACTCTGCCGCCAACGCGTCCGGATCGGGGACATGGAGGTAGGCGTCCCAGCGGGCGATTCCTTTCTTGACGTCTCGCGTGTAGTTCGGCACTGGATCGACGCCGACGTCCTTGAACATGATCATCGCAGCGCCGCGCTGGACAATGCCGAAGAAGATGTCGTCAGGTGCGGGCCCTTGAAACGTGATGTCGAACCCGAGATGGTCGCGATAAAACGCCAGCGCCGCGGGGACATCATTCACTATGAAGAGCGGCGCAATGCCGGAGATTTCTGGTTTAGTCATGTGAGTTTCCCCAGGTCCTGACATAGTCCCCGCTACCGCCCACGCCAAGGACAACATGATTAGTGCATCCCCTCCACGACGAACAGCTGCGACCCGCCGGCCGCGGCGCTCACCGCCAGCGCGATTCCGAAATCCGCCACCATCGGCCGGCCGTCGTGCAGCAGGATGTTTTCCGGCTTCGGAGCGTCTCGCCCTGGATGTATGGCATCACATAGTAGAGGAACCCGTCGGCCGTTCCGGACTCGAAGAGCGGCAGAATGTGCGGATGCTGGAGCGCTGCGGTGGTCTTGATCTCCACCACGAACCGCTCGCCCCCTAACACGGCGGCCAGCTCGGGCTTCAGCACCTTGAGCACCACCTGGCGGTCGTGCCTGAGGTCGTGGGCCAGGTACACGGTGGCCATCCCGCCCTGGCCCAGCTGCCGATCGATGCGGTAGCGGTTGGCAAGCGCGATGGCGAGGCGTTCCTGGCTCACGGCGCGTCCGCCCGGGGAGATCCGGTCAGGGTTCGGAGCTCGGTCAGGAAATTGGCAATCACCATGATCCGCTCCCGCGCGCCGGAGCTGTTGGCGAAGAGCAGCAGGAGGGAATCCCCCGGCAGCACGTCGAACCCGGAAAAGCCGGGAAAATATTCGAGCCGGAACAGCGCCCGGGGCTCGCTCGCCTGGAACCCGGCACCGCGGCTGACCGCGGCCACCCGGATCGAGTCCTCGAAGAAGAAGAACAGCTCCCGGCCGGAGCGGCTCCAGGCTGGCCGGTCCCCGCCGTTCCGCGAGATCTGCCACCGGCTCGCGCTGCCGTCGAGGGGCCGCACGAAGACCTCGCGCCGCCCCAGCTCGTTGGCGCTGTAGGCCACCCAGCGGCCATCGGGCGAGATCCGGCCCGATTCGGGCTCAACCCCGCCGGCCACCAGGGTCACCGCCGAGTCGTTCACTTTTGGACCCAGCAGCACGAGGTCGTTTCCCGAGACCTGCGCCAGCAATCGTCCGCCCGGCAGCGCGTCCAGCACCTCGGGTCCGCCGGGGCGGGTCAGGAAGAGCGCGGGAGCCCCACTGGCATCCCAGGGCACCTGGTACACCGATCTCTTGTCCTGACGTCCGGTCACGAACCGCACCATGCGACCATCGGGCGACCAGGAGGGTCCGGTGTTTTCCCCGGCTGAATCCGACGTGAGGCGTCGAAGCGGACCTGCGGGCAGCTGATAGGTAAAGACGTCCCAGCGATCGGCCGGTGACTGATACCGCCAGAACGCGAAGGCCTGCCCCGTGGGCGACGTCCGGTAGCCGAAGCCCCAGGAATTCGGCGCGATCGCGTCCGGCAATTCGCGTCGCTGGCCCATGCGATTGAACAGCGCCGGGCCGCCCGGAGGCGTCACGGTGTAGCCGAGCATGCCGGCGTTGTAGCTCGCGCCGATGGGGATCGGGCTGAGCAGTTGCACCGGCGCCCCGAGCACCGAGAGCGTGGCAGGATCGAACGCGACGGCGTGGATATCCTGCCTGCCGTAGACCAGCAGGTGCCCCGTCGGGGCGTAGCCGAACATAGTGGACCCCGGTGCGAGCGCGATGGTGTCGATTCTTCCTCCTGCCGGGTCCACCGCCAGCGAGAGGGCATCCTGCCATCCGTCGGGGCTGGGCGCCTCGGTGTAGGTCACCCGGCCCCCGGGCAGGAGCACACCGGTCGCCAGCCGCCGTGACGAGTCCGCCGTTATCACCAGCTCCTCGAGAGCACCGCCTTCAGGGCGCACCCGCACCAGGCGATCCCGGCCGGCGGAGCGCCTGGTGAAATAGATGAACCCGTCGGTTTCCCAGCGCGCTCCCCGAGCCCCATCGGCGAGGGTGCGCACCGAGCCGCCGGCCATCGGCGCGACCTTGAGGGCCCGGGCTTCGTCCACAAAGGCGACCATGCGGCCGTCGGGGGAAAGCCTCGAGCCCACAAACTCCTTGAGCTCCGGGCGTGGGACCGCGGTCCAGGACATGTCACGGAACCGGTAGAGGTAGGCGCGACTCGTGGCTTGAACCAGGAGACCGGTGCCGTCCGGCAGGAGCGTCACCCCGACTGCAGCGAGGCTGTCGGGTACCTGGACTTCGAAGCGGAGCACCGGACCGGGCGTTGAAACCGGTTCGGCGGACTGCCGGGATGCAAGCAGAGCCACCACCAGCAGTGCCGCCAGCGCCGCGAATCCGATGGTCAGTTTCTTCCAGACTCCGGCCCCGGCTCCCGGCATGGCTCGCGGCGCGGCGACCGTCGCACGGGTGAAACCTGGCTGGCCGAGGGCGGCCGCGAATTCGGCCGCCGTGCCGAAGCGGTCCGCCGGGAGCTTCTCGAGCGCCTGCAGCACCGCCGCCTCGACGTTCTCCGGGACCGTCTGCCGCTGGGAGCACAGCGATCTCGGCGCCTCGGTCATCACCCGCGCCACGATCGCCTGCGGTGTCGGCCCGGTGAAGGGCGGCTCGCCGCAGAGCATTTCGTAGCAGACGCAGCCCAGCGCATACACGTCGGACCGCGGCCCCAGGTCCCGGTCGCCCATCGCCTGCTCGGGACTCATGTAGTGCGGGGTGCCGAGGCTCATTCCGGTTTCGGTCATTCGGGAGCCGCCGGTCTTGCTCGCCGCCAGCGCAATGCCGAAATCGGCGACCAGGGCGTGGCCCCGCTGGAGCAGGATGTTCTCCGGCTTGATGTCCCGGTGGATGATCCCCCGCTCGTGGGCGTAGCCCAGGGCGTCGGCGACTTCCCGCGCCACCCGCATCGCCTCGTCGACGGGGAGCTGCTTGTCGCGGGTCAGCCGGTCGCGCAGCGATTCGCCCTGGACGAACGGCATCACGTAAAACACCGTGCCGTCCACCTTCCCCGAGTCGTGGAGCGGGAGGATGTGGGGGTGCTGGAGGTTGGCGGTGGTGCGGATCTCCTGGAGGAATCGCTCGGCCCCGATCACAGCCGCGAGCTCTGGCTTCAGGACCTTGAGGGCCACCTGGCGGTGGTGGCGGAGGTCCTCGGCCAGGTACACCGTGGCCATCCCGCCCTGCCCCAGCTCCCGCTCGATCCGGTAGCGGTCGGCGAGGGCCGCCGTGAGTCGTTCGTTCACGGGCGCCCTCCGGCGGCGAGCCGCAGGTGCCAGTTGGTCAGCAACCGCACTTCGCGCAGCGCCGGGGAGGCTGTGCGCTGCTTGAACACGAACCGGTCGCCCCCCATGGCGACGGCGTAATTCCGTCCGGGAAAATCGGCCACTTCAGCGCCGAACAGACGTTGTGGCTCGCCGAACGACCGATCGGGGTTCGACCGGTCGTAGCGGACGGCAGAGAAGCTCTGGATGACCCGGCCGCGCGTCGAGCCGGTCTGGATCCCGTTGCCGTCGGCCTTGACGAACTCGTTCCCCACGTCGGCGAGGATGAACTCGTTCCCGCCGGCGGCCCAGCCCACCATCGAGTAGCGGGAGCCGCCGGCAATGACCAGGCGGCGGCCGCTCCCATCCAGGCTCCGTGCCACGATGGCGGATTCCGTCGTACCGGACTCCTCAGACATGATCCAGCGATTGTCGGGCGTCGTGCCGTTCACCGGAATCTGCCCCAGGACATTCTCGGTCGGGCGGCCATCGGTGTGGACGATGACCGTGCTGTTGTTCAGCCAGGCGCTGAAGCTCGAGGTGTCGGTCATGGGGGAAACGTCCGCGAGGCCACCGGGAAGGGCGAGCGGACGCGGGGGGGCGCTGCTCTCCGGATCGGCGATGAACGTTCCGGTATCGCGACTGAACACGACGCGGCGGCCATCGGCCATCCATGCTGCCCGCCCCAGCGACGCGCCGCTGAGCCATGGTGTCACCCGACCCGATGCGACGTCGATGATCTGCAGCGCGACGTCGCCGGTGGAGAGCCCCACGCGGACCACGAGGCGCCGGCCATCGGGGGTCATGCTGATCGAGTTGTAGTTCGCCGGCGGTGCCGGAATCGTGTCGAGGCGGCCGGTACGGTCCGCCCTCACCAGGTACCCTTCACCCGGCACGCCCCCAACCGCCCAGGCCATCATCCCGCTGCTCCGGGCCAGCGCGAATTGCGCCCCACCGCGTCCGCTCTCGATCCGGACGTCCTCGGCGAGGCTGACCGCCGCCCCGGTGGCCACGCCCTTCGCGGCGTCGAACGGCACCACGAACAGCTGACCCCCCGGTCCGACGTAGGCGAGGTGCCCGTCGCCGTCGAGCCGGGCCATGGTCCCGCGGAGCCCCTCCCCGGGGTTCTTCGCGTCCCAGCGCGGCAGCGGCGTCATCCGGCCGGTGTCGAGATCCATGATCTGCAGCCCGCCTGGCCCGGTGACGAGGGCGCGGCGGCCGTCGGGCAACGGCTCCGGCAGACTGCACAGCGCGCAGACGAACGCGCGAACCGAATCACCATTCGGGCCCAGCATCAGGAGCTGGGCCGCGCGCAGGTTCGCGACCAGCAGACGGCCGTCGGGCAGCCACGTCCCGCCAAACGGATCGGACAGGCTGGGGGTCAGGGTCCGCACCTGGCCCCCGGTGAGGGAGATCTGCTTGAGCGCGGTTCCCGCAAAGAACGCCACGGCCGCGCCATCAGGGGAAAAGAACGGTGCGATCGCCCCTTCGGTGCCGTCGAGGGCGCGCACCGAGAAATCGGACAGCCGCCGGATGTAGAGCTGGGTGCGGCCTCCGCGGCGGCCCGCGAAGACCAGCTGCGACCCGTCGGGCGAGAGGGCGATCGTCGGCATCCCTTCCGGATTGTTGGAGAAGGGATCGAGGGCCAGCGAATCCGGGAGAACCACGCTGCTGCCCCACGAGGCGGCGGCCAGGTGGCGATGACCGAGGAACCAGCCGGTCACGGCCAGCGCGATCGCGAGGACTCCCGCCACCGCCAGGGCGGGAACCGCGGTGCGGTGGCGCCAATCGCGCTCCGGCGTGCGCGACGTGGCGACGCCCACGGTGGCGAAAGTGAATCCGGGATTGGCCAGCGCGGCCGCGAAGGCCCGGGCGCCGTCGAATCGGTCGGCCGGGAGCTTCTCCAGCGCCATACCCAGCGCCGCGGCCACATGGGACGGCACCGACTTCCGCAGCGTCGTCACCGGCGCCACAGGCTCGGCGATGATTCTCATGATTATCTGCTGCGCCGAGGAGCCGGTGTGCGGCGGGCTCCCGGTGAGCATCTCGTAGAGCACGCTCGCCAGCGAGTAGATGTCCGATCGGCCCGAGATCTCCTTGTCCGCGGTGGCCTGCTCCGGACTCATGTAGTGGGGCGTGCCGAGACTCATGCCGGTCTCGGTCATTCGGCCGCCGGCCGCGGCACTCACAGCGAGCGCTATCCCGAAGTCGGCCACCATCGGGCGGCCGTCGTGGAGCAGGATGTTCTCCGGCTTGATGTCGCGGTGGATGACGCCATGGCGGTGGGCGTAGTCGAGCGCGTCCGCGACGTCGCGGGTGATGCGGACGGCTTCGTCGATGCCGAGCTGAGTTTCGCGGTCGAGTTTGGTCCGGAGCGTCTCGCCCTGGATCCAGGGCATGACGTAGTAGAGAAACCCGTCGGCGGTGCCGGAGTCGAACAGAGGAAGAATATGAGGATGCTGTAGCGCCGCCGTGGTGGTGATCTCCTGCACGAACCGCTCGCCCCCTAACACGGCGGCCAGCTCGGGCTTCAAGACCTTGAGCGCGACCTTGCGCTTGTGCCTCAAGTCCTCGGCCAGGTACACCGTGGCCATCCCGCCCTG
>JAXIPC010000213.1:0-21956 GCA_045403135.1 Gemmatimonadales bacterium | reverse complement strand
CGCACCCGCGTGATCTTCTCGTCGAACGCGGTCTTCTCCGTCACCATGTCCCGGACCCGCGCCGTCGCCTGCAGTCCCTCGAGGAGGAACGGCTTCAGCCGTCTTCGTCGGGCGCGGGCCATGCCCCAGAAGACCGCCGGGAGAATGCCCACAGTCAGGACCGAAAAGAACAGGAACAGGATGACGTCGGTCGCGCCCCGATCCCCTCCGCGGTTCGTGGTATCCATCAGCTCCCATGGTGTGTACGCCACGGCCTTCATCATCTCGGCGGCCTCCTCCGGCGTACGCGGAGCGGGGCCGAGCTCGATGGGATCGCCACGGGTCGGACGGGCGAAGGCCACCCCGGATTCGGCCGGCCTGGTCGCCGCGCTCACAGGCACCACGACCAGGGATTGCCCGAACATCGCGCCCTTGACCTCCTTGGCGGACTGAAATCGGTCGGCCTGCGCCGGAGACAACAGCCGGACCAGGACGCCGCGCATCGGTTCGCCGCAGGGAAGATTGGCCGGCACCTCGAGCCGGCCGGCCGTGCTCATGAATTCGGGTGGCGGGCGTCCGGTCAGCAGGTGCAGGAAGGTGGCGCCCAGCGCGTAAAGGTCACTTGCCGGGCTGGCCTGCCCCATATACTGCTCGTACGGCATATACCCGTAGGTGCCGACAACGGTGCTGCCATCGTCGTCCGGGGCGCGGAACACGTTCCGCACTGCGCCGAAATCCACCAGGACCGGCGAGCCGTCGGGGCGCACGATGAGATTGGCCGGCTTGATGTCGCGGTGCAGCACCGGCGGCACCCTTGAGTGCAGGTAGTCCAGGACATCGAGCAACTCGAGGAAGAGCCGGTTCACTTCGTCGATCTCCAGGTGGCGGCGGTCGGAAATGAGCTCCGCCAGCGACGCGCCCTCGACGTATTCCATGACCAGGAACGCCGAATCGGCGCCGTCCCACGCCGCGCGCAGGGTGGTGTGGATCCTGGGGACGCCGGGATGTTTGAGTTCGCGGAGCACCGTCGCTTCCCGCTCGAACAGGTCGTAGGCCTTGAGCTCATTGGTCCGGGATTTGAGTACCTTGAGGGTGACCTGACGGCCCAGCTTGACGTCTCGCGCGAGGAGTGTATGGGCGAACGTCCCCCGCCCCAGTGAGCGGATGATTTCATACCGGTCGGCGATCAGGACGGGAGCGGTCACGGCCCCTAACATGATGCAGATTTGACGAGCGTGCCACTATGAAAAGTTTCGCCGCACTTCTGGGAGTTCTGCTCCTCGTCTCGGCTGGACGCCCCACGCCACGGATGGATGGCTCGCGCGCCACCGCCAACGACAACCGCCGGCCCGCCGGCCTTATGCTGCGTGACACGCTGGTACTGAGGCTGGTCGTCGGCAGGGCCGAGTGGTATCCCGAAGCCGCCGACGGCCCGCACATCACCATCGAGGCGTTCGGAGAGGAAGGAGCGTCGCCCAGCATTCCAGCACCGCTCATCCGGGCGCGGGCCGGCACGCCCATTCGCGCCACGGTACGGAACGCGCTGTCCGACTCCACGATTCATGTGATCGGACTCGGCCGCCATCCGGTTCCCGTCGGCGATACGCTGCACATCGCGCCCGGAGCCTCCGCCGAAGTGACCTTCGCGGCCGGCGTGCCAGGGACCTACCTCTACCGCGCGGTAATCGGCAATGATCCCGATGGTAGGCCCTCGGAGCGGGAGACCGCCAACGGCGCGTTTGTGGTGGATCCGGAAGGGGGCTCGCCGCCGGACCGGATCTTCGTCATCAATGTGATCCAGTATGAAGTCGCTACCACCACCGGGTTCCGTGTAGCGATCGGCTTCAACGGCAAGTCGTGGCCGTACACCGAGCGACTCCCGATGGCGGTGGGCGACAGCGCGCGCTGGCGCGTCGTGAACGGCACGGTGCGAGGGCACCCATTGCACCTGCACGGTTTCTATTTTCGGGTGGAAGGAACCGGAGACGGTCTCTCCAGCCGGACCACTCCCGAGGACGGCCGGCGGCTCGCGGTGACCGACCAGGTCCAACCATGGGGGACTCGTACCCTCGCGTGGTCACCGGACCGTCCGGGCAACTGGCTGTTTCACTGCCATTTGATGTTCCACGTCACCTCGGAAGCCCGGCTCGATCATGACGGTCTCCATGGCGGGGACGACCACGCGACCGACCCGAACGCGCACATGGCCGGCCTGGTGCTGGGGATTTCGGTGGCGCCGCGCCGGGGAGAGAACTATGCGCGGACTGGAGAGCCCCGCCGGCTCGATCTCTATTTCCAGCAGGGAGGGCGCCGCGGCTCGATCCCGGTGACGTACAGCTATGTGCTGCAGCGCGGAGCGAAGCCGCCTGCCCCCGATTCGGTCGAGGTGTCCGGCCCTCCCATCGTGGTCACCCGAGGCACGGCGACCGACATCGTGGTGCACAATCGCGCCCGGGAGGCGACGGGAGTGCACTGGCACGGCGTCGAGCTGGAGAGCTGGTCGGATGGCGTGGTTGGTTGGAGCAGCCGCGGCACGGCGATGGCTCCCCCGATCGCGCCGGGAGACTCGTTCACGGCCCGGCTCACCCTGCCCAGGACCGGCACATTCATCTACCACACGCACCTCAACGACGTGGCGCAGGTGACCGGTGGCGCCGCGGGACCGCTGATCGTGCTGGAGCCGGGAGAGATCTTCAATCCGGCCCGCGACCATGTGTATCTGAGTATCTGGCACGGGCGTCCTCTGGGGCTGCTGCAGATCCCCGGCGTCCTGGTCAACGGCGACTCGATCGGCTCGGCGCCCAGGGACCTGGAGGCGGGAGTGACCCACCGCTTTCGCTTGATCAACATCGGGGCGGCCGGCGTGGTCAGGTACTCGCTTCGCAGGGATACCACGCTGGTCCAATGGAAAGCGCGGGCGAAGGACGGCGCCGATCTTCCGCCGGCCCTTCGGGTGATGCAGTCGGCCGTGCAACTGGTTTCGGTGGGGGAAACCTACGATTTCGAGTTCGTCCCCCCGGGCCCGGGTACCTACGAGATCAGTGCCGCAGCGCTCATCCCGCCGTCATTTCCGGGTGGGGCCGGGCCGCAGCACCGCTGGCGCCAGCGGCTGGTGGTGCGGTGAAGCTGTACCGTCATGTCGCCGGCTTCTGCACCACAATCTGGCGCCACTTGCCCTGCCTGAAGCGCAGCACGCTCAGCGTGCACCGGGTGGCGTGGCCGATCACGATGGCGAGCCATACGTCGGTCGGCTGGAGCGGCCGGGTGGCTTGCAGGATCGAGAGCAGGCCGATGGGGATCAGGAACTGGGATATGATGGAAATGTAGAGCGGGCTCTTGGTGTCGCCGGTGCCCTGGAGGCCGCCGGTGTAAGTGAGCGCCACGGTGATGAAGAGCCCCGAGACGCTCAGGTAGGCGAGGAGCTGCACGCCGATCCGCACGACCTCGGGCTGGTCCATGCCGAAGACGCCGAGCAGCAGCTTCGGGATGACGAGGAAGAGCAGCCCCACCACTGTGGCAATCCCGACTCCGTACTGGGCGGCCAGCCGCACCGCGCTCACGCTCCGCTCCGGCGTGCCGGCGCCCAGGTTCTGTCCCGCGAGGGCCGCCGCGGCGCCCATGAGCCCCACGGACGTCCAGGTCACCAGCGAAAAGAGCTCGGTGTAGCCGATGGCGTAGGCGGCCTGTGCCTCCGCACTCAGCTGGACCGAGCCGAGAAACCGGAGGAGCAGGACGCCGGCCACGTTCATCGCGATGCCCTGCAGTCCGGTGGGGAGGCCGAACTTGAAAAGTGATTTGATGATCGCCCAGTCCGGCTGCCACCGCTGGCCCCGGAAGTCGATGACCCACCGGCCACTGAACAGCTTCCAGACCGCAAACAGGCTGAGCAGCGCGCCGGCGAGCGACATGCCCATCGCGGCGCCCTTCGTCCCGAAGGCGGGGATGGGGCCGAGGCCCCGGATGAAGATGACGTTGAACGTGATGTTCAGGATGGTGAGCGCGATGCCAAGCTTGAGGGGCGTCTTCGCGTCGCCCGCCGACCGTAACGCGCCACCGAGCATGAAAAAGAGCATCATGCCGAGGCTGAACCCGAACATGATCCGGAGATAGGGAAGCGCCTGCGCCTGAACCTCGGGCGCGGCGTTCACCAGGCCCAGCAGATGCGGCGCGAGAAGGTACCCGACCGGTGCGAGCACGCCCAGGGAGAGCGCGATGGCGGTGAGGAAGGCTTGCCAGGCGGCCCGGTTGACGGCGGCCTCGTCGTTGGCACCGGTGTAGCGCGCGATCAGCACGCCCATGCCGGTGAACAGCGAGACGATGAACACCATGACTACGAGGAAGATCTGGAAGGCGACCCCGATGGCCGCATTGCCGGCGTAGCCGACCAGGTGGCCTACCAGGGCATGGTCGATTACGCCCTGGAGGCCGCCGATCATGTTCTGCAGCACCGTCGGCCAGGCCAGCTTCCAGACGGCCTTACCGATGGGGCCCTCGACGAGGGAGCGATCGAATCGGGAAGGTAGGCTGGCCATGGGAGCGGGAAAAGTAATCCTCCCCCAGATTGCATGAATGGGTGATCACCGGACCCCAGGCCTCTCCAAGTCCCGCTTCGTGGCGGGCTGGCAGTGCGACAAGCTGCTCTGGTGGATGGTCCACGAGCCCACCGCGCCCGAGCTCCAGCCCGACAAGGTGCTCCAGGACCTCTTCGACCAAGGCCGCCACGTTGGCGAGCTGGCGCGGCTGGAGTTTCCCGGCGGGACCCTTATCGATTACCCCCACGACGCCTATGCCGAACGGCTCGCGGCGACCGAGGCGGCTCTGAAAGCGGGCGTGACCGCGATCTTCGAGGCGTGTTTCGAAGCGGGAGGGGTGTTCGCTGCGGTGGACGTGCTCCTGCGGGGTGACGCCGGCTGGACCTTGATCGAGGTCAAGTCTTCCTCGTCCGCGAAGCCCGAGCATGTCGCCGACGCGGCGATTCAGACCTGGGTGCTCCGGCAGGCCGGGCTCGCGGTGACCCGGGTCGAGATCATGCACCTCAATCCGGAGTATCGGCACCCCGGCCCGGGACGCCTCCTAACCCGCACCGACGTGAGCGGAGGGGTGGAAGCGTTTCTCCCCCAGGTGCCCGAGCTGGTCGACGCGCTCCTGGCCGGGCTCGGCGGCCCGCTCCCCGGGACGAAGATCGGCGCCCAGTGCTACGAGCCGCGGGAGTGCCCCTTCCACGCCCGCTGCTGGCCTGCCGACCCGCACCACATCCGCATGCTCTACAACGTGGGACCCAAGAAGACCATCTCCTACATGGCGTCGGGGGTGCACTCCATCTGGGACATTCCTCCGACCGCCAAGCTTCCCTTTGCCGCCGCCCGCCAGCTCAAGGCCATCCGGCAACAGGGCATCGTAGTGGAGCCCACCCTCGCAGCCGACCTGGAGCCGTTCCAGAGTCCGCTGGGATACCTCGATTTCGAGACGGTGGCGCGCGCGGTGCCGGTCTGGGACGGACTGGCGCCCTGGGGCGCGGCGGTGGCGCAGTTCAGTTATCACGAGGAGCAATCGGACGGGGGCTTGAGCCACGTCGGGTGGCTGGCGGAAGGACCGGGCGACCCGAGGCGCGAGCTCGCGGAGGCGATGCTGAAGGCGACCGCCGGCGCCCGGCGGATCGTCACCTATTCAGCCTACGAGAAGACCAGGATCAAGGAGCTCAAGGAGCTGGTTCCGGAGCTGGCCGGGCCGCTCGATGAGCTGCTGGAGAAACTGGTGGATCTCCTCCCGGTGGTTCGCAACAACGTCTATCACCCGGACTTCCGGGGCAGCTTCAGCCTCAAATACGTGCTCACTCCGCTGGTGCCCGACCTCACCTACGACGATCTGGTGATCGTCGACGGCCGCCTGGCCAGTGTCGAGATCGCGCGGCTGCTGTTCGTCGCCCACAAGATCCCGGTGCACGAGCGCGATCGCCTCAGGCGCGACCTGCTGGCCTACTGCGAGCGGGATACCGAGGCCACGGTCCGGCTGATGGCCCGGCTCCGGGAGCTCAGTGCTTCTCCACCACCACCTTCCCGCCCTGCATCACCCAGCTCACCCGCTCCGTCGCGGTGATGTCGCGCAGCGGATCGCCCGGCACGGCGATCAGATCCGCCAGCTTCCCGGCCTCGATCGCGCCGCGGTCGGTGACCCCGAGCACCTCCGCGGCGTTGATCGTCGCGGTCCGGAGCGCGTCGATCGGCGACATGCCGAGCTTGACGTAGACCGCGAACTCCCTGGCGTTCTCGCCGTGGGGGTACACCGCCGCGTCGGTCCCGAACCCGATCTTCACGCCTGCCGCGATCGCCTTGGCCAGGCTCTGACGCGCGATGGGCAGGATCGTCTCCGCCTTCTTCCGGATCGGTGGAGGCAGCACCGCCAGGTTGATCCGGTCCACCAGATACGTGGTCGGGACCAGCCAAGTGCCGCGCTCCTTCATCATCGCGATCGCCTCGTCGTCGAGCTGCGAGCCGTGCTCGATCGAGACCACGCCGGCCCGCACCGCGGCCTTGATCCCCTCGGTGCCGTGCGCATGCGCGGCCACTCTGACCCCGTGCCGCGCGGCCTCGTCCACCATGGCCTTGAGCTCCTCGTAGCTGTACTGCTGCGCGCCGACCGGGCCTTCGAGCGAGAGCACTCCCGCGGTGGCGCAGGTCTTGATGACCTGGGCCCCGTGCTTGATCTGGTAGCGGACCGCCTCGACCACCTGCCAGGGGCCGTCGGCCACGCCATCCTTGGGTCCCCGCTCGAGCACTCCGGGCGCAAACCCGGTGACGTCGCAGTGGCCGCCGGTGATGCCGAGCGCGTTGCGCGACGGGACCACCCGCGGGCCGGTAACGGTGCCACGCGCCACCGCCCGCCCCAGTGCCACGGTCACGTCGCCGCCGAAGTCGCGCACCGTGGTGAAGCCGGCCCGTATCGTCTTGAGCGCGTTGGCCGCGGCATTGAATGCGAAGTCGGACTCGGTAAGCCTCACCGGCTCGATGAAGGAGGTCGCCGAGATCTCGCCGGCGAGGTGGGTGTGCAGATCGATGAGGCCCGGGAGCAGCGTCACGTCGCCCAGGTCGATGGTCCGGGCCCCGGAAGGCAGGGTGGCCGGGTTCACCAAGACGATCTGGTCCCCCTGGATCACGACCGTGGCGTTGGTGAGCATCCGGCCGCCGGTCACGTCGAGCATTCGGGCGGCGCGGATGACGACTGGCGGGGCGTCCTGGGCCGGGAGAACGGTGGGTAAGAGACCGAGGCTGGCGACCAGCAGGAGTCGGGTTCGCATGGAGTCCGAGGATGAAATGGGTGAGTGAATGTAAGCCCCCTTTGTGGCGCGGCTGAGCCGGACCAGGCGCGCCCTTGCGGCCCGGCCCACCCGGGTGACATTTGAGTCGAGCTTTCCGCTCGATCCGCCTGAAGACTCCTTAACATCCCTGGACCACGATGGAAGGCGAGCGCCTCTGCACCGCGTTGGCCGACCGTTACCGGATCGAGCGAGAGCTCGGCCAGGGCGGTATGGCCACCGTGTTTTTAGCGGAAGACCTCCGCCATCACCGGAAAGTGGCCCTCAAGGTGATCCGGGAGGAGCTCTCCGCGGGGATGGGGTCGCAGCGGTTTCTCCGGGAAATCCGGATGGCCGCGGGGCTGCATCACCCCAACATTCTCCCGCTCTACGATTCGGGGGAGGCCGACGGTCACCTGTATTACGTCATGCCGGTGGCGGAAGGAGAATCGCTCCGCGACCGCCTGGTGCGCGAGCGTCAACTTCCGGTTCCGGACGCGGTCAGGCTGGCTCGTGAGGTGGCCGCTGCGCTCGATTATGCCCACCGGCACGAGGTGGTGCATCGAGACATCAAGCCGGAAAACATCATGCTCCACGAAGGCCACGCGCTGATCACCGATTTCGGGATCGGCAAGGCACTCTCCGCGGCCAGTGTCGGGGCCACCCTGACCCAGACCGGCCTGGTGGTGGGGACCCCGACGTACATGAGCCCGGAGCAGGCGGGCGGAGAAACCAACCTCGACGGACGAAGCGATCTCTATAGCCTGGGTTGTGTGCTGTACGAGATGCTTGCCGGCGCGCCGCCGTTCACCGGGCCCACGGCGGCCGCGGTCATCGCGAAGCGATTCCTCGAGCCGCCCCCCAATGCGACCGGGGCTCGGCCCTCGGTGCCGAAAGCAGTGGCAGACGTGGTGCGCCGCCTGATGGCGACCAATCCCTCCGATCGGTTCGCCACCGGCGCGCAGGCGGCCGACGCTCTGGAGCGCAGTGTGACTCCGAGCGGCAGCGTGACGGTCAAGGGGGACTCAGGGGCGGAGCGGGCCCGGTCGCGGCTGCCCTGGATCGCGGTGCTGCCCTTTGCGACCCGGGATCCGGCGCTCGCGGATCTGGCGGAGGGCCTGGCGGAGGATGTCACCACCGGTCTCTCGCGTTTTTCCCACCTCCAAGTGGTGGCCCGGCAATCGGTGGCCAACCTCCCGGCCGGGACCGACGTGCGTCGGGTGGGCGAGGCGGTCGGCGTCCGCTACGTGATCGAGGGAAGCCTCCGAAAGTCCGGGAATACCGTCCGGCTTTCGGTTCAGCTCGTGGATGCCCAGAGCGGGACGCACCTCTGGGCGGAGACATTCGATCGCGACCTGGACGCGACCAGCATCTTCGGCCTCCAGGACGAGCTGACCGACCGCATCGTCGCCACGGTGGCCGATCCGTTCGGCGTGCTGGTGCGAGCCACGGCACAGCCGCTGCTCGCCCGGCCGGTCGACGAGCTCACCGCGTCGGAGCTCTGCATCCGGCTCTATGCCCACAACCAGCAGCTCGGTCCCGAAGAGCACGCCCGCCTGCGGCGAGGGTTCGAGCTGGCGCTGGAGCGCGAGCCCAATCATGCCGATGCCTGGGCCAACCTGGCGACGATGTACTGGGGCGAGAAGATGCACGGGCTGAACCCGCTTCCCGACCCACTGGGACGCGCCCGGAAGGCGGCCGATCGGGCCGTCCAGATCGACTCGGCCAGTCAGATCGCATGGGAAGCGCTCGCCGAGGTCCAGTACTTCTCGGGAGACCTGGCGGCGTTCCGCCAGTCGGCGGAACGCGCCATGGCGATCAACCCCCGGAATACGAGCACGGTCGCGGTGATGGCGATGCTGATCGCCTACGGCGGCGAATGGGAGCGGGGCTACGAGCTGGTTCGGCGCGCCATGGCGCTGAATCCCCATCATGCCGGCTGGTTCTATTTTGTCTCCGCCAACTATCACATCAAGAAGGGGGACTACGTGTCGGCGCTGGCGGCGATCAAGCGAGTCAACATGCCCGAGTTTCCCTGGACCTATACCAACACCGCGGTGATCTGCGTGGCCCTGGGCCGGTGGGAGGAGGCGCGCCAGGCGGCGAACACCCTGCGCCGATTGTTTCCGGCCATCGCACTCGGTGCGGGACAGCACACCACCGCATGGTTCTACGACAAGGAGCTCGACCATCGCCTGAACGCCTTGCTGCTCAAGGCGCTTGCCCTCCCGGACTCGCCCGCTGGTGGGGGAGATGTATAATATGATATGTTCCATATCATGAAAGCCATTTCCCCGGCGCCCTTGATCCGCGAGCTGCGGGAGCGCGCCGGCCTGACCCAGGGCGAGCTGGCCCGGCGGAGTGGCACCTCCCAGCCGGCCATCGCCCGGCTCGAGTCCGGGCATGTCAGCCCCACTCTTGCGACGCTCGAGCGCCTGGCCGCGGCGGCCGGCTTTGCCCTCGAGCTCCGCCTGGTGCCCGGGTCACCCAGCGATCCGCTGATCGCGCGCTACCAGGCCGGCATCGACCGGACTCTCCTGCGCCGGAATCTCCGGCTCTCGGTCGACCAGCGGATCCGCGCGTTGGCCAAACTGCAGGAGTTCCACGCCGAAGTCCGGCGCGCCACCCGGGCCGTTCGCCGCGTCGGTACCCGGCGCCGCTGATGGACCTGCGCCGCCTCTTCACCGTCCTCCAGGACGCCGGGGTGGACTTCGTACTGATCGGTGGGGTCGCGGCCCGGGCCCACGGCTCGGCCCGGGTCACTCAGGACGTGGACGTTTGCTACTCGCGCTCGGCGGCCAACCTGGAACGTCTCGTCCGGGCCCTTCGTCCGCTGAAGCCCTACCTGCGCGACGCTCCCCCCGGTCTGCCTTTTGACTGGTCGGTGGAAACGCTGCAGGCAGGACTGAACTTCACCCTCACGACCACGGCGGGTGACATCGATCTGTTCGGCGAAGTGCTGGGAGGAGGCGGGTACGAGGATCTCAAGGCTCACACGATCACCGCCCAGATCTACGGCCGCGACACCAGGATCCTCGACATTCCTTGGCTGATTCGCACCAAGCGGGCGGCTGGCCGCCCTCGGGATCTCGAGGCCATTGCCGAGCTGCTGGCGCTCGAAGAGGAGCAGGCATGACAGGTGATCGGGAGACTTCTGCGAGTCACGTGAAACCGTTCCGGCGGGTGCTGCTCAGCGTGCTCGCCGTGCAGGCACTGAGCCTGCTCGCCCTCTGGCTGCTCCAGTTGAAGTACCACCGGTAGCGCATGCATCCGCTCAATTGGGCCATCGTGATCGTCTACCTCGTCTACGTGGTCTGGGACGGCATTCGCCGCTCCAAGGGCACCCACGAGCTCGAGGGGTACTTCCTGGCCAATCGCAATCTTCCCTGGTGGGCGGTGGGCCTCTCGGTCATGGCGACCCAGCTCTCCGCGGTGACCATGATCGGGACGACCGGACAGGGCGCCACCGACGGGATGCGATTCATTCAGTTCTACTTCGGTCTTCCCATCGCGATGGTGATCCTGGGCGTCACCCTGGTGCCCTTTCTGCACGGCGCCAAGGTGTTCACCGCCTACGAGTACCTGGAGAAGCGCTTCGACGCCAAGACCCGCTCCCTGACCAGCTTCCTCTTCCTGCTCTCGCGCGGACTTTCCTGCGGGACCATCATCGCCGCGCCGGCGGTGGTGTTCTCGGCCGTGTTCGGGTGGAACATGCTCGGGTCGGTCGCGCTGATCGGCATCCCCACCGTCATCTACACCATGATCGGCGGGGTGCAGGCGGTAACCTGGGCCGACGTGAAGCAGATGGTGGTGATCGTCGGGGCACTGATCGCGATCGTGATCGCCATCCTGCTCAAGCTCCCGGTCGGACCGGGCGAGGCGCTCACGCTGGCGGGGCATGCGGGCCGCATGCGGGTGTTCGACTTTTCGTTCGATCTGAACCAGACCTACACCTTCTGGTCGGGTATCATCGGGGGAACCTTCCTGATGCTGTCCTACTTCGGGACCGACCAGAGCCAGGTCCAGCGATATCTGACCGCCCGCTCGGTGGACGAAGCCCGCACCTCGCTCCTGATGAGCGCATACTGGAAGATCCCGCTCCAGGCGCTGATCCTGCTGATCGGGGTGCTGGTGTTCGTGTATCACCTCTTCCAGCCGCCGCCGCTCCTCTTCAATCCGGTCCACGAGCGCGCCGTTCAGCAGGCGCAGCCCGCGGAGTACGCCGCGCTGTCATCCCGCTATCAGGCCGCGTTTGCTTCCCGTGAGGCGGCGGCCCGCTCCGGCAACGCGGAGTCCTTCAAGGCCGGCGAACAAGAAACCGGCGCGGTGCGGACCGAGGCGCTGGCGCTGGCGGCGCAGGTCACCGGCCAGCCGTCGCGCGACGTGAACTACGTGATGCCTCGCTTCGTGCTCGACGTACTGCCGCTCGGTTTCGCGGGATTGTTCATTGCCGCGGTCATGGCCGCCGCGATGTCGAGCATCGCGGCCGAGCTCAACTCGCTCTCCACCGCCACGGTGATCGATTTCTATCGGCGCTGGGTGCGCCCGGAAGCCAGCGATGCGCATTTCCTCAGAGTGTCGAAGATCGCCACCGGGGTGTGGGGGCTGTTCGCCTGCCTGATCGCGACCTACGCCGTGTCGCTGGGATCGCTGATCGAAGTGGTGAACCGGTTCGGCTCGTTCTTCTACGGCTCGATTCTCGGGGTGTTTATCCTGGCGATGATCCCCGGGGCCCGTGCCCGCGGCGCCTTCGTGGGGCTCCTGGCCGGGATGGGCGCCGTGGCTGCGGTAAGCTTCGGCCTGCCGCAGGTCTCGTTTCTCTGGCATAACGTGGTCGGTGCGGTGACGGTGGTGGGGGTCGGGATGGCCGTGAGCGCTGGACGCCAGGCCGCATGAGTGCCGAGCGCCTTACCGCCGCGCTGGCGGACCGCTACCGGATCGAGCGCGAGCTCGGCGCGGGCGGGATGGCCACGGTGTACCTCGCCTTCGATTTCAAGCATGACCGCCAGGTCGCGCTCAAGGTGCTGAAGCCGGAGCTGGCCGCCGTGTTAGGTGCCGAGCGGTTCGTGGTGGAGATCAAGACCACGGCGGCGCTGCAGCACCCTCATATCCTGCCGCTCTTCGATTCCGGCACGACGGATTCGTTCCTCTACTACGTCATGCCCTACATCAAGGGCGAGACGCTGCGCGACAAGCTGAGCCGGGAGACGCAGCTCGGCATCGAGGAAGCGGTGCGCATTACCCGGGAGGTGGCCGACGCCCTCGACTATGCCCACCGCCACGGCGTGATCCACCGCGACATCAAGCCGGAGAACATTCTGCTGCACGACGGCCGTCCTATGGTGGCCGACTTCGGGATCGCGTTGGCAGTGAGCGCGGCGGCGGGTGGGCGGATGACGGAGACGGGGCTCAGCCTTGGCACGCCGCACTACATGAGCCCGGAGCAGGCGACGGCGGAGAAAGAGCTGACCAACCGGTCGGACATCTACTCGCTGGGCTGCGTCCTCTATGAGATGCTGACGGGCAATCCGCCGCACACCGGCGCGTCGGCGCAGCAGATCATCATGAAAATCGTGACGGAGGAGGCGGCGCCGGTCACCCGGCTCCGCAAATCGGTACCGCCCAACGTTGCGGCGGCGGTGGCGAAAGCGGTCGAGCGCCTGCCGGCCGATCGCTTCGAGAGCGCTGCCGGCTTCGCCCTGGCGCTGGGCGACCCGGCCTTCCACACGGCCACCGGCACTGCTGCCGGCGCGGGTGTCGCGTCTGCCGCGCGGTCCCGCCGAGCCGTCGTTGCCACGGCCGCGCTCGCCGCCCTGCTCCTCGCCGTGGCGGTATGGGGCTGGCTCCGGCCCAAGCCGGCGCTCCCGGTCATCCGCTACGGTCTGGCGCTCCCTGCCTCCCAGGCACCGGTGATCGGCTCAGCGGCCCCAACGCCGGCGCCCGACGGCTCGTTCCTGGTCTATCTCGGCCCCGGGGAGGCCGGGCCGCAGCTCTGGATGAAGCGCCGGGACAGCTACGCCGCCGTCCCGATTCCCGGGACCACCGGCGCCACGAGCTTCACCCTCTCGCCCGATGGCGAATGGATCGCGTTCATCGTTGCGGGGCGGCTCAGCAAGCTCCTGATCCGGGGCGGCACCGCGGTGCCCCTGGTGAGCGACAGCGTGGGAAGCGTCTTTGGCCTCGCCTGGCTCGATGACGGGACCATCATCTACCCCTCGAGAAGCGCGGCAGGCTTGATGCGCGTGCCGGCCAACGGAGGACCCCCTTCGCTGGCCTGGCGCGTGGATTCGATGGTGTCCATGCTGCCCTCTCCGCTGCCGGGCGGGCACGGCGTGGTGTTCCTGTCCTGCCTTCCCGGCTGCCCCGAGACGCAGCTCTGGGTGCTCGACCTGAAACGGGACAGCGCCCGCCTGTTGCTGCGGGGGGCAACCCCCGGAGCATTCGTGGAGACGGGACATCTGCTGTACACCACCGACCAGGGAGGCCTCTTCGCCGTCCCGTTCGACCCGGATCGCCTGGTCCTCACCGGAACGCCCACCCCGTTGGGGGAGCAGCTCGCCGTCAACAGCGGGTTACAGCTGTTCCGCGTCTCGAGGAGCGGCACCCTCGTCATGGCCGTCGGGGGCAGCAATGCGGTCGGCCGCACCTTCGACCTGGTCTGGGTGGATGAGAAAGGGCAGCAGACGCCGGTGGACACCACCTGGAAGTTTCAGCTCACCGCCCTGGCGAACAATCACGGCTGGGCGCTCTCCCCCGACGGATCACGGCTCGCCATCGGACTCTCAACCGGCGCCGGCGACGACATCTGGGTCAAGCCGCTGCCGAAGGGCGCGGCCTACCGGGTGACCTTCGATCCCCAGTCGGACGACCGGCCGCGCTGGACCTCGGATGGACGGTTCATCAGCTTTGTCTCCGTCCGCCGGCCCAGCGGACTCTACCTCCACCGGGCCGACGGCGCCGGCTCCGATTCTCTCCTCACCCCGTGGGGAGGCATCATCGATGAAGGGGTGGTGTCGCCCGACAACCAGTGGCTGGTGCTCCGCGAGGGCTCGGTGGGACAGGTCGCGGGCGGGCGCAACATCACCGGGATCCGGATCGGAAGAGACACCGCTCCGGTTCCGGTGCTCGCGACCGACTTCGACGAGGAAGCGATCGCACTCTCCCCCGACGGCAAGTGGATGGCGTATCAGTCGGATGAAACCGGCCGCACCGAGGTGTTCGTGCGGCCGTTTCCGAACACCGACGCCGGCAAGGCCCAGGTGTCGAGCGGCGGCGGACTGGCTCCGCTCTGGTCCCGCGATGGGAAGGCGCTGTTCTACCTGCGCACCGACAAGAACATGATGGCTGCCCCGGTGATTCCAGGGGCCACCATCGGTTTCGGCGAGCCGGCCGCGTTGTTCCGCGTCCCCGACGAGCTGCTCGCTGCGGAGGCGTTGTACTACACCCCGTGGGATGTCGCCCGCGACGGCCGCTTCCTCATGGCTCGGCTGATCGGCGGGAATGCGAGCGACACCGCCGCGCTCGTGGTGGTCGAGAACTGGGTCGAGGAGCTCCGGGCGAAGCTGAAGGAGAAGCGGTGAGCACTATCCAGGAGCGGCTCGCCGGCGCCCTGGCCGACCGCTACCGGATCGAGCGCGAGCTGGGCGCGGGTGGGATGGCCACGGTCTACCTGGCACACGATCTCAAACACGACCGCCAGGTTGCGCTCAAAGTCTTGAAGCCCGAGCTCGCCGCTGTGCTGGGCGCCGAGCGGTTCGTGGTGGAGATCAAGACCACGGCGGCGCTGCAGCATCCGCATATCCTGCCGCTCTTCGATTCGGGCACGGCTGACTCGTTCCTCTACTACGTCATGCCCTACATCCAGGGCGAGACCCTCCGCGACAAGCTAAACCGCGAGACCCAGCTCGGCATCGACGAGGCGGTGCGGATCACGCGGGAGGTGGCGGACGCGCTGGACTACGCCCACCGCCACGGCGTGATCCACCGGGACATCAAGCCGGAGAATATCCTGCTGCATGACGGCCGTCCGATGGTGGCGGACTTCGGGATCGCGCTGGCGGTGAGCGCCGCCGCCGGCGGGCGGATGACCGAGACCGGGATGAGCCTGGGCACCCCGCATTACATGAGCCCGGAGCAGGCCACCGCCGACAAGGAAATCTCGGCCCGATCGGACATCTACTCGCTGGCGAGCGTGCTCTATGAGATGCTGACCGGGAGCCCCCCGCACACCGGCTCCTCGGCGCAGCAAATCATCATGAAGATCATCGCGGAGCCGGTGGCGATGGTGACCACGCTCCGGAAGTCGGTGCCCCCGCATGTCGGCGCGGCGCTGACCCAGGCGCTGGAGAAGCTCCCCGCCGACCGGTTCGGGAGCGCCAAGGCGTTCGCGGACGCACTGGCGAACCCGGGTTTCACGTTTGGCACTGCCGCGCCAACGCCGGCGCGTCCGGAACACCGAGGCTGGCGCCACCGCATGGCTGTTCCAGCCCTGATTGCGGTGGCTCTCCTGGCCGTCGGCCTGATATGGTCGCTGCAGCGCCCGGCACCTGAAAGCCTGATCACCCGGTACCGCGTCGCGCTCGCGCCGGGACGAGGATTGGGCGCCAGCCCATGGTCTCGGCTTGCCGTGTCGCCCGATGGGTCCCGACTGGTCTATGTCGGCGACTCGGAACGGGGCACCCAGCTTTTTCTGCGGACCCAGGACCAGCTCGATGCCGAGCCGGTGCCCGGCACGGGCGGAGCGATCAACCCCTCCTTCGCTCCGGACGGAAACCGGGTCGCCTTCATGGACCGGATTGCCGGTGGCAACATCAAGGTCGTCTCGCTGGCTGGCGGTGCGGTCACGACGCTCACCGACTCGCTGGTCGGGGCCCCGGGCGTAGCGTGGGGATCGGATGGATACATCTACTACGACCAAATCGGTGTCGGCCCGCTGATGCGAGTGCGGGAGACGGGGGGTAGGGCCGAAATCATCGGCCAGCTGGATTCCACCCGGGGAGAATTGCAGCACTCCTGGCCCGACGTTCTGCCCAATGGCAAGGGGGTCATTTTTACCGCGAGTCACCATGGACCGGGGTCCATGGGGGGCCCAGAGGAGGAGATTGCCGTCCTCGACCTGACGACCCGACGCCACCGGGTACTGTTCCGCGGCATCTTCGCGCGCTACGCGGGGACCGGTCACCTGGTGTACATCACGTCCGAAGGCACACTCATGGCGGTGCCGTTCGACCAGGGCCGGATGGAGGTCACCGGCGATCCGGTTGCCCTGGGGGACCGCATCGGGGTTCGCGTCGGCGGGGGGGCAGTGGACCTGGCGCTCTCCGCTTCCGGAACGCTCTGGTATGCTGCCGGAGGAGTGGGGTCGGCCGGAACCGGTGAGGCAGTCTGGGTAACCAGGGAGGGGCAGGCGACACCGATTCCCGGAGTGACCGGACTGCTGAGCGACCCGGCGCTGTCCATTGACGGGAAGCGGCTGGCGATCGGCGCCCGCGAGCTCACGTCACACATCCTGATCAAGGAGCTCGACCAGGGGCCGCTCTCGAAGCTCACGACGGGGAGCAACAACAATTGGAGGGCGGCGTGGATGGCGGACGGCCGCTCGGTCGGGTTCGTATCACAGGCGATCGCCCCCAACGCCAATCGCGACGCTTACCAGCGCCTCGCCGACGGCAGCCGGCCGGCGACGCTGTTGCTCGACCTGAACGGGAACGTCGACAAGGTGATCTTCTCCCGCGACGGGGCATGGTTGTTGTACCAGACCGGCACCTTTCCAGGGCAGCGGAACCTCTTCGCCCGGCGGCTCGGCTCCGACTCATCCATCGCCCTCGCCACCAGCAGCGCCGACGAGATGGCGCCCGCGCTGTCGCCGGATGGTCGCTGGCTGGCCTACGTCTCCAATGAGTCGGGCGCCCATGAGGTGTACGTCCGCCCGTTTCCCAACACCGCCGACGGTCGCTGGCAAATCTCCACAGCGGGTGGGGCAGAGCCGGTCTGGGCCCACTCCGGGCGGGAGCTGTTCTACCGTACGATCGGCGCGGCCACCGACAGCCAAATGGTCATCGCGGTGACAACGGGCAAGAGCTTCGTCCCGGGAACTCGGAAAGCCCTGTTCCCTCTGATCCGGTACGCCACCGATGGTACCTATCAGCAGTACGCGGTGGCCCCGGACGATCGTCGCTTCGTGATGGTTCGCGCCACCGAAGCCAACCGGGTCGATCAGCTGGTGGTGGTGGGGAACTTCTTCGACGTGTTACGGGCGCGGGTAGCCCGTCCATGAGCGCCGCCCCGTCCCGTCTCGAGGCCGCGCTGGCCGACCGCTACCGGATCGAGCGGGAGCTCGGCCAGGGCGGGATGGCGACGGTGTATCTGGCCGAGGACTTGAGGCACAAGCGCAGGGTCGCGCTCAAGGTCTTGAAGCCTGAGCTCGCCGCGGTACTCGGGGCCGACCGGTTCGTGCAGGAGATCACCACCACCGCGGCGCTGCAGCATCCCCACATCCTCCCCCTCTTCGACTCCGGCACGGCAGAGGGGTTTCTCTACTACGTCATGCCCTTCATCCAGGGCGAGACCCTCCGCAGCAAGCTCGACCGCGAGACCCAGCTCGGCATCGACGAGGCGGTGCGGATCACGCGTGAAGTGGCTGACGCGCTCGACTATGCCCACCGACACGGTGTGATCCACCGGGACATCAAGCCCGAAAACATCCTGCTGCACGACGGCCGGCCGGTGGTGGCGGATTTTGGGATCGCGCTCGCAGTGAGTGCGGCGGCGGGTGGGCGGATGACCGAGACCGGCTTGAGCCTGGGCACTCCGCACTACATGAGCCCGGAGCAGGCCACTGCGGAGAAGGAGCTTACGGGTCGATCGGACATCTACTCTTTGGGCTGTGTGCTGTATGAGATGCTGACGGGGAATCCCCCGCATACCGGTGCCTCGGCCCAGCAGATCATCATGAAGATCGTGACCGAGGAAGCCGCTCCGGTCACTCGCCTTCGCCGGTCCGTGCCAGCGAACGTGGCGGACGCCGTCGCACAGGCAGTCGAGCGGCTGCCGGCCGATCGATTTGCCAGCGCCAAGGCGTTCGCCGATGCCCTGGCGGATCCCGCCTTCGTGGCGCCGGGCACTCGGGCGCATCCGGCCGGCGCCGCCGCGCGAGCGCGCCACCCGGCCCGGGGACCGATCGTCGTCGCGGCGGCTGTGGGTCTCGCGCTGGGGCTGTTGGGACTCTTTGTCGGGCTGCGCTGGCGACCCGCGGTCGAGCCTCCCCCCGAGGTGCGTTTTACCCTGGCCCTGCCGGATTCGGCGCACTACGTGGATTCACCTGGGCGATCGGTCGCCATCGCACCGGATGGACGCGCCCTGGTGTATAGCGGCGGCACCATCAGCGCGCGCCGCCTCTATCTGCGGCGCCTCGATGTGCCGGAGCCCGTGGCGATTCCCGGCAGCGAGGGCGGCTACAGTCCGTTCTTCTCACCCGATGGAGCCTGGCTCGGCTTCGTCGCCAATCAGCGGATCATGAAGGTGCGGCTCGCCGGCGGCACCCCGGTGACCGTGGCACCCCTGTTTGGAAACGTTGTTGAGGGGGCTACCTGGGGAGAGCGCGATGTCATCGTGCTCGAGGATGTTCGGGGCCTCTCGCGGGTCAGCGCCGGCGGGGGCCGGTTGGAGCAGCTGACCTCGACCTCCACCGAGTACCCGATCATCTGGTGGCCGACCTTCCTCCCGGGGGGAGACGGGCTCCTGTGCGCCGTGCTTCGCGCGGATGGAGCAACCCGGCTCGCGCTGGTGACGTTCCCTGACGGCCGGCTGACGGTGCTGGATACCCTCGAGGGTACCGATCCCCGCTTCGTTCAACCTGGAACGGTCACCTGGCTTTCGGGTGACGGCGTGATGCTCGCCGCGCCGTTCGATGTGCGCCGGCAGCGCTTCACCGGTGCCCCGAGCCCAGTGATGGAAGGCGTCCTGGAGGACGGGGGCGCGGGGAAGGTCGCCCTCGGTCCCGGCATCGCCGTCCGGGTTGAAGGCCAGTCGCAGCGCGCGGAGCTCGTGCGGCTCGATCGCCGAGGCAACGCGCGAACCGAGCGTCCGGAGCAGATGGCCTACGCGGCCCCCCGCTTCTCCCCTGACGGCCGGCGGATCGCGGTGGCGCTGGGGACGGGCAGCCGCTCGGGCGGGGAGCTCTGGGTGCTCGATCGAAACCGGGGCACTCGGCAACGCCTCACGCTGAGAGGCGGGGTCCAGTACCCGGAATGGTCCCCCGACGGGCGTCGCCTGGCATTCGGCTACCTCCGGAGGGGAGAAGCGACCTGGGACGTGTACTCCGCTCCTGCGGATGGTTCGATGGCCGAAGCGCCGCTGGTCACCGGCCCCGGGACCGAACGGCCCGGCGCGCTTTCGCCGGACGGCTCGCTCGTTTTCACTCGCATCGCTCAGGGACTCGACATCCTCTTCCGCGATGCCGCGGGTTCGGAGCACGAATTCGCCGCGAGCGCGGCCAACGAGAGCATGCCGACGCTTTCGCCCGATGGTCGCTGGGTCGCGTTCGTTTCAGACGAATCGCAAACGCGAGAAGTCTATGTGCGGCCATTCCCGACCGGAGCGGGCCGCTGGCAGATCTCCACCGATGGCGGCACCGAGCCGCGCTGGTCCAGAAACGGTCGCGAGATCATCTACCGCAGAGCCGAGCGGTACCTGGCCGTGGCGGTCTCGCCGGGTCCGGCATTTGCCCTCGGCCGCACCGATACACTGTTCAGCGGTTTCTACGATTCAGGCCCTTATACGAGCTACGATGTCTCCCGGGATGGCTCAGAGTTCATCATGGTCCGTCCCGGGGCGGAAGGGCGCACACTCTCGGTGCACCTGCAGCCCTTCGCCACGCGGCGGGACAGCCCACCACGATGAGCGATCCGATCTCTCGGCTCGCCGCGGCGCTCGCCGACCGCTACCGGATCGAGCGCGAGCTGGGCCAGGGCGGGATGGCGACGGTGTATCTTGCCGACGACCTCCGCCACAGGCGCAAGGTGGCGATCAAGGTGCTGCGGCCGGAGCTGGCGGCCGCGCTCGGGCCCGAGCGCTTTCTCCGGGAGATCGAAACCACAGCGAATCTGCGGCACCCCCACATTCTCCCGCTCTACGATTCCGGCGAAGCAGACGGCTTCCTGTTCTATGTGATGCCTCTGGTCGAGGGCGAATCGCTGCGGGACCGGATCACCCGCGAGAAGCAGCTGCCCATCGACGATTCCCTGGCCATTGCCCGGGAGGTGGCCGATGCGCTGGGGTATGCCCACGGCCGGGGCATCATCCATCGGGACATCAAGCCGGAGAACATCCTGCTCGAGGGCGGGCACGCGGTGGTGGCGGACTTCGGCATTGCGCGAGCGGTGAGCGCCGCGGGCGCCGACCAGCTCACCGGGACCGGCATGTCGATCGGGACGCCGTCCTATATGAGTCCGGAGCAGGCCGGCGGAGAGCAGGGGCTCGATGGCCGAAGCGATCTCTACGCGCTGGGCTGCGTGCTCTACGAAATGCTGGCCGGGCAGCCGCCGTTCACCGGGGCGACGGTGGCAAGCATCGTCCACCAGCACCTGATGGTCGCGCCCCAGCCGATCACCAATCTCCGGCCCACCGTCCCGGTGGCAATCGCCGGCGCTCTGGCCAGAACCCTCGCCAAGAATCCGGCCGACCGGTTCAGTCCCGCGGCGCAGTTCGTTCAGGCCATCGCGCCAATGCGGGACGCCGACCCCGCGCCCGCGCGGCCGGTGCCAAAGTCGCGAGCCCTCCCCATCGGGATCGGGGTAACCGCCGGGTTCCTCATTGTGGCCGTGGCGGGTTATGTGGCCACCCGCCCCGCCGAGCCGGCGGCCGCCCTGCTCGAGCCCAAGCGGGTCGCGGTGGCGACGTTCGAAAACCGGAGCGGCGACCGCTCCCTGGACCAGCTCGGCGCGATGGCGGCGGACTGGATTGCCCGCGGACTGGTGGGCACCGGGCTGGTCGATGTCGGCGGGACCGCCGCCGATCTCGCGGCGCGCGGGGTCACCGGTGCGGTACCGGGGGCGTCGGCGATCGAAGCGCTGGCGCGCAACGCCAGGGCAGGGCTGGTGATTTCTGGGAGCTACTACCGCCAGGGTGACAGCGTGCTCATCCAGGCCGACTTCACCGATGCGAACGCCGGCAAGCTCATCCAGACGGTGGGGCCGGTAGCGGCCAGCGTGGCTGCCCCCCTGGAGGGGGTGGAGCGACTGAAGCAACGGGTGATCGGAAGTCTCGGGCCCCTGGTGGACCCGGGTCTGCTCACACTGGGCGCCGTCATGAGCCGCCCCCCCTCGCTGGAGGCATACCGGGAGTTTCTGGCGGGGCAGGAGCTTTTCTATAAGAACGAGAGAGGCGCGCTGGAGCATTTCCGTCGCGCGACGGCGGCGGACTCCACCTACGTGGTACCGCAGCTCTGGTCCCTGGTGCTGCTCCACAACATCTCCGACGGCGGCCTGGCCGACTCGCTCAAGGCCGTCCTCGAGCAACGCCGTCCCCGCATGACGCCGTACGAACGGGTCTACCTCGATTACGCCGAGTGCCGGAGCTCTCCGGAACTGGCGACCTGCGTGCCGTCCACCGAGGCTCTGCTCCGCCTGACGCCCAAGTCCCAGTTCATCAAGTATCTCCGCGCGATCATGCTCCGGTGGGTCAACCG
>JAXIPC010000250.1:0-7505 GCA_045403135.1 Gemmatimonadales bacterium | reverse complement strand
GAGAATCGCGAGGCCCGGATCCGGCAGATCGCCGCAAGCCTCGGTCCGGTGCAGACCCGGGTCGTAGGCGGCTTCGAAACCATCCGCACCCGGGTCAGCCGTCTGGGGCCGGCATCCGCTACCACGGAACTGGGCCGGCTCGACTCGGAAACCGCCCAGCCCACCGTCGTCGTCGGGCCGGTCACCGTTCAGGTGACGCCGCCCTCAACCCGATTCGTGCGATTCTCGCAGCCGAGCGGCTTTTTCGTGATGGAGCACCCCGACAACTGGCAGGTCTATCCCTCGGGATTCGCCGCGTCCATGGCGCCCGAAGGTGGGGTGGTCACCGCGGAGAGCGGGGCGCAGGTGATGTTGTACGGGGTCATCATCAATCACTATTCACCGTTCGAGGGCGCCTTGGGGCGGCGGAACTCCAGCCTGCAGCGGAACTACACGCCGTTCGAGGATCGGAACAATGAGCGGGGCACGCTGGAAGATGCCACCGACGACCTGGTGCGCCATCTCATCATTGCGAATCCCTACCTGACGGCGGAGGCCGGCTCGGCGCGCGCCGAGACGATCGATGGCGCTGTGGGCTACTCGGTGATGCTCTCCGGCCGTTCCCCGGTGACGAATGAGGACGAGCGGGTGACGCTGTTCACCCGCGGGCTGCCTGATGGTCACGTGATCTACGCCATGTCCATTGCGCCGGCCAGGGCATCGGCCGAGGTGGACCGCGCGTTTGTGCGGATGATGCGGACGCTGGTCGTCAACGACGAGGCGATCCACCGGACGCGGCGGACCGCGGGGGTGCCGCAGCAGTAAGGCAGACGCTACGACGCTACGACGCTAAGACGCTAGGAAAGAGCTGTTCCTAGCGTCGTAGCGGGGTATCGTCCTAGCCTCCTCGCATCCCGCTCTATTGACCGTTTTCGAGATTGCATCCGGTCGGCTCCGTCGCACGAATAATGCATTCGGGCCGAGGGATCGGGAATCGCGTGAAGTACTTGTGGGTCGACAGGTCTTTCGGCATCGTGCCCAGCTTGTCGTAGTGCCGGAGGTCGATCCACCGGTGCCCCTCGAACAGCAGCGAGTAGCGCTTGTTATAGAGCAGCTCGTCGAGCACAGCGGTCGCGGTCTGCGGGCCGGTGTATGCCGGCAGCCCGCCCGAGGTCGTCCTGATGAAATTGATGTCCACCAGCGCCTGGGCGATGTTGTTGAGCCCCAGGTTGGCTTCGGCCCGGAGCAGGATCAGCTCCTCGTTGCGGATGATCGGCACCGAGGCAGTGGGCGAATTGTAGACCGTGAACAGGACATCGGTGGTGATGCCCTGGGTGGAAACCGGCACCGCCCGGAGGGCCACCTTGTTCTGGAAGCGCAGATCGCGGGTCTGGTTCGCCCGGAGCTGGGCGTCGGTACGGAGCGATGGGTGGGCGTTGAGCGCCCGCCCCTCCGGATCGTACAGCCCGTTGAGGATGTCGCCGGCGCCGCTCCCGAAGCTGTGGAACACACCCGTACTCAGCGGTGCCCCGGTGTCGAGGAACGAAGCCGAAAGCGCAGTCAGCGCACCGGCCCAATCGTTGAGGTACACCGCCACCCGAGCCCGGATGGCGCGGTTGAACTTGATGAAATTCACCGGGGTCTCGAAGCCTTCAAATCCCTCCGATAGCGCAAACGAAAACTCGGCCCCCGCGGCCTGCAGGTGGGTTCTGCCTGCCTCGAGCAGGGCGATGATCCGGGTGTAGACCTCGGACTTGGTCGCAATGGGGCCCGGCGCCGCGGTGGGAGGAATATCGGCGTCGATAACCGCCCCGTAGTCGTCACGAGTCACGATGACCCAGAGCAGGTCGAGGGCCTGCAGCGTCTTGGCGTACCCGCGGATCCCCTCTTTATCCTCGTCGGTCATTCCCGGCACTTTGTCGACTGCCGCCAGGAGAAGGTTCTCGTTGCGGATATTAAAGTACCGCTGGGCCCAGAGATTCCCGCCGAAGGCACCGTCGCCGTAGTTCAGCGGTCCAATCAGCATCTGGGAAACGAAGCGCGGATCGGCGGGATCGAGATTGTACCCTTCCCGTCCAATGATCGCGACCAGCGGGATGAATCCGTTCTGTACACCCCAGCTCCCCCGGAGCCCGATGAGGAGCCCGGTGGCGGCGGTGTTGACGCTGGTGGGGGTCGGGTTGTTCACGAACTCGTCGAGTCCCGGGTTGTTCAGGTCGGTCGCGTCAAACGCGTCGCATGCGCCCAGAAGCAGGGCGGCGGCGAGGGCCGCGGCCGTCAGGGCCTTGGTCGGTCGCGTCATGGCTCAAAACCTCAGGTCGATGGTGAAGAAGAAGCTGCGGCTCGGCGGGAACGGAGCCACGTCGATGTTTCGCGCGATGGCCTGGTTGCCAAAGTTGGAGACCTCGGGATCGAGCCCGGTGTACGGAGTCGCGGTGAAGAGGTTTCGCCCGCTCAAGGTCAGCCGTCCCCCCGAGAACGCCCCCCAGATCGACCGCACGACGTTGGTCGGCATCTCGTAGGAAACGGACACCTCCCTGAGCTTGAAGAAGGTCGCCCTCTCCACGTAGTTGGCCGCCACCTTCTGGAACCCGGCGAGCCGTTTTGGACCGGCGGTCAGGGTGCTGCCCGGGACCGGGTCGGCATAGTCGACCGTGACCGCGCCAAAATCGTACAGCAGCGTGGTCAGGTTCAAGATCTCGCTGCCCTGCTGCCAGTCGGCCAGCACGTGAAAGCTCAGGCTCTTCCAGGTGATGTCGTTGATGAACGACATCCGGAAATCGGGATTCGCGTCGCCGATGGCCACCACGGTGTCGGGGCGCGCCGTACCGGCGGCGTGGGGCAAGGTGTCGATGCCGACGATCTGGGTGGCCGACTTGCCCAGCTCGACCCGGAACGCGCCCAACGAGGTGCCGAAACCGCCGGTCTCGAAGGCGGGCACCGGCAGCTCGGTGATCTTGCTGTGGTTCTTCGAGAAGTTGGTGCGGAAGTACCAGCTCAGCGAGCGCGTCTGCACCGGCGCGATGCCTACGCCCAGCTCCACGCCCCGGACCCGCATCTTGCCGCCGTTGAAGATCTCGCTCACCACTCCCGAAGAGGGGGCCAGGGTCCGGGTGAGCAGCAAGTCGCTGATGCTCTTCTGGTAGACGGTCGCCTCGAACGAGAGCCGCGACCC
Organism: Gemmatimonadales bacterium; assembly: GCA_045403135.1. Classification (GTDB taxonomy): domain Bacteria; phylum Gemmatimonadota; class Gemmatimonadetes; order Gemmatimonadales; family GWC2-71-9; genus JABFSM01. The sequence goes on along the minus strand of JAXIPC010000250.1, from coordinate 4,351 downwards.
CCAGAGCTGCCCGTCGGTGCCCACCTCGATCTCGCGCTGGCGCTCGGGCTTCAACGTCGCCGAGCCGGTGGTGGCCCCGACGGTGAGGCCGGGGATCCCATTGATGTTATTGGTCGCGGTGAGCGGCGTGAACTTCTGGCCGTACAGCGGTTCGTTGCCCGACTCCCCGTAGGCCGCGCGCAGCTTGAGCTCGTTGAAGAAGCCGGTTCCTTCCCGGGCCACGAGGTAGGACGCCGCCGCCTTGGGATAGAGGTGGTACTTGTGGCTGTTCGCGTTGAGGCTGGAACGGTCGCCCCGAATCCCGGCGTTCAGCAGGAGCTTCCGGTCCATCAGGAGCAGCTCCTCCTGCACGAAACCGCCCATGTTGACGATCAGCTGCCGCGCCTGGTTCACCTGCACGTTGGTGCCCGAGTTCACATTGGGCTGCCCGGCGATCAGGCCCCTGCTGACGATCCGGCTGATGTCGAGATCACGGCGGGCGTACTGGAACCCGGCCGAGGTCGTGGCGCTGAAGCCGGATCCGTTATACGTGTGGACCAGGTTGTTGCCGAGATTCAGATTCAGATTGCTGCTGTTGCTGAGGAGCGAGGTTCCCGCCAGCCCGTCCTGGGGCTCGAACTGGAGCTCGGGCGGGAAAAACAACGGGTTCTTCTGGATGAAGAAGTCGGCCCCGCCGCTGATGATGGACCGGAGTGAGCTCTTCTCCCCGGCCAGAATGTTCCATGTGACGTCCGATCCGACGATGAACCGCCAGACATCCTCGTCATTCTGCGTGAGTGCGGCGGTCTGGAGCGGATTGGAGGCGTTGAATGCGTTCCGGGCGAAGGTGCCGTCCGATTGCTTGCTGAGATCAGCGAAGCTCGGCGTGAACGCCAGGGCCACGTAATAGCTGGTGCCGGTATTGTCGTTGTTGGTCAGGCCACGCTGCGCTCTGGTGTGCAACACGTTGCTGCGGAGGCTGGCCTGGAGCCGGTCGCCCAGCCGCTGGTCGAGGTTGAGCCGGACCGACTGCCGCTGGAACCCGGTGTTCTGGATGATCCCCTCGTCATTCTGGACCAGGCCCGAGATCAGGTACCGGGTGTTGTCCGACCCGCCGCTGACCGTGAGCGCGCTCTGGACCGACAGCTTCTTCCGGCCGGCCAGCTCCTCCTCGTGGTCGAAATAGGGGCAGGAGTTCGCGGTGCAACCGTTGGCCGCACCGACACCGGCCCGGAAGGCAGCATCCACCTCGGCGGCGTTCGCGAACCGCCGGGACCCGAGCTTGTTCGACAGGGCGAAGGTGCCGAAGCGCTGGCTGAAGCTCACCTTCGGGGCGCCGGGCCGGCCCCGCTTGGTGGTGATGACGACGACGCCGTTCGAGGCGCGTCCGCCGTAGATCGCCGCCGCCGAGGCGCCCTTCAGGATCTCGATGGTCTCGATGTCGCCGGGGTTCAGGTCGGCAATGCGGTTCACCTGCCCGTCCTGGTTGAGCGACGGGTTGGAGCCGCCGGCGGCCGCGGTCACCGCGTTCTGGTTGGAGGGGATGGCCACGTCAGCCATGACCACGCCGTCCACCACATAGAGCGGCTGGGCATCGGCATTGACCGAGGTGACGCCACGCAGGCGCACCTGCAGGCCGCCCCCCGGCGCGCCGCTGTTGGACTGGATGTCGACCCCGGCCACCTTGCCCTGCAGCACCTGTTCGAGGCTGGCGGTGGTCTGGGGCACCGCGGCGATGTCGTCGGCACCTATCGTCGCGACGGCGTTGGGAAGATTGCGCCGCTCGACTGCGGTTGCCTGGCCGGTCACGACGATCTCCTCGATCTTGAACACGTCTCGACCGAGTGAAACGTCGACGGTCGAGGTGCCCGCCCCCACCCGAATCTCCCGGCGGCGGTAGGCCACGGCACGGACCACGATGGTGACGTCCCCCGCGGGGGCATTCGTCAGCGTGAATTGGCCGGTGGAATTCGAGCTGACCGCAGTGAGGGCGCCCTGGACTCCGATCCGGGCGCCTTCGACCGGTCCCCCGCTGATCGAGTCCGTTACCCTGCCGGAAATCGTCCGGCCCTGGGCGGACGCGGCTCCGGTCCCCAATCCCAGCAGCAGCGCCGCCAGGATCCCCCCTTTGACTCGCATACTCCCTCCCCCGAGAAAGTCGAACTGCATGTCAAATCGTTACGGTCGAACGGCGTGAATTGTGTCCGAATGACGCGTTGTGGCCGCGCTGCGCGGTGATTCGTGGTCCAGTGGCAGGAAGTCTGCCAACAAGGACGGACAGTGAGGTCGGTCCACACTGTCCGTCTATTTCGCCAGCGGACCTGGGCGCATCTGAAACTTCATCACCTTGCTGGTGGTGCCCTTGCCACCCTCCATGTGGAACGGCGCCCGGGTACTCACCGTCGCCCACAGTCCCCTGCCCTTCCAGCCGCCGTTGGGGTCGTCGATGCGGCCGTCCATCCACTTGGTGTAGAACCCCAGCGGATACGGCACCCGGAGGACGATCCACTCCCCGTTCTTGAGCGCCAACAGGGCTTCGGCCGCATTGCCGGTGTTGATTGGAACGTTGCGGCCCAGGCCGAAGCTGTCGAACTGGTCGACCCAGGTGTAGTAGCTTGCCTCGACGCTTCCGCTCCCGCTCACCCCCTTCATCTGCGGCATCGGCTCGGCGTAGAAGGTCCACCCTTCGGGGCAATGCTGCCCGGTGGCGGTGGGCCCGTTGAGCGGCCCCTTGCACTTGCGCCGGTCGAAGCTGGCGAGGTGCCCGCTGGCCAGCGCGGCCCAGACCACGCCGTCGCGGTCCACGTCCGCGCCGCGGGGCGAGAATCCCTGGAGCGGAATCCGGGACGAGTCGAGCGGCGGCTGGTAGATCTCCGCGAGCGCGGTCTCTGGCGGGTTAGGACCCGGGACCAGCCGAACCACCGCGCCGGGATAGCCCAGCGACGAGCCCCAGATCGACCCGTCCGGCGCGGGAGCGACCGAGTAGAACCCGGCGTTGATCCGCTTGTCCTTGGCCGGATCCACCGGCTGGTCGGGCTCGACGTAGTCGTCCCGCTTGCCGTTGCCGTTCGCGTCGATGATCAGCGCGGTCCAGCCCTGCGATCGCTCCTCGTCACCCGTCTCATCGAACAGCTTCGTGTTGAGCCAGCCGACCACCGGTCCCCCGCCGCTGGTCCACAGCGTGTGGTTCGCGTCCTCGGCGAACATCAGGTGGTGGGTGCTGAAACAGGTGCTGATGTGGGTGAGCTTCTTCGTTTTCGGGTCATAGACCGCGAGGTGCCGGCCGGATCGGTTCACCGGGAAGAGCTTGGCCGACGGGTGGCTCGAGCCGGCCTTGCAGACGGCCGGGTTGTCCGGCGGGCGCACCGCGGAGGTGATCCAGACCCGGCCCAGATGGTCGAACATCGGATTGTGCACGTTGTTCTTGCTGGTCCAGATCGGCTCGCTCCCCCAGTAGGGCGACGGCTGGGGCATGGCAGAGGGCGTGGCCGGCGTGGCGCTGTCGCGGACGGTGAGCGGCACTCGCCCGGCGCGGTGCCGCACCGGATCGAGCTCGGGCAGGTAGTCGGCGCTGAGCTCCAGGGCTCCGTACACCATCCCGTTGGCGTTGAAGGTGGGATTGCGCCGGTCGGTGGAGACCACATCGTGGAGATACGCTTTGGGGTCGGCCCAGTCCCACTGGGTAATGACCACATTGCGCTCCACGCCCTGGGGCCGGGGCGGCGTCGGGGGCACCTCACCCCCGGCAATCCTGTCGGTCCAATCGGCGAACATGGCCAGGGCCCGCTGCTTGCCGAACTGATTCAGGGCCGCGCTCATGCCGCCGCCGGCCTGCCCGGATTGAACGCGGCGCTCCCAAGCCGCCGCGGTAGAGTCGAAATGCCCCAGCGCGGCAGGGATCTCGCGGGTGGCCTTGGTGCCGAGCTGGTGACAGGCGGTGCATCCGCCGGACTTGAGCGAACGCAGAAACTCGGCCTGGCTCCGCATCGTCGCCGGAATCCCGTTTCCCTCGGGACCGGTGCCGGGGAATTCGCTCTGGTCGGGCACCTTGAGGAGCGAGAACCAGTAGCCGGCGGGGAAATACTGGGCCGCGGCGCGGGCGTCGGGCGCCGGCACCGCGGTGAGGTTCTGCAACCGGCCCGGGTTCGCGCGCACCTTGGGGCCATCGACCAGCCCATAGCCGCGGACCCAGACGCTGTAGCTCGCGGGGCGAGGAAGGTCGGGCAACAGGTAACGCCCCCGGTCGTCGGTCACCACGATGCGGACGAATTTCGTCGGGAGGTCGGCCGTTTCCGCGATGACCCATACCCCGGCCTCCGGTCCACTGGGGCCGGTCACGACTCCGGCAATGTCGTCCGGGTCGATGGGGATG
>JAXIPC010000180.1:0-18324 GCA_045403135.1 Gemmatimonadales bacterium | reverse complement strand
GCGACCTTTGGTCGGGCGCTCGAGGCCGGGGGCCTGTCGGTGCAGGTGCCGGTGCAGAAGGAAGGCGATTTCGACCGGCGGGGCGGGGTCAAGGATCCCGGTGGAAATACCTGGTGGATTGCGACGAAGGTCAGTTGACGCAAGAGGGAAAAGCTGGGGCGGCAGGATTTGAACCTGCAACCTCCCGGTTAACAGCCGGGCGCTCTGCCAGTTGAGCTACACCCCAAGGATGGTCGAATTGCTGAGGTCAAGAAACATAGCAAGTAGTTGTCATTGTTGAAATTGGTGAAGGGTGAAAGGTGGACCTGGCGAACATGGTTCCATCGTAGTCGAACCATATAGCCAAACAAGCGACTATCCTTGCCTCCGACGGCCGGCTCTGTCACGGATGTCCGTTCATCCCCTTCCGGAGGCCCACCGATGCTGTCGCTCCCCGCCCAGGATCCCGCTTCTCGCCGTTCGTTCCTTGGCCGGCTCGCTGCCGGCGCGGCCGCCTTCGCCGTCCTGCCTGCTTTCACGCCAGGAGTTTCCATGACAGTCACCTGCTTCATTCGATACGAAATCGATCCGTTCCAGCGCGAAGCGTTCGCCGAGTACGCCGACAATTGGGCCCGCATCATCCCACGCTGTGGCGGGGACCTCCTGGGCTATTTCCTGCCATATGAGGGGACCAACAACGTGGCGTTCGCCCTCATCGCTTTCGAGTCTCTTGCCGCATATGAGACGTATCGAAGCAGGCTGAGGGCGGACGCTGATGGCCGGGCGAACTTCGCCTTTGCGCAGTCCAAGCGCCTGATCCTGCGAGAAGAGCGGACCTTCCTGGAAGCCGTCCAGTCGACGCTGCGAAACAGCGCACCCGTCAGAGACAACCGGTGAGTGTGCCCGTTCGTGCCCTCCTGCTGCCGGGCCTGTGGAACTCCGGTCCGGAGCATTGGCAGTCGCGCTGGGAACGCACCGATCCATCCTGTGTTCGGGTGGTACAACAGGACTGGGTGACTCCAGCCCGGGCGGACTGGGTCGCTACCCTCGAGGCTGCGGTCGCCGCTTCCGGACCGGACGTCGTGCTTGTGGCCCATAGTACGGCCTGTGCCCTTGTGGCCTTCTGGGCGGCGGCGACGTCACGAACAGTGCGTGGCGCATTGCTCGTCGCTCCCAGCGATACCGAAGCGTCGAGCTATCCCGGTGGGCCGACGGGCTGGCAGCCGATGCCACTCGCCGCGTTGCCCTTCCCCAGCATCGTCGTGGCCAGTAGCGATGATGAGTTCGCCACCTTGGATCGGGCTCGAGCCTTCGCCAAGGCATGGGGCAGCCGTTTCGTCGACATTGGAGCCGCCGGGCACATCAACGCCGCCAGTGGCCTGGGGCCCTGGCGCAGCGGCAAGGCGCTCCTGGTCGACCTCCTGCACGACGGAAGTCGCTGCGACGTGGGAGGGCACCCCGCCTCAACTGACATCAAGACTCGGGCTGACTAGGAGATCCACATGATCGAGACCATTCTGAAACGCTTTGATGCACCGGACGAAACGCGCCTGTTCGAGAAGGGCCGCTTCGATCTCATCACCATCGGCGGCCTGACCATCGGTCGCGCCACCTATGAGCCCGGTTGGAAGTGGTCCACCGACGTTGGGCCGACCGTTGGCGCGGAACGCTGTGTGCTTCCGCACGTCGGCCTGGTGCTGGAAGGCCATGCTACGGCGGCCTTCGCGGATCGTTGGTGAAGAACGCTATGTCTCACTGCATTTCCTTGGTGCGGGCAACTACGCCAGGTGAGGTGCCCTGCTGGGCTCCTCGACGAGCACAGTGCCACGGGGGAGGTGATTGGGTGAGCGAGTACAAAGCAGTAGTCACGTGGAGCCGCGAATCCAGAAGAAGCCTTCGTCGTCAGCTTGTCTAGTTGCCACATGCTGGCGTTCCTGTTCATCGCCGCCAAGCGCGGGTTCTTGGTCGACAGCTATCGGGACGAGGCGGTCGGGATACTGGCAATGGACTCGTCCGGCAAGCTGGCGATGATGCGCGTGACGCTCCGCCCCGAGGCCGACTTCACCGGTGACAAAGGACCGACGGCTGACGACATCGGATTTGACCGGCCTCTCAATGGCGTCCGTTGTGGTGCCCATTGATCCCGATATTGTCCGACATGACCCCGCCCCAACCCCGGCAGACTACGGGGTCTGTCAATGACTTGTAGTTTGAATGCCGGGATTCACAACCACCTGGAGGCGGTTAACAGCCGGGCGCTCTGCCAGTTGAGCTACACCCCAAGGAGGACCGAGATACTGTCGGCAGGAATACACCAATGGTATGATTGAAGCTGGTAGCGGGAACGGCGACGAGACCCTGGAATCGAGACACGCACTGCCATGACCCCTCGAAGCCTTCTGTATCTGACCGCTTGTCTCACCGTCGTCCCCTGGGTACAGGCACAGAGTCCCGACTGGAAGGCCGTCGAAACCGTGATGGGACGGTCTGCCGTCCTCCAGCCGCCCGATGTCCATCGTTTCAACTTTCCCCGCACCGACCTGCAGGTCGTCGTCGGAACGGTCAAGATCAAACCCGCGCTGGCGCTGGGCGGGTGGGTTGCTTTCACGCCCCATGGCAACGAAACCATCGCGATGGGCGATCTGGTGCTCACCGCCGACGAGCTCGCCCCGGTCATCGGTCGCCTCCAGGAGGGCGGAATCGAGCAGAGCGCCATTCACCACCATCTCGTGGGGGAATCGCCGCGCGTGCTGTACGTCCACATCCATGCCCACGGAGACCCGGTGCAGCTCGCGACGACCATCCGTGCGGCGATCGCGTTGACCGGAATCCCTCCTCCATCCAGTGCCGTCGCCGCGAGTGAGCCCTTCCCCCTCGATACCGCAGCCATCACCCGGGTGCTTGGTGCCTCGGGACGGGTGAACGGCGGAGTTTATCAAGTTGGCGTGCCTCGAGCCGAACAGATTCGTGAGGCCGACTTCGAGATTCCAGGCTCCATGGGTCTCGGCACGGTCATCAATTTCCAACCCACCGAGGGCGGCCAGGCCGCCATCACCGGGGATTTTGTCCTGCTCGGCCACGAGGTCAACCCGGTTATCCGGGCACTGGCCGAACATGGCATCGCGCCAACCAGCCTCCACAACCACCTGCTGGGTGAGGAGCCTCGTCTCTTCTTTCTCCATTTCTGGGCTCACGCCGAGGCTTTGAAGCTGGCGGCGGGGCTGCGGGCCGCTCTGGACCGCACGAACTCCCGGCGCATTACCCCGTGAGGGGCAGGCTGTCGCTCGCGGGGCTCACCGCTTGGTGCGTCCTGCTGGGGTCATCCAAGCTGTCAGCCCAGACCGTCCCTGCCTCATCCTCCTCCACGCGGCCCGCCTTGCGTGCATCGGCCGTTACCGCCCACATCCGCATCGACGGCGTCCTGAACGAGCCGGAATGGCTCAGTTCGGATTCCATCTCCGATCTCACCCAAATCGAGCCCCGGGAGGGAGCCGCGCCGACCGGAAGGACCGTCGTCCGCGTGATCGCCCTTCCGGATGCTCTCCTCATCGGAGTCCGCGCCGACGATCCCGACCCGGCCCGGATTACCAGCTTCGCGCGGCAGCGCGACGCGAGCCTCACCAGCGAGGACCACATCCGGGTCGTGCTCGACACCTACCTGGACGGCCGCTCCGGCTACGTGTTCATCGTCAGCCCCAATGGGGCTCGTTACGATGCCCTGATAGCCAATCAGGGTGAAGGCGAGAACTCCAACTGGGACGCCGTGTGGGAAGCCGCAACGACCCGAACGAGCACCGGCTGGGCCGCGGAGCTCAGGATCCCGGTCAAGAGCCTGCTGTTTCGCGGAGGCCTGACCGAGTGGGGATTCAACGTCGAGCGGCGGGTACAGCGGCTCCAGGAAACCGATCGCTGGGCCAGCCCCAACCGCGACACCAAGGTCAACATGACCAGTCGGGCCGGCCTGCTCACCGGCCTCCCCGCATTCGACTTGGGGTTGGGGCTGAGCGTCCGACCGTCGGGCACCGCGCAGATCGGGCGGGACAGTCCCGGTGCGCCGACCGATCATGGACAGGAGCTCAGTCTCGATGTGACCAAGCGGCTGGGCGCGAACACGCTCGCCTCGCTTACCGTCAACACCGATTTTGCAGAGACGGAAGTCGACACCCGCCGCACTAATCTCACCCGCTTCCCCCTGGTGTTTCCGGAGAAGCGAACCTTCTTCCTGGAAGGGTCGGACGTGTTCGACTTCGGCCTGGGAACCGGGGACGACGTCCGCGCCTTCTTCAGCCGGCGGATCGGACTGCTGTCGGGCACTGAAGTTCCGCTCGCTGGAGGATTCAAGCTGAACGGCCGCGAATCGGGCACCCGCTTCGGCGCCCTGGTGGTGAGGACACGAGACCTGGATTCGCTCCCCACCGGCAACACCCTCGGCGTCCTTCGCATCCGGCAAAACGTGCTGCGAGAGTCTTCCGTCGGAATGATCGCCTCCACGGGCGACCCGCTCGGTCGGGCGGGCGCCTGGCTCGGTGGCGTCGATCTTACCTACCAGACCACACGGTTTCTGGGCGACAAGAACTTTCTGGCCGGCGTGTGGGGCCTGGCCATGGATCGCGAAGACCTTGCTGGAAACCGAAGCGCCTTTGGAGGCAAGATCGACTATCCCAACGATCTCTGGGACCTGGCCTTCTCCTATCGCCGAGTGGGAGAGAGCTTCGATCCGTCACTAGGGTTCGTGCCGCGGCCGGGGGTACAGACCTTCAACCTCAACATGGTCTACCAGCCTCGGCCCAGCGGCCGCATCCTGGGCCTCAAGGTACGGCAGATGTTCAATGAGTTTTTCACTACGCTGGTGACCAGCCTCGACGGCCGCTGGCAGAGCTACCGGGTGTTCACCGCGCCGGTCAACTGGCGGCTGGAGAGCGGCGATCGCTTCGAGTTCAACTTCGCCCCTGCCGGAGAGCGGCTGGACGAGCCCTTCGACATATCCGGAGTGGAAATCCCGGCTGGCTCCTATCACTGGACCCGGTGGCGGCTGGAGGCGGGGCTCGCCAGCAAGCGAAAAGTCTCGGGCCAGGTGACCTGGTGGTTCGGCGGATTCTACGGCGGAAGGCTGAACGAGCTGGCCTTGACCGGCAGCCTGCGGCCCTCGCCGCTGCTGATCATCGAGCTCAATGCCGGGCACAACGTCGGGCGACTACCCCGGGGCCGGTTCGTGCAGGACGTGATCGGCACCCGCCTGCGGGTCAACGTGTCCCCGGACCTGCAGGTCAGCTCCTACGTGCAGTACGACAACCAGAGCCGAAGCATCGGCAGCAACACCAGGCTGCGCTGGTCTTTTTCGCCGCAGGGCGAGTTCTTCCTGGTGTACAATCACAACCTGGACGAAGAACGCAATCTCCTGGACCGCCGGGTTGGATGGCGGTTTGCGTCGAACCAGCTGCTGACCAAGCTGCAGTACGACCTGCGCTACTGACGCCTCGAGGCGCCTCCATCCCCCTTCGCCGAGTTGATCGGCCCGCCGGAGGCCCGCGGAGCGAGCAGCGGGTACGCCGGTCCACCCGATCCGCCTTCCCGGCTACAGCCCTTCCATTGAAGCGGTCTTCGGTATGGCCAGCAGTTGGCGTGGTCAAGATTGGTGAATCCCAGGCCGGGATTTTGTGGAGAAAAGGAGACGCGCACTTCGGCCACCACGACCTCGCCCGAATGCGTCCGTCCCTGCGGCGCCCGCACGACTTGCCGAGGCGGCGGGGCGGGAAGGCGACCTATAAGATCTACTAACGCCCGCTCGGCTCGTGGTTGACAGCGCGGCCGATCTTCCCGATATACGGCGGTACCGCTCTCCCCTCTCCGGACTCGGCAACTATGGCTTCGGCTCCGCCTCCACGTTACCTGATAGCGCTCATCCTGCTCGCGTTCCCGGTCGCGATGCTTCCCGCCGCACGGCGCTGGAACGCTACCGGGCACAAGACCGTCACGCGTGTCGCGTGGGACAACATGTCGGAGCATGCCCGCGCGGGGGCCGTCGCCTTGCTGCGGCACGGCCCTCCGCTGGCGGATCTGGCGTCGCTGGCGCCCGACGGCGGTACCCTGGAAGAGGTCGACCGTGGTCTCTTCGTCGAGAGCGCCACCTGGCCCGATCTGGTTCGCACGCCGGGCTCGGCGTTCCACGGGTATCACCATGCTCTGTGGCACTTCGACGACACGTTCTGGAAGAAGAGCGGTGGTGTGATCGTGGCCGTCGACGGTCTGGGGCCCGCGGACACGAATGCCGTCGAGCGGCTGACGGCACTCAAAGCGGTGTTGCTGGATCCCTCCGCGGCGGATACCACCCGCGCCGTGGCCCTCGCGTGGGTCATTCACCTGGTCGGTGATATTCACCAGCCGTTGCACATGAGCGCCCGGGTGACCGCCGCGCTGCCCGCCGGCGATCGGGGCGGCAACTCGTTCAAGCTCAAGGGCACGCCGAACAACCTGCACAGCTATTGGGACGGTATCCTCGACATCTCAACGCCCAAGGCCGCCGGGGAGGATGTCGACGAGTACATCGATCGCCTCGCGAGCGGGGTCGAGCAGGCTCTCCCCCGTTCGACGGTGGGTGACGCGATGCTCCACGGCTCCTTCGAGGATTGGGGCGGGGAGAGCCTGACGCTGGCCCAGCAGAAGGCGTATCCGACGACACTCAAGTCGAAGCAGAAGCCCTCGCCCGCCTACAAGGCGGCCACCAACAAGATCGCCGAGAAGCGCGTTGCCCTGGCGGGATACCGGCTGGCGGAGTTGCTCAACGGCATTTTCCCCTGAAACGGGCGGCGGTCCGAAGCAGGTACTCAAGATAGCAGGGAACTAGGCTCTTTCTCTTGACCTCCACATCTTGACAAACAAGATGTAGGCAGCTATCGTCGGCGGGACGCCCCCTCCAGGAGCCGCCGTGAGCGAGCCCAGCACCGACGTCATCCAGGGCACCCTCGACATGCTCATCCTCAAGAGCCTGAGCCTCGGGCCCATGCACGGGTTCGGGATCGCCCGCCGGATAGAGCAAACCTCCAGGGGCGTATTCAAGGTCAACCCGGGCTCCCTGCTCACCGCGTTCCGGCGGCTGGAGCGCGCCGGATGGCTGGACGCGGAATGGCGCCAGACCGACAACTCGCGCCGGGCCAAGTTCTACTCCCTCACCCGATCCGGCCACAAGCGTCTGGAAGCCGAAACAATCGACTGGCACCGGCGGACGGCGGCCGTCGCCCGGCTCCTCCGGGCGGAGGGTTAGCCCATGTCCCTCTGGCGCCAGGTCACTCGGGGCCTCCGGGTGCTGACCCACCGGGCCGAGGCGGACCGGGATGTGAACGATGAAGTCGAACACTATCTCGAGCAGGCCAAGGCGGCGGGCATCGCGCGGGGTCTCACGCCGGACCAGGCCCGGCGTGCCGCGAGGGTGGAGCTGGGTGGTGCCACCGCCGTGCGGCAAGAGGTGCGCGCCTACGGGTGGGAGAACCTGGTCGGCACGGTGCTCGCCGATCTCCGCTATGCCGGGCGCCAGCTGCGCCGAGCCCCGGGCTATTCGGCAATCACCATTCTTACCCTGGCGTTGGGGATCGGTGCGACAGCGGCAATCTTCAGCGCGGTCAATCCGATCCTCTTCAAACCCCTGCCGTATCCAGAGGCCGCCCGGATCGCGATGATCTGGGAGGTCGGCAGCGGGCGGCCCCGGAGTCACTCGACATTCGGCATGTATCGCGAGCTGGCCGAGCGCAATCGCACCTTCGACGCGCTCGCCATGCTTACGACTTGGCAGCCGACCATGACGGGTTCGGAGCAGCCCGAACGACTGGACGGGCAGCGAGTCAGTGCGAGCTACTTCCGCGTGCTGGGCGTGGCGCCGATCCTGGGCCGGGATTTCCAGGCCACCGACGACCGGGGCAATGGGCCGAACGTGGTAATCCTCAGCGACGCCCTCTGGCGGCGGCGGTTTGCCGGCGATCGGGGGATCATCGGGCGCCAGATCACACTCGAGGAGACGGGGGGCTGGGCCGCCACCAGCACCTATTCCGTCATCGGCGTGATGCCGGGCGGTCTTGAGAACGTGCTGGCCCCCTCGGCCCAGCTCTGGGCGCCGCTGCAGTTCGACATATCGCAGGGTCGGGCCTGGGGGCATTTCCCGCTCACGGTCGGGCGGCTCCGGCCGGGCGTCAGCACAGATCAGGCGACGGGCGAGCTCAATGTGCTCGGGAATGCCGTGCTGAACGCGCTGCACCCCGAAACCTATGGCAGCAGCGTGGCCTTCAGCGTCACGTCATTGCAAGCCGACGTCACCCGGGACGTGAAGCCGGCCCTGCTTGCCGTGCTCGGGGCGGTCCTCCTCGTGCTGCTCATCGCCTGCGTGAACGTGACCAATCTCCAGCTCGCCCGCGGCGCGCGCCGACGCGGCGAATTCGCGATGCGCACAGCACTCGGCGCGGGTCGAGCCCGGGTGACTCGGCAGGTGCTTACCGAAAGCCTGATGCTCGCCGCGATGGGCGGTGCAGCCGGGATGGTCGTCGCAGCGATCGGCGTGCGCGCGCTGGTGGCAATCAGCCCACCCGGCCTGCCACGGCTGAGCGCTATTGAGGTAAACGGTTCGGTTTTCGGGTTCGGCCTGGGCATCACGACGCTGGTCGGACTGGCCTTCGGCCTTCTCCCGGCCCTGCACGCCACTCGGAACGATCTGCTCGCCGGCCTCGGGCAGAGCTCCCGGCGTACGGCCGGCGGACACCAGGTCGTGCGTCGTACGCTCGTCGTCGCCGAAGTCGCGCTCGCGCTCGTGCTGCTGGTGGGGTCGGGATTGCTGTTGCGGAGCCTGCAAAGCCTGTTCGCCGTCGCTCCGGGATTCGAGGCTTCAGGGTTGCTCACGTTGCGAGTGCAAGAGTCCGGTCATCGGTTCGACACCGACAGCGCCAGGCATCGTTTCTTCGCTCAGGCCCTCGAGGCGGTCCGGCGCGCTCCGGGTGTCACCGCGGCGGCGTTCACCAGTCAGCTGCCGCTAAGTGGAGACAACGAAGAGTATGGCGTGCTGCTGGAATCGGATACCACCAGACAGGGAGACGCGTTTCGATACGCCGTGAGCCCCAGCTACCTCGAAACGATGGGAATCCCGCTCCGTCGCGGCAGGCTGCTCGATACCCGTGACGTGGCGGGCGCGCCGGAGGCCATGGTGATCAACGAGTCCTTCGCCAAGCGCGCGTTCCCCGGCACCGATCCCATTGGCAAGCGCCTGCATATCGGACCCGCCAACGGACCGTGGTACACCATCGTCGGCGTGGTAGGTGACGTGAAGCAGCAGTCACTGGCGATGGGCGAGACTGATGCCGTGTACATCACGACGACCCAATGGGCCTGGGCGGACGAAGTGCTGTCGCTGGTGGTCCGCGGGCGCGGCGACGTAGCGGCGCTCACCCCCGCTCTTCGCGGGTCAATCTGGTCGATCGACAAGGACGTGCCGATCGTACAGGTCGCCACCATGGACGAGCTCCTCGCGGCATCAGCAGCGCAGCGACGCTTTGCGCTGAATCTGTTCGCCGCCTTTGCCGTCGTGGCCCTGGCGCTTGCTGCCGCCGGCATTTATGGCGTGCTATCCGGCAGTGTCACCGAGCGCACCCGCGAAATCGGGGTGCGGTCGGCGCTCGGGGCGTCGAGCGGGAACATCCGGAGCCTGGTGCTTCGGCAGGGAATGACGCTCACCGCGCTCGGTGCCATTCTCGGGCTGATCGGCGCGGGAGTCGCGAGCCAGGTCATGGTCACCCTGCTCTTCGGCGTCTCCCGGCTCGATCCGGTCACCTACCTCGGCGTCATCGCCCTGCTGCTGGGAGTGGCGGTCATCGCGAGCTGGGTGCCGGCGTGGCGGGCGGCGCGGATCGATCCCGCGATCACGCTTCGGGCGGAGTAGCTGGGCTGCGGTTCCTATCCCTCCGCCCGCAGCGCTTGCACCGGATCGATGCGTGTGCTGGACCGGGCCGGGACGATGCTGGCCAGCGCGGCGATACCCAGGAGCAGGGCCGTAACGACGGCGAGCGTCACGGGATCGGTCGGACTGACCTGGTAGAGCAAGGCCAGTAGCAGACGGTTGGCGAGCAGCGCGCCGAGCAGCCCTGTCACCATCCCGGCCGTCGCGAGTGCAAGCCCCCGCCGCATCACCATCCCGCGCAGCTTGTCTCCCGTGGCGCCGAGCGCCATCCGCACGCCGAACTCGTGGGTCCGCTGTCCGACCATCGTCGCCATGACGCCGAACAGACCGATGGCTGCCAGCGTCATTGCGGCGCCCGCGAACACGGCCAGGAGCAGCGCATTGAGACGCGGCTGCGCCAATGGACCGTCGAGGTACGTCTCGAACGGCGCGGCACTCGCGAGCCCTAACCCTGAGTCGATGGAGGCGATCCCCCGCTGGATCGCCGGCACCAGGTCGGCCGGCGCGCCGCGGGTGCGTATGGCCAGCGTCAGCGGGGCATAGGGGAAGGGTGACTGACGCAGCGGGAAGTACACGCTGGGACGAGCATTCCGCAGGTCGCGGTAGCGGGTGTCGGGGACGACGCCTACGACAGTAGCCGTCTGCCCTGATTTCGTATCCGTCACCAGCCGCTTGCCGATCGGATCGGCGCCGGGCCAATAGCGCCTCGCCGCCGACTGGCTGATCACCAGGACCGCCGGTGCACCCTCGCGATCCTGGTCGGTGAAGCCACGCCCGCGAACCAGCGTCATCCCGAAGGTCGTGAAGTAGTCCGGCACGACGACGTCCATGTTCAGCACCGGGTTCCTGGCTGCCTCGTCGGCGGACTGCCCCTCGGCCATGAGACCGATGTCCCAGCCACCCGACCCGGAGAACGGAATGGCGACCACCGGCGAGACCGCCTCCACGCCGGGGACTGCCCGCACAACCGACAACAGGCGATCGAGGAGAGCGAGCCCTTTCTCAGGGGTATCGATCTGATCGTATTTGAATGCCAGCTCGCCGATCAGGAGATGCGACGGCTCGAACGACAGCTCGGCCCGCTCCAGCCGAATCAGGCTCCTGGTGATCAGCCCGGCGGCCGAGAGGATGAGCACCGCGAGCGCCACCTGTCCTATTACCAGGGCTTCCGTCGCCAGCCGGGAGCCCCGGCTCATGCTCTGTCGGGTCCCCGACCGGAGCACCTGTTGCAAATCGACCTTCGAGGTCATGATCGCCGGTGCCAGACCGAAGAGGAGCATCGCGGCGGCCGTCAGCCCCAAGGCGCCAGCGAGCGCGGTTCCGTTGACCTGGATCTCGTCCAGACGGGGCAGGCCCACCGGAGCGAAGGAGGCAAAGATTCGGACAGCAACGGTCGCTACCGCGAGACCGAGGGCACCGCCGGCAATCGCCAGGACCGCGTTCTCGGCCAGCAGCCGGGCGATGACCCGGCCGCGGCCCGCACCGAGCGCGGAGCGCACGGCGATTTCCCGGGTACGGGCCAGTCCGCGCACCAGGAGGAGGTTGGCGACATTCACGCAGGTGATGACGAGGAGCAGCAGAGCAGCGACCGCGAACGCGATCACCGCCGGTTTGGTATCGCCGAGGATGAGCCGCGGCAACGGAGTGGCGACCCCCTGCAGGCTGCGCGCCCACGGGGAATCCCCGTTACGGCCGAAGTAGGCGGTCAGCTCCTCTCGGGCGGCGATGGTTGTCGCGGAGGGCCGGAGCCGCCCGACCAGATCGACGTCGGCGAAGGTGGAGTCGGTGCCCGGCGTGGTCCGCACGGGAACTAGGGCGGCCCAGAAGTCAGCGCCCCTCGGGTAGTCGAATCCCTGGGGCATGACCCCCACGATATTGTAGGCGACCCCGTTCCCATGCACGACAATCTGCCGGCCCAGCACGTCGGCGCTGCCGCCGAAGTGCCGCTGCCACGCAGTGTGGCTCAACACGACCACCGGCGCCGCGCCGATCACGTCATCCTCGGCGCGCAGCGCCCGGCCCAGAATCGGCTGTCCGCCCAGCACATCGAAGAACTCACCCGAAACCAGCGCCTGCCGCAGGCGGGAGATCCGCTCCCCGTCACGAATCGGAATGGGCCAGGCGCCCTCGTAGGTAGCGAACGCCGCGCGCTCGAGCGTCCGGGTGTCGCGCGCGAACCCCCGGGCCCTGTCCAGCGACAGGGGCCAGTGAGTGAAGGACCGATCGGCCCCTTGTCCCCAGAGCACCACGAGGCGGTCCTGGTCCCGGAAGGGGAGCTTGCGAAGCAGCAGTGCTTCCGCCACCGTGAAAACCGCCACCGACAGGCCTATGCCGAGGGCAAGCGTGAACACAACCGTGACGGCAAAGCCAGGAGTGCGGCGGAGGCTCCTCAACACGACGCGGACACTCTGGATCGCTCTCTCCATAGCGCTTCCCCTCGGCTGGGAGGTCGCCATCGGAATCTGATTACACGGACCACCTGGACTCAACTATCATACGGCAAAGCAATGTAATCCGTGTAATCGGTGAAATCTGTGGACGGCTTTTTCAAGAGCCGTCGGACCGAAGCCCTCATGAGCACCGCCCGCGCCTACGCCGCATTCGGCCCGACTTCTCCGCTGGGCCCCCACACCATCCAGCGCCGAACGACCGGCCCCTCGGATGTCCGGATCGAAATCCTCTACTGCGGCGTGTGCCACTCCGATCTCCACACCGTCCGGAGCGAATGGGCCGGAACCGTCTATCCGTGCGTCCCCGGTCACGAAATCGTCGGGCGAGTGGCCGAGGTCGGCCCGGATGTGACGACGTTCAAGCCGGGCGACACTGCCGGGGTCGGGTGCCTGGTGGATTCCTGCCGGACCTGCGCGAGCTGCCGCGCCGGTCTGGAGCAGTATTGCGATAACGACGACCACACCTGGACCTACAACAGCCCTGATAAACACTCACCGGGAAGCGTGACCTACGGCGGTTACTCCACCGAAATCGTCGTGGACCAGGCATTCTGCCTGCGGATTCCTCCCAATCTCGACCTCGCGGCGGCGGCGCCGCTCCTC
The DNA here is from genome assembly GCA_045403135.1 of Gemmatimonadales bacterium. Classification (GTDB taxonomy): domain Bacteria; phylum Gemmatimonadota; class Gemmatimonadetes; order Gemmatimonadales; family GWC2-71-9; genus JABFSM01. The sequence goes on along the minus strand of JAXIPC010000180.1, from coordinate 5,361 downwards.
TGTGCCGGCATCACGACCTATTCTCCCCTCAACCACTGGGGCGCCGCCACCGGCCGGAAGATCGGCATCGTCGGCCTGGGCGGGCTCGGGCACATGGGGGTGAAGCTCTCCCATGCCATGGGGGCCCACACGGTGCTGTTCACGACCTCGCCGCACAAGGCCGACGACGGCCGGCGTTTGGGCGCGGATGAGGTCGTCATCTCGGGGGATGCCGGCGCCATGCGGAAGCATGCGGCCAGCTTTGACATGATCCTCAATACGCTGGCGGTGTCGCACGACCTGGACCAATACATCTCTATGCTCCGCCGGGACGGCACTCTTGTGCTGGTGGGAGCACCGGAGCATCCGCACCCGGTGCCGACGTTCGGGAAACTGGTCTCGAAACGCCGCCGTATCGCCGGCTCCCTCATTGGCGGCCTCCCGGAGACCCAGGAGATGCTCGATTTCTGCGGCCGGCACGGCATCGTCTCCGATATCGAGCAGATCGCCCCGGAACGCATCAATGAGGCATACGAGCGAATGCTTCGGAGCGATGTGCGGTATCGGTTTGTGATAGACGCTAGGACACTAGGAAGCTAGGAAGCTAGGGAGCTGGGGAGCTGGGGAGCCAGGGGAGAGAGCATGCCAACGTTTCGGAAGCCGCACTTGACCGACGTCATGCGCCTGGTAGCCGGGGCGGGCCTGCCCACGGAGGATCTGGCCGACGCGGACCTTTCCCACTTCTTCGGCTATGGCAGCCGAGAGAAGCCGAGCGGTGTCGTGGGACTCGAAGTGTTTGGCGCGGAGGCGCTCCTCCGCTCGCTGGTTGTCGAGCCGTCGGAGCGCGGCACCGGAGGGGGACGATTGCTGGTGGCCGCCGCGGAGGCGCATGCTCACTCGCAGGGCGTGCGATCGGTGTACCTGCTCACCACGACGGCCGAGCCGTTCTTCGAGCGGCTGGGCTTTCGCCGGGCGGACCGCGGCGGCGCGCCAGCCACTATTCGGGCGACCCGGGAATTCGCCAGCCTCTGCCCTGCCAGCGCCGCGTTCATGGTTAAGCGGCTTGACCCACCCGTCAGGGTTGGGTAGCCTCTCGGCATCGTGAAAGTCTTCGGACTGGTTCCCGCCGCCGGGCGGGGCGAGCGGTTTGGCGGCGACAAGCTCCTGGCCAAGTGGCAGGACCGGGAGCTGATCGGTCACGTGCTGCTGAAGCTGGGCGGGGCCCGGGCCGCCGGCCTGATCGGGCCGACTATCGTGGTCCACCGCCCCGGCGACGAGCGGATCCGCGCCATTGCCGCTGAGTACCGCTGCCACGCGGAAGAGATGCGCGTGGCGGACGGGGACCTTTCCATGACCATTCGCACCGGCATCGACTGCGCCAAGAGCCGCGGGTCCGCCGATTCCCAACAGGCCATCCTGGTCTGCCTCGGCGACCAGCCCATGATACGCCTCGACGTCATCAAAGCAGTCATCGAGGCCTGGTCCCGCGGCGGTGCGTCGGCGGTCCGCCCCACCTATCGCGACGCCCCGGACCATCCCGGGCATCCGTTGCTGGTGGACCGCAGCCTCTGGCATCTGGCGGATGAAATGAAGGGCGAGAAGGGCTTTGGCACGCTGCTGGCCCGCCACCGGGTGAACGTGCGCCTGATTTCGGTGGCGGGCTCGAATCCCGACGTGGATACTCCCGCCGACCTGAAGCTACTTGACGCCGAACCTCGCGCCGCCACCGCCTGATGCGAAATCTTCTGGCCGAGTACGGTCTGCTCGCCGCGTCGGGCCCGGTCGGCCGCGCGGTGGTGATCCAGGTCTGGGGATCCGCGCCCCGGCCCGAGGGCGCCTGCCTGCTCGCCACACTGGACGGACGCATGGCCGGCTCGGTGTCGGGCGGCTGCGTCGAGACCGCCGCGGCGGAAGAGATTCGCGCCGCCATCGCGAGCGGCAACCCGAAGAAAGTCGGCTGGGGCGTGACCCACGAGCGCGCCTGGGAGATGGGTCTGTCCTGCGGAGGCACCATCGAGGTGTTCATCGAGCCGGTCGTGCGACCCGAGCTGCTGCAGGCGGCTCGAGCCACCCGAAACACCGTCCTCGCCACCGTGATCGGGGGCGCGGCGCCGTTGGGCACCGGGGTCCTGGCCGAAGAGGGCGCCGGCACCCGGACGCTTGGCGCGGTACCCGCCGGGCTGACCGAGGCGCTCACCCAAGCGGCTCAGGCCGCGCTGCCCCGGCTCACCAGCCGGGTGGAGACGATCGAGAGCGCCGCCGGCCCGGTCGACGTCTTCCTCGAGGTCTTCCCGCGGAAGCCGACACTCCTGGTGTTCGGCGGCGTCCATATCGCCACCGCTCTGGTGCGGATGGCCAAGCCATTGGGATACCGCACCGTGGTCGCCGATGGCCGGGAAGCATTCCTGACCCGCGAGCGATTCCCCGACGCCGACGAGCTGATCCTGGGATGGCCGGAAGAGGTCTTCCGGAGGGTCGGACTCGACGCCGCCACCTGCGTGTGCCTGCTCACCCACGATCCGAAATTCGACGAGCCGGCGCTGGAGATCGCGCTCCGATCTCCCGCGGGTTACGTCGGGGCCATCGGATCGCGGAAGACCCAGGCGCACCGCCGCGAACGGCTCCGCGAGCTGGGATTCTCCGAGGCCGAGGTGGCCCGGCTGCATGGACCGATCGGGCTCGATCTGGGCGGCCGGGACCCGGAAGAGATCGCGCTGGCGATCCTGGCCCAGATCACCTCGGTGCGGCACCGGGTCGGAGCAAAGCCGGCGTCTCCACCGTAGCACCCCTTCCGCGACACAGCCTCATTTGCTACCATATTGGCCGGCGCCGCCTTGCGCCCGACCTCCTGACCGGACGCCTACGCCGTCCGGCACCCGCGGAGGCAAAGGGGATCGCTGTCCTCGAGGTCGTCCGGTCGTTCTCCACCTCGCTTCTCGCCGGCCGGGAAGCGTCGACGCGTAGGGTCCGGCTTCCCGGCCCGAGAAGGAGTGTGGACAATGACCGAGCACAAGCATCTCAAGCAGCTGGTCCGGTCCCGGATGCAAAAGACCGGCGAGACTTACTCGACGGCGCGCCGCCAGATCGTCAAGCAGGCGCCCGATACCCCCGAATCCAATCCGCTGCCCCACCACTTTCCCGGCCGCATTCCGGTCGCAACGGCACTGTGCTCCCTGCTCGCCCACGCCGGCATCCGCAACCCCCAGACGAAGGCCCCGTTCAGCGAGGCCATGGTGTTCGGCCTCGACGGCGGCATCGGCGCCGGCATGTTCGCCTTCCATTACGCCAAGGAGAATTTCTCTTCCTTCTACGTCGCGGGACGCCACGCCTGGTGGGACGACGCCAACTGGTCCGCCGGCGCCCGCAAGCGGCTCGGCGTCACCTCGATCGTAAAGGAGTCGTCCGGAATAAGGCCGGCCGAGAAGCACCTGCGCGAGCTGCTGGAAGGTGGCCGGCCGGTGATGGCCTGGGTGGACGCTTCTCACCTTTCCCACCGCGCCATGCCGGCGTCGTGGAGCGGCGGCGGCTACCACGTCATAACGATCTACGGGATCGACGACGCCTCCGGCGCCGCCCTCATCGGCGATCTTGCCGATCAGCCGATCCCGATCTCACTGCCGGACCTGGCCCAGGCCCGCGGCCGGATCAAGAAATTCAAGAACCGGGTCCTGGCCTTGGAGTCGACCGCAAAAACCCCGCCCCTGGAGCCGGTGATTCGCTCCAGCATCCAGGCCTGTGTCGACGGGCTGGTCAAGTGCAAGATGAAGAACTACACGCTCGAGGCTTTCAAGAGCTGGGCCGACAAGCTGGACGGAAGCAAGGCGGCGGACTCCTGGGAAAAGATCTTTCCTCCCGGACCGCTGCTCTATACCGGTCTCTGGTCGGTGTACGAGTTCATCGAACGCTTCGGCACCGGGGGCGGGCTGTTCCGGCCGGTCTTCTCGGAGTTTCTGGCCGAAGCCGGTACCGCGCTCTCCGACGCCAAACTGCGCGCGCTCGCCAAACGGTACGCCGAGCTGGGCCGGGACTGGTCGGCGCTGGCCCAGGCGGCGCTGCCGGACAGCGTGCCGGCCCTGCGCGAAGTGAGGGACATGCCCACGCTGACCGATCGCGTGGCGGCGACCAAGCGCGATTTCCCGCTCGACGCCAAGCAGAGCACGGCACTCCGCAAGGAGCTCAAGGAGAGGGTGACGGCGTTGTATGAGGGGGAGGTGGTGGCGTTGACGGAGCTCGGAGGCTGGCGCTAAGACGCTACGACGATAAGACGCTACGAGGCGGTGGCGCGCCGGCTAGCGCGCTGCCGCCAGCCGCCTGACTGCCTGGCAGAATCGCCGTTGCGCGGCCGGGTTCTTGACCGCCACGAAAATGGTATCGTCGCCGCTGATGTTTCCCAGCACTTCGGGCCAGGCCAGCCGGTCCAGCGCGACTCCCACCCGGTTCGCTTCCCCCGGTGGCGTGTGCAGCACCACCAGCGCGTCTCCCGCCGCCTCGATGGTGAGCACCCCCTCGGAAATCCGCTGCTCGTCGGGATCGTTGCGCGGCTTCTTGGCCGCGATCGGCCGCTGATAGGCGCCGTCCACTTTGATCAGGTGCAACGTCGCGATGTCGCGACTCACCGAGGACTGGGTCACCTCCCAGCCCTCCCGGGCCAGCGCGTCGGCGAGCTCATCCTGGGTATGGATCGCGTGGGTCGTGATCAGCTCCAGGATCTTCAGGTGCCGCTGGCGCCGGTCGCCGGTCATCGTACCCTGGGCCCCCGAAGGCGGTCCATCGCGGCGTGGAACCGGGCGAGTTCCTGCTCGCTCCAGCGTCGTGCCCGCTCGATGCGGCGCCAGGCGGCGTCGAGGCCGAGCCGGCCCAGCCCGCCGGTCGAGCGCCGCCGGGCAACCAGCCGTGCCGCCGAGGGAGCCGCGAAGGTTTCCCCCCGCTTGAGGGCGGCGGCTACCTCGCGATAGGCGCGCCGAAACGGCACGCCGGATTCGACTCGGCGCATCACTTCGTCGGTGGCGAGCGCTCCGCCCGCCAGCGCCTCGAGCCCTCGGGCGTGGTCCACCTCGAGCTGGGGAATCGCGAGGGCCAGAATGGCGAGCATCTGCTCGGTACGCCCGAGCCCGCGAATGAGCGGCTCCTTCAGGAGCTGAAAGTCCCGGTGATACCCGCTGGTGAGCTTGCCCCGGATGGCGAGTACGGTGGCGAGATCGCCTTCGAGCGCGGCGACCCGTCCGCGGGTGAGCTCGAAGAGGTCGGGATTCCGTTTGTGGGGCATGATGCTGGAGCCGGTGGCGAGCCGGGCGGGAAGCCGCAGCAAGCCGAACTCGTCGCCGGTGTAGAGAATCACGTCCGCGGACAGCCGCGACAGGTCGTGGCCGAGCTGGACGCACC
>JAXIPC010000188.1:0-4599 GCA_045403135.1 Gemmatimonadales bacterium | reverse complement strand
CGTATGATCTGGAACGCTCGAATCGAGGTCTATCATGTGCGATCAATGTACCAACGGAAGCGTCCTTCGTCACCGGCGAGCGGCCACGGCAGTATGGTCGGAGTTCTGCGCGGTGGCACCCAGCCCTGAGCTCAAGGAGCGGCTGAGAACAGACCTCGCCGAAGCGCAAAAGAGATCCAAGTCTCCCCTCGCCGAGTCCTTCGCGCTCGCCCGCGGGCCGCGCCGACTGGGCTTTGATGACGGGGTGATCGTCCCGCCCGACCAGTTCCCGGTGGGCACACCGTATGGATCGATCCGCGCGGCCGCCGCAGAGCGGGCGCCGTTACGCGGCGCGGTTCGCGTGATCGTTGTCCTGGTGCAATTCTCGGATCGCCCGCTAGGCCAGAGCGCGGCGCACTTCAACGATCTGTTCTTCTCCACGGGGGTAGTGCCGCACGGCAGCGTCAAGGAGTACTTCCACGAGGTCACCGGCGGTCTGGTCGACATCGTCGGCGAAGTGGTTGGCCCCTACACTCTGCCGCAGACGCTCGCCTGGTATGCCAACAACAACTTCGGCATCGGCCGGCCCTCGGGTACGCCGCGGGCGAACGTCATGGCCCACGACGCGGCGGTCGCTGCCGACCCGCAGGTCAACTACGGGTCGTACGATAACGACGGGAACGGCTTTGTCGACGCGTTCGTCGTCGTGCACGCCGGCCAAGGCGGCGAGCAGACCGGTAATTCCAACGACATCTGGTCGCACAAATGGGTGCTGCCTTCGGCTTATGCCGCCGATGGCAAGCAGATCTTCGCGTACCTGACCATTCCCGAGGACGCCCGAATCGGGGTTTGCGCGCACGAGCTCGGCCACCTGCTGTTTGGTTTCCCGGACCTTTACGATACTGATGACACATCCGAGGGAATCGGCAATTGGTGTCTGATGGCTGGTGGTTCGTGGAACGGCGGCGGCGACATCCCGGCGCACCCGTCGGCGTGGTGTAAAGCCCAGCAGGGCTGGGCGAGCGTTATCAACGTAACCAGCGCGGGCGCAATCTCGATCGCAGACGTCAAAACGAGTCGCAGCATCCAGCGCCTCTGGAAGGACGGAGCCGGCGGCTCCGAGTATTTTCTCCTTGAGAACCGTCAGCGCACCGGTTTCGACGCCAACCTGCCCGGCGACGGCCTGCTCATCTGGCACATCGATGACGCGCAACCAGGCAATACCGATGAGAACCACTACAAGGTCGCCCTCATCCAGGCCGACGGCAAACGGGACTTGGAGCTGAATGGAAACCGTGGCGATAACGGGGACTCCTACCCTGGCTCCTCGGGGAACACGTCCTTCACCGCGACCTCAACGCCCAATTCCAAGTCGTACGCCGGTCAGAACACGTGCGTTTCCGTCAGCGCCATCTCGGCATCGGGTCCGACAATGTCGGCGACGGTCCAAGTCAACTGTGTCGTGAAGTCGCTAGCCAAAGAGAACAAGGACCGGAAGGACAGGATCAAGGACGGCAAGGAGCTCACCAAGGAGCGCAAGGACCAAAAGGATCGGACCAAAGACCTCAAGGAGCTCAGCAAGGAGCGGAAGGACCTGAAGGACCGCATCAAGGAATTCAAGGAGCTTTCCAAGGAACGCAAGGACCTGAAGGACCGGGTCGAGGTGAAGGACCTGCGCAAAGAGGTCCGCGACACCGGCGGCGGCAAGGGACTCAAGGATATCCGTGAGCGGCCGGGCTCGTTCGCGGGCTTCGCCGAGACTGCGACGACTCCAGACCTGACCCAAGCAGTAGCCGAGCTGGAGGAACGAATCGCGGCCCTCGAAGCGGCCATGAACCTGGTGGGCGACACGGAGCCCTTCATCGACAGCGAACTCCGGCCCGACTTGGCCGGCGGCCCGGACTATACGGGGCAGGGTGACCTCCAGCAGCGGATGGCAGCCGCCGACCGTGATGCCAAGCTAGAGTTCGACTCGTTGCCTCCGTCGTGACTGGCGCGGTGCTCATCCTCGCCCACGCGGGCGACGAGGGCGCCAAATCGGTGGCTGCGCGACTGGTCCGCGAGCTCGGGGCAGACGCCGTGCGGGTGGTCCGGCCTGAGGGCCTGAGTCTGGCGCGCTGGTCGCACCGCGTCGATTCGACCGGTCGCGCATCGACCCGGATCGCGCTGCCGCGGACACCGGCATTCACGAACGCAGACGTGGCCGCTGTGTTCAACCGAATCCGCTACCTGGCGGTGCCCCGCTTTCGCCGCCGATCCGCCAAGGATCGCGACTACGCAGGTGCCGAGCTCCAGGCGATCGTCGTGAGTTGGCTAGCCGAGTTGGGCGACCGCGTGGTGCATATCGTACGCCGCCATCCTTGGGTGACACCTTCCCTTCCGCTACAACATTGGGCCAGCGCCGCGGCAGCCTGTGGGCTACCGGTGGCCAAGCGGACAATCGTCAACTCGCCCCAGGCTCAAACCGGGGTAACCGCTTACGACAACGGCATGGCGGACTTCGCGGGAACGGTACTCACCGCCGGCGAGCGCGTCGGCGGGCCAATGGCCAACCGCTACGGCCTCCGCTGCTTGGCGGCAGCGCGGGCGCTGGGCTTCCCGCTGCTCGAGTTTTGCTTTGACGTTGAGGAGGATAGGACGGTGCTCGTCCATGTCGACCCACTGCCCCCGCTGGCCGAGCCCTGGGCCGCCGCGATGGCCGGTGACCTTCTCAAGTCGCTCGCCCTTGAGTGGCACGGATGATCCTGATCTATGGCCGGCTCGACGATCCGCCGCTAGTCCGCACGGTCGAGGCTCTCCAGGAGCTGGGGGGGGCGTACGTGTTGCTCGCCCAGACGGCGCTCGACCGCGAGGGACTCCGGATCGAAATCGGGCCTGGGGGCGTGTCTGGCGTCCTCATCGCGGCCGGGCAGACGATAGCGCTCGATCGGATCCGAAGCGTCTACGCCCGGCCACTCGAGTTGCCGCACGGCTCATTTAGTCGAGAGGGCGCACCTCGCGCCCAGCGCTTGCACGAGCAACTCTTCGAGTGGCTGGACATAGCCGATGTGCTCGTGGTCAACCGGCCGCGGGCAATGCAGGCGAATGCCTCCAAACCGCTGCAAGCGCAGCTCATCGGCGCCGCGGGCTTCCTGGTCCCGGAGACGCTGGTAACCAGCGACCCGGAAGAGGCGCGCGCGTTCTGGCGCGAACATGGCCGCGTGGTGTTCAAGTCGGCATCCGGGGTGCGGTCGATCGTCCAAGAGCTGGACGAGCGCGTAGCGGTGCGGCTTCCGCTCCTCACGGGGTTGCCGGCGCAGTTCCAAGCCTACGTCCCGGGCGTGGACGTCCGGGTCCACACCGTTGGCAGCCGCACGTTCGCCGCCGCGATCGACAGCTCGGTGATCGACTACCGCTACGCGACGAGGGATGGCGCGACCACGACCCTGACAGCAACGGACCTGCCGGCCGACGTGGCCGGGCGTTGCGTCGCGCTGGCGGGCCAGATGGAGCTACCCTTGGCTGGCATTGACCTCCGGCGCCGACCGGACGGGCAGTACGTCTGCTTCGAGGTGAACCCGATGCCCGCCTATACTTATTTCGAGTCCCACACGGGGCTACCAATCGGCCAGGCACTCGCCCAGCTGTTGACCGAGGGCGCGCGCGGGGGTGAGGAGGTGCATCATGGTGCAGTCGATCGAGAACCTGACCCGAATCAGCGGCAAGGTGGTTGCGCGGCGGCCACATCCCTCCCTTGACGGCCACGACATCCTTGCGGTCGAGTTGGAACAGGCCGAGCCGGTACCGGGCAAAGCCAACCTGCTGGAGTCGCTGGTGGGCGGCGTCGTCGACGTGACCGTTCGCCGCCCCCTGCTTGGCAGCGTCGGCCCCGGCGCCCGGCTACAGTGCCGGGTGAAGCGAACGCCAGATGGCGCGATGTGTGAATCGCACCCCGACCCAAGCGATTTCAAGTTGCTCGAACCAGAATCCTTTGACTCCGATAATGGCGAAAACTCGTAAGTGGGCGTCCGGCTCCCGGATTCTGACCTGCGCGCTCACTCTGCTCGCGGTTGTTCGCACCGAGCCGGCTGAGGCGCGCCAAGGCCGGAGAGAACCGGTGGAGGTGCCCCGTGTCACCTCGGAGGTCGTCATCAACGGCAGGCTCGATGCCGCCGAGTGGGAGCGCGCGGTGGTGCGGACGCTCCCCGACGGTACGACCCTCCGGTTCCAGCACGACGGCCGCCACCTGTTCGTCGGCATCGCGGCGGCGCGCTCCGGCTTCCCCAGCTTGTGCCTGGCGCGGGGCGATTCAGTGCGCGTGCTTCATGCCTCCGCAGCGCTGGGCAGCGTGAGCTATGCGCCGGCCGGCGAGGCCTGGGCAACCGGCGATACCGCCTTCAGCTACGGGATGCGCAACCCCGACACCACCTCCCAGGCGCGCCTGGAACGGGACGGGTACCTCGCCCGGCACGGGTGGGTCTCCACCACCTTCAGGATGAGCGGGGGCCTGGCGCACGAGATGCAGATCGCCATCGGCCTCCGCGTGCCGAGTGTCGCACTGGCGTACTTCGTGCCCCTGCCCAACAACGCTTGGGCCATCGAGTCGTGGCCGTTGCCGGGCGAACCGCTCGGCTGCGCCCA
>JAXIPC010000112.1:0-3267 GCA_045403135.1 Gemmatimonadales bacterium | reverse complement strand
GAGGCCCCCGCTCGCGCTTTCGTGCGTTCTGGGGTCCAGTCGCGAGAGGGGACCCCACACAATCCGGCCTTGGGCCGGTGCAGTCATAGCTAGGGGCTGGGGAGCTAGGGAGCTAGGGAGCGCTGCGACAGTCATCGCGAGGCCCCGAAGGGCCGTGGCGATCTCTGAGATTGCTTCGCCGCTAACGCGGCTCGCAATGACTTGTTCAGAGCTGCCCTAGCTCCCCACCTCCAGCAATCGGCCTTCACAGGGAGGGCAGGAAATGCTCGGACTGTCTCTGGACTTTCTGATCGGCGCGCTGGTCGCCGCCACGCTCGGATTCGGCGGCATCATTGCATCGTCGGCGGGAGCCGCCCGCGCCATTGCCCTCGTGCTCTTCTGCGCGTTCCTCGTATTGCTGCTTGCGACCCAGCTTCGCGCACTGCGGAGCGGCGGGCCGCATCGCTCCAGGCAAAAACGTCCAGACATTCCGCTCATTCGCGTCCGGGGAACCAGACATGACAAGCGAAGTGCAAGAATTGGCGCTTGACGAATCGCGGACGTCGTGTCCTCGCTTGCGAGCGGATGCCCTCCGTATCATCTTAGGAATACAAAACAGTAGATCGGGAAGCACTCCGATCTGCCTTGTCGACGGAGCGCAGCGGCTCCGTGAGACGAAGGCGTGATCACCCTCCCTGACGGAGGCGATGATCGCGCCTTTTTTGGCGTGATGCACCCTGCTGAAAGGAGAGCTTCCGGCGAGTGGTGCCGGGAGAAGCAAACGCAATATGATCGGCACGACGAAGTCGATTGTGATGCCCGGGTGGGTTCCCTGGGTGGCGGCGCAGGCGAAGAAGGCCGCCGAGCGGCTGGAGGAGCGCAGACGCAGCGTAGCGACCGGCCGCTACTTCCCGGGGGGACTGCCGACGCTGAGCACGCGGATGGTCGAGGGGATTCTCGCGGCCATCCTGGCGCTCGTGATCAAGTCGGCACCGGTCCGCACCACCGCCGAGCTGGGGATGATTCTGTTCACCATCTCCCTCGGCGTGCTGCTGGTCCTGGGGTTTGCCGAGTTCAGGACCTGGCGGCGCTGGTCGATTCGTTGACGTAGGTAGGAGCGAAGCGAAGCACGGCGGGCCGGTGCATCGGCGCCTCCAGGTCCCACAGCCTCGCCAAATCCCGGTTGGCCGGACCGTTGATCACGCGGCCGAAGCAATCGAAACGCGAGCCGAAACAGGGACAGTCGAAGGTCCGGTCGGACTGGTTCCAGGTCACGATCGCGCCGAGGTGCGGGCACACCGCGGAGCGCCGGTGGAGATTCCCCCGAGCGTCCCGGTACACCGCGATCTTGGTAAGACCCCTCCGGATTACCGCGCCGGTGTCGGGCGCCAGCTCCTCCGCCGAGGCCACATCCCCCCGGGTGAGCCAGCCGCCGTACTGGCGCAGGACGTTGAGATTCTGCCGGAGAAACGTACCCATCGCCTTGAGCGTCTTGCGGGATGGGTCGTACAGCGACTCCCAGGCGTTCCGCCGACCCATGATGAGATCGGTCAGGATGATTCCCGCGAGAGTTCCATGGGTCATCCCGTTGCCGGAATCGCCGGTCGCGACATAGACGTTGGGCACGTCGAGCGGATTGCGGCCGATAAACCCCAGGCCGTCGACCGGCCTCATGATCTGGCCGCACCAGCGGAACCGGACCGATTCGATCATCGGGAACCGGTCGCGGGCCCACGCTTCGAGGCGGTCGTACCGTTCCGCCTGATCGTCCACCTGGCCGGTCTTGTGATCCTCGCCGCCGACCAGGAGCACCTCGTGGATACCCGGCCCATGGTCGCCCACCCACACGTGTGACGGGGAGAGCGGCTGTACCCGGACGTAGTGATAGGGCTCGGCGGTGTCCCAGAAAAGCGCCTGCGGTACCGACCCGCGAGGGATCAGCGCCCCGATGACGTAAGAGAGGTAAGGCGCCTGCTTGGTGTGAATCACGAAGCGGTCGTCCACCGGCGTGTTGGTGGCCATTACGATCTCGTCGGCGGTCACCACCGGGCCCGCGCCGGTGTAGACGTGCGCGGGATTGCCGCCCTCGATGGATGTAGCGTGGGTTTCCGTGAAGATCCGTCCGCCGTCGCGCAGGATGGCGCGCACCAGGCCTGCCGCATAGCGCAGCGGGTGGAACTGCGCCTGGCCGGGAAACCGGAGACAGGGGCCGGTAACGAAGTGGCCCAACGGAGCGCGCGCCACCTTCTCCACTCCCCAGACGCCCGCCCGCTTGGCGGCCGCCAGCTCGGAATCCAGGAAATCGGAGGTCTCTCCTGGCGGATCGAACAGGTAGCCATCCACCCGGGTGAAGTCGCAGTGAATGCTCTCCAGGCGGACGATGCTGGCGATCCGGTCGATGGCGGCGGCGTGACTGGCCGCCGCTCCGCGGGCACCCTTCGGTCCGTGCAACCGCTCGAGGCGGGTGTAGCCGTCATCGAACACATTGGAGAGGTGCGCAGTGCTGAACTGGGTATTGCCGGAGGCCACGGGGCCGTCATCCAGCAGGGCGACCAGCTTGCCCTCGCGCGCCAGCAGATGCGCGGTGGTGAGCCCAGCGATGCCGGCACCGATGACGCATACGTCCACCTGAATATCGGAGGTCAACGGCCCGGGCTGCGGCACCACTCCTGTGGCCATCCAGAGGGATGTACGCCGGGCTGTCTGGGTCAGCATATCGGTCAGCTTTCCGGGAGCGATGGTCAAAACGAAAAGGGCGGGGAGCGCGGCTCTTGCCGCTGCCCCACGCCCGCATCCCACGGGACTACTTCCCCGGTTGATCGGTTTCCGGTGGCCTGATTAGCGGTCACCGATATTCGACGCCCTACGTTAGCATAAGACGAGAATTCGCGCAAGAACCCGGCTCGGCGATGTCGGGGATAATCCAAACAGGCCAGCCGCCCCGTGCGTCCATACCTCAGCCCCACGCATCTTTAGCCTCGTCCGACCCACTGGGCCAGGTCAACCGAACCAGCGGCCCGCGCGGTATCTTCAAGCGCTGCCGACCCCGATCCGAGGACTCCGTGCGACGATTGACGCTCGTCCTGGCCTGCTGCGCGTTGGCTCCGGCGGTGTCGGTGGCCCATGCCCAACGCCGTGAGCTGACGCTGGCCGAAGCCCTCACGCTGGCCGAGCAGAACGCCCCCGACGTGGTGACGGCCCGAGGCAATGTGCGCTCCAGCGGGGCCGGGGTCCGCGCCGCCTGGGGCAACTTCCTCCCCACCCTCGGGACCAGCACCAGCTATGGCG
>JAXIPC010000083.1:0-45355 GCA_045403135.1 Gemmatimonadales bacterium | reverse complement strand
GAGAAGCAAGCCTTGAGCGCCGCCGGCGGCCATCCCGACGCGCCGTCCAAGCCGAAGGGGAAGGTACTGATGGCCACGGTCAAGGGGGACGTGCACGACATCGGCAAGAACATCGTCGGCGTGGTGCTCCAGTGTAACAACTACGACGTGATCGATCTCGGCGTCATGGTACCCTGCGCCAGGATCCTCGAGACCGCCGTCCTGGAAAAGGTGGACCTGATCGGCCTCTCCGGACTGATCACTCCGTCCCTCGAAGAGATGTCCTATGTGGCGGAGGAGATGGCGCGCGAAGGTCTCTCGCTCCCGCTCCTGATCGGGGGCGCCACGACATCGCGGGTGCACACCGCAGTCAGGATCGCGCCTCGCTACCCGCACCCCGTGGTGCACGTGCTCGACGCCTCCCGCGCGGTGGGCGTGGCGGGCAGCCTGCTCAGCGAAACGCTCCGGGAAGATTTCGTGGCTGGGGTGGCCCGGGAATACGGCGAGATCCGGCGCGAACGCGCCGGCCGCGCCGCCGGCGACCGACTCGGCAGCATCGCCGAGGCGCGTGCGTCGCGCTTCGTCGCGAAGGGCCCGGCCGCTCGCCCGCCCGTGCCCTCCTTCCTTGGGACGCGGGTGTTCGACGACTATCCGCTCGCTGACCTGGTGTCGGCGATCGACTGGACTCCGTTCTTCCAGACCTGGGAGCTGCCCGGGCACTACCCGGCGATTCTTACCGATCCCACAACAGGCAAGGCGGCGGCACCCCTGTTCGATGACGCCCAGCGGCTGCTCGATCGCATCGTCCGCGACCGGCTGCTCACCGCCAAGGCGGTGGTCGGCTTCTGGCCGGCCAACGCCGTTTGCGACGACATCGAGCTGTACACCGACGAGACGCGAGCCGCTCGGCGTGCCGTCGTCCACACGCTGCGCCAGCAGATGGCCAAGGCACCCGGTCGCGCCAACTACGCGCTGGCCGATTTCGTGGCCCCGCGCGAGTCCGCCATCCCCGACTACCTCGGCGCCTTCACGGTGACGGCGGGCCACGGGCTCGAGGCGATCGTCCAGGAGTTCGAGCGCGCCAACGACGATTACAGCGCCATCCTTGCCAAGGCCCTCGCGGATCGGCTGGCCGAGGCTTTTGCCGAGCGCCTCCACGAGCAAGTGCGCCGGGAGCTCTGGGGCTACGCTCCCGATGAGGCGCTCGCCAACGAGCTGCTCATCAAAGAAGCGTACCAGGGCATTCGCCCCGCCCCCGGCTATCCCGCCTGCCCCGACCACACCGAGAAGGGCACCCTGTTCGAGCTGCTCGACGCCACCGCCCGGATCGGCGTCCGCCTCACCGAGAGCTACGCGATGACGCCGACCGCCGCCGTGAGCGGCTGGTATTTCTGGCATCCCGATGCGCGCTACTTCGGCGTGGGAAAAATCGGCCGCGATCAGGTCGAGGACTACGCCCGCCGGACCGGGATGTCGCGGGAAGAAGCGGAGCGATGGCTGGCGCCCAACCTGGGATACGAGCGAGGCGGCCGGTAATGCCGACGCTGCGCGAGCTGCTGGCCGACGGCCGCACCCACGTCTTCGACGGGGCGATGGGCACCATGCTCTATGGCCGCGGCGTCTACCTCAACGTGTGCTACGACGAGCTGAATCTCCGTCAACCCGATCTCATCGCCGAGATTCACCGCGCCTACGTCAAAGCTGGAGCGGAGCTGCTGGAGACCAACACCTTCGGCGCCAATCCACGCAAGCTGGCGCAGTACGGGCTCGCCGGAGACACCGAGCAGATCAACTGCGTCGCCGCCGAGCTGGCGCGTACTGCCGCCGGCGGTCGTGCCGCCGTGGTGGGCGCGATCGGTCCGCTGGGCATCCGAATAGAGCCGTTCGGCGAGACTTCGGTGGCCGAGGCGCGCGCCGACTTTACTCGGCAGGCGAGCGGCCTCCTGGAAGGCGGGGTCGACGGCTTCATCCTAGAGACCTTCAGCGATGTGGACGAGCTGCGCGCCGCGTTCGAGGCGGTGCGCGGCCTCACCGACTTGCCGGTCATCGCCCAGATGACCATCGGGAACGACGGGCGGACCCACTATGGCACCGAGCCCGCCGTGTTCGGCCCGCTCCTCGAGGCGATGGGCGCCGACGTCATCGGCGTGAATTGCTCGGTCGGGCCCCAGGGAATTCTCGAGGCGGTGGAGCAGCTCGCCCCGGTGGTGACCCGCCCGATCTCCGCGCAGCCCAACGCCGGCCTCCCCCGCGATGTGGGAGACCGGAAGATCTACATGGCGTCCCCCGAGTACCTGGGAGACTACGCCCGGCGCATCGTGGAGGCGGGAGCCCGCTTCGTGGGAGGCTGCTGCGGCACCACCCCCGACCATATCAAGGCGATCTCGGGCTTCGTGCACTCGGTGGCGCCGCGACACGTGAACGTCACCGTCCCGGCCGAGCAGCTTGCGCAGGGCGTCGATACCGTGCCGCTGGCCCAGCGCTCCCGCTACGGCGCCAAACTCGCCGCCGGTGAATTCATCACGACGGTGGAGATCGTGCCGCCGAAGGGCGTCGACCCGGCGCCGATGTTCGACCAGTGCCGGGCGCTCAAGGCGGCCGGCGTCGATGCCGTGAACGTGCCGGACGGGCCGCGGGCGCAGAGCCGGATGGGCGCCCTGCTGAGCGGCATCATGATCGAGCGCGAGGTGGGGCTCGAGGCGGTGGTGCACTACGCCTGCCGCGACCGCAATCTCCTCGGCATGCTGTCCGACCTCCTCGGCGCGGCGGCCGCCGGGCTTCGCAATCTTCTGCTCGTCACCGGCGACCCGCCCAAGATGGGCCCGTACCCCGATGCTACCGCGGTCTTCGACATCGACGCGATCGGCTTGACCAATCTGGTCGCGCGCCTCAACCGCGGGCTGGACCCGGGCCACAATGCGATCGGAACGCCCACGAAGTTCGTGATCGGCGTCGGGGTGAACCCAGCCGCGCCGGATCTCGAGCGCGAGCTGTCCCGCCTGCATTGGAAAGTGGAGGCGGGGGCGGAATTCGCGATTACCCAGCCGGTGTTCGACCTCGAACAGCTCGACAAGTTTCTCAAGCGGATCGAAGCGTTCCGGCTGCCGGTGATCGGAGGTATCTGGCCGCTGGTGTCGCTCCGCAACGCCGAGTTCCTGGCCAACGAGGTGCCCGGCGTGACGGTGCCCCCGGAAATCCTGGACCGGATGCGCCGGGCCAGCGAGCGCGGCCGCGAGCAGGGGCTCGCGGAAGGGGTGACGATCGCGCGCGAGATGCTGGTGGCCGTCAAAGACCGGCTCAGTGGTGCCCAAGTCTCGGCGCCGCTCGGAAAGGTCCCAGTGGCGCTCGACGTCCTGGCACTCCGCTAGTCGCGTGTCACGCTGAGCGTAGCGAAGCGGCGAAGCTCCGCCAACGCTCTCATTGCCGGGCGGCGATCCGACGAGCCAGCAGCTCGATCGTTTCGGCCAGCCTCACGAATTCGCCACGGTAGCCGTCCTGGTCTCGGCCTATGGCCTCCCGGGCTTGCGCGATCAGAGCGCCATAGGTCGCTTTCCCCTGGTGTTCTGAGCCGCTCAGCAACATCCCAACGCCCGCCACAGCGCTCGCGAACCGGAAGCTCTCTGAGGGATTCCGCGTTTCACCGCGCACCGTTCGCGCCAGCAGCCGGCTGGTTGAGCCCTGCGGCGCCTTGTACCGCAGCTTGACGGTCATCCACTCGTCTTCAAGGCCCGCCGCTGTATTCCGCCGTACCTGCGGGTCATTGGGCCGGTACTTGAGGTCATCGACGTTCCCTACCTTCACGTCGAGCCGGGATCCGGCGGGGACGATCTCGTACAGCGCGGTCACCGCGTGTCCAGCTCCGAGCTCGCCGGCGTCCTTGGCATCATCGTTGAAGTCCTCGTTGGCCAGCACCCGATTCTCATAGCCGATGAGCCGATAGGCCGAAACCCGGGCCGGATTGAACTCCACTTGAATCTTGACGTCCTTGGCGATGGTGTAGAGCGTGGCCCCCAGCTCCTTCACGAAGACCTTTCGCGCTTCGAGAATGTCGTTGACATACGCGTAGTGGCCGTTCCCCTTGTCCGCCAGCTGCTCCATCTTGGCGTCCTTGAGGTTGCCGGTGCCGAACCCCAGCACCGTCAGGAACACGCCGTGGCCGCGCTCCTCCTCGATCAGGCGCACCAGCTCCCCATCGCTCGACACCCCGACGTTGAAATCGCCGTCCGTCGCGAGAATCACCCGGTTGTTGCCCTCGGAAAGGAAGCTCTTGCGGGCGGTCTCGTAGGCGAGCCGGATTCCGGCAGCGCCGGCGGTCGAGCCGCCTGCCTCGAGCCGCTCGATTGCATCGAGGATCGCGTCCTTGCGGTCCCCGGAGGTGGGCGGCAGCACCAGCCCAGCGGCCCCGGCATAAACCACAATGGACACGCGGTCCTCGTGCCGGAGCTGGTTCACCAAAAGCCGGAACGCGGATTTGACCAAAGGGAGCTTGCGGGGATCGCTCATCGATCCGGACACATCGAGCAGGAATACCAGGTTGTTTGGCGGAAGCGCCTCCATCGGGATCCGGCGCGCCTGCAAGCCGATCAGCGCCAGCCGGTGCCCCGGGTGCCAGGGTGCTGCCGCCAGCTCGGTCGTCACGGAGAAAGGATCTTCGCCGCTGGGCTCGGCGTAGTCGTACGGGAAGTAATTGATCAACTCCTCGATGCGAACTGCGTCCTTGGGGGGAAGGCTTCCGTCCCCGACAAAACGCCGGACATTGGTGTAAGACGCCGCGTCCACGTCGATGGAGAACGTCGAGAGCGGGCTCCGCGCAGGAGCCTGCCACGCATTTTCGTAGATTCGCCGATACTCCTCGGTGTTGAAGTCCCGCGACCGCGGCATGATTGCCGGCGACCTTGCTATCGCACCCACGGCAAACCCCATGGAGCGCCGCGCCGTCTTGTCGTGGACCCCGGTGACGATCAGCTCCTCCAGACGGTTCACGTCCTGAGTGAGCACGAAATCGACCCGGACAACCGCCCCCTGCTCCACCTTCACGGTCCGTGTGCCGGCTTTGCTACCGATCAGGCGCGCGGTGACCAACACCTCACCCGTCGGCACGCCATCGATCCGATAGGTGCCATCCTTACCGGTCTGGGCAGCGAGGCTGGTGCCGCGGATGGCCACCGTCGCGCCCACCAGCGCGGTCCCCTGCTCTCCGGTCACCGTCCCGGCGATCGCGCCGGTGGCATGGGTTGGACCGTTGGGAATCGGAACGAGGGGCGCCGCCAGAACGCCGGCGATGAGGAATCCTTCGAGACACTTCATACGTCCTCCTGATTATGCGGATCGGGGCATTGGGCCGACCGGAGATGCCCGACCCATCCGGGTTTGCACGGCGCCCGGCCGCCGGATCCGCGCCGGCGATTGCTCGGTCGGTGAAATGCATCGACTGAGCCACAACCCAACTCCTTGTACCGCGCACGCTTGACGATGCGGACCGGGCGAACAGCCTCCCCCTGGGACACGCGCGCTGTGTCGAGATGACACGCGGCACGGCTGTTGAAGGAGAACATTCGTCCCGGGTATCTTCGGGCCAGTCACCGAAAGGCCGCCATGTCGCAGACCCTGACCGCTTCACCTGCCCTTACCACTCTGACCGAGGAAGAGGACCTGTTCCGGCAAACGGTTCGAGACTTCGCCGAGTCGGAGGTGCAGCCTCACGTGAAGGAGATGGACGAGGCCGGAAAGTTCCGGCCTGACCTGATCGAGAAGTTCTTCGAACTCGGGCTGATGGGCGTGGAGGTGCCCGAGGTGTGGGGCGGCGCCGGAGGCTCAATCTTCCTGGCCATGCTGGCTATCGAGGAGCTGGCGCGGGTGGATGCGTCGGCGGCCATCTACGTCGATGTCCACAACACCCTGGTCAACAACTGTCTGCTTCGCTGGGGCAGCGAGGAGCAGAAGGCCCGGCTGTTCCCCCGGATGACCACCGGATTGCTGGGCGCATTCGCCCTCTCGGAGCCGGGGTCGGGAAGCGACGCCTTCGCCCTCGCCACCAGAGCCGAAAAAAAGGGAGGCTACTGGGAGCTCACCGGCCGCAAGTTCTGGATCACCAACGGTGCTGAGGCGGGGATTTTCATCGTCTTCGCCAACACCGATTTCTCCAAGGGTTACAGGGGCATCACCGGGTTCCTGGTCGAGCGGGATTTCGAGGGATTCGCGGTCGGCAAGAAGGAGGACAAGCTCGGCATCCGGGCCTCCAGCACCTGCGAGCTGATCCTCGAAAGCTGCAAAGTGCCCGAAGCGAACATCCTGGGGCCGATCGGGCTGGGGTACAAGATCTCGATCGAGACCCTCAACGAAGGCCGCATCGGCATCGGCGCCCAGATGGTGGGCATCGCCCAGGGGGCCCTCGAGGCTGCGCTGGCCCACGTCAAGGAGCGCAAACAGTTCGGGAAGCCGATCATCGAATTCCAGGCGGTGCAGTTCCAGCTGGCTCAAATGCGGACCGACCTCGAGGCGGCGCGTCTCATGGTATACAACGCCGCTCGTCTTAAGGATGGGGGCAAGCCGTTCACCAGCGAGGCGGCAATGGCCAAGCTCTTCAGCTCCCAGGTGGCCGATCGGATCACCTCCAATTCCCTCGAGCTCTTCGGGGGTTATGGCTACTCCAAGGAGTACCCGGCGGAGAAATACTACCGGGATGCCAAGATTGGCACGATTTATGAGGGTACGAGCAATATGCAGTTGATGACGATCGCGAAGTCGATGATCAAACCCTAATGGTTGGCGTGCGGCGTTGTCGCTGTGCTATAGAAAGCCGGTTCTGATGGTCCTGCGTCGTTTCCGTTCTGCCACTTTCGCCACCCTCGTCGCTGTCGGATTGCCCCTCCAATTGTGGGGACAGCCCGCCAGGGCGGCGAGCGCACCTCCGCTGCAGAGCCAGCTCGACCGCTGGTACAAGCACGCGGCCCGGTACGCTCCGGGCGAATGGGGCATTGCCGTGGCGGGACTGGACGGCCAGCTCATCTGGGGCGTGCACCCCACCAGGGCGATGGTCCCCGCCAGTACTGTCAAGCTCTTCACCACCGGATACGCCCGCAGCGTGCTGGGCGCCGACGCTCGTCAGCGCACCCGGGTGCTGGGTATGGGGTTCGTGGAAGAGGGCAGCGGCACCTGGATGGGAACCTGGGCCTTGGAGCTGAACGGAGACCCGACCCTGGAGCGCCCCTCTCACGGCGGAACCAGCCTGGCCGACCTCGCGTTCAAGCTGCGGGAGCGGGGCGTACGCAAGCTGGTCGGACCCCTCTCCGTCGTGACGGAATCCGGCATCGCCGGCGCATCCTATCCCGCCGCCTGGAGCCGGCGTCACCGCGGCAGGCTCTTCGCCCCGCTGATTGGCTCCCTCACGATCAACGAAAACGTTCTCAGCTTCGCCGTCGCTCCGGGAAGCAGGCCCGGCCAGAAGGCGGTGCTGGTCGGTGAATCTCCCGACGGCATCGGCGAGCTGGTCAGCATCACCGCCAAGACGGTGACAGGGCGCCGGACCCGGCTCAAACTCCAGGCGGCCGGGGGACGGTACATCGTCGCCGGCACCATCGGGACCCGCGCCAGAACCAGGCGGTTCTCGACTCCGGCGCACGACCCGCGAATGCTGCTCGAGGCGAGCTGGGCCCGCGCGCTCCGCCAGGCCGGCATCGAATGGCAGCGCGCCAGCAGCATTTCGGCGCTGTCCCCCGGTACCACCAAGACGGTGCTGGCCGAAGTGTCCTCGCAGCCGTTCGATTCGATCGCGAGCGAAGTGAACCGCCGCAGCGTCAACATCGGCGCCGAGCTGCTGCTGCGCTGGGCCGGTGGCGAGGAGAGCCCTGCGGACCGGCTCACCTCGCACGTCCAGCAGATCACCGGAGACTTCACCAGCGTGAAGCTGGTAGACGGCAGCGGGCTCTCCCACGACGACCGCGCCTCACCCATGGCGTTCGTCTCCTACCTGGCCAACTTCCCGCTGTCGCCCGGCGGCCGCGGATTCCCGATGTTGCTGCCCACCAACGGCAGCGGCACCCTCCGGAAGCTCGCCAAGGGGCTCCCGGGGCCCGGCATCGTCCGTGCCAAGACCGGCACCCTTGGCGACGTGGCCACGCTGGCGGGTTATCTGGGCCGCTCCGAAGGCGTCCTCCTGATCTCGTTGATGTACAACGGGCCGCGAGTCTACGCGGCCCGGCAGGAGCAGTGGCGGCTCTTCCGAATGCTGGGGGCCGAGGGTGTGATCATCCCCTCGGACACCGTCGAGGCCGGACAGCTCGGCGGCGAGGACCGTGAGCCGCCCACCCCCCCTCCGGCTCCGGCTCCCATTCCCTAGTGCCTCAGGCGAAGCGGGCCCCTTCCTCCTCCGCGCGTGTGGTCTACGCCGGCATCGTCGCCAGCACCCTCATCGTCAGCCTCGGCGCACTCGTCGTCAGCATGAGCCTTAAGTCCCTGACCACCCGCATTGGCCTCGGCGATCTGGCAGCGCTTCTGGTGGGCTTTGGTGCCTTTGCAGCTGTCGTCCGTCGCCTGCAGCGCTTGGGAGGACGCCGAACCGGTCAGTCGCGGGAGAGCTGGTGGGGCGAGAATGCAGGTCGGATGGTGCTGGTGTGGGGTCTGTGGGAGCTTGGCGCCTTGGCTGGTGCCGCACTGGTGTTCGCCACCGGGCATTACCCGATCTTTACCGTGCTCGCGCTTGCCGCACTGGCCGGACTCGCGACCTCCTCGCCCGGCCGGCTCGCTGCGGAGTGAACCCCCTCAGAACTGCGCGGCCTCGGTCGATTCCTTGAGCGCGCAGGTGGACGCCAGCCCGCCGGTGATCGCCTGGGTCACTTCGTCGAAATAGCCGGTGCCCACCTCGCGCTGATGCTTGGTCGCGGTGTACCCCGCGCTTTCCGACGCGAACTCGGCTTCCTGCAGCTCCGCATACGCGGTCATCCCCTTGGCGCGGTAGCCGCGCGCCAGCTCGAACATCCCGTGGTTCAGCGCGTGGAATCCTGCCAGGGTGACGAACTGGAACCGGTAGCCCATCGCACCCAGCTCGCGCTGGAACCGGGCGATGGTGAGATCGTCCAGGTGCTTCTTCCAGTTGAACGAGGGCGAGCAGTTGTAGGCCAGCGGTTTCCCGGGGAATTCCGCGTGCACGCCCTCGGCGAACCGCCGGGCTTCCTCGAGATCGGGTTTGGAGGTTTCGCACCAGAGCAGGTCGGCGTACGGCGCATAGGCGACCGCCCGGGCGATGGCGCAATCGAGCCCGCCGGTGATGCGGAAGAAGCCTTCGCCGGTTCGCTCTCCCGGGATGATGAACTCCCGGTCCCGCTCATCGACGTCGCTGGTGAGGAGGCGGGCGCTGTCCGCGTCGGTCCGCGCGATCAGCAGCGTCGGCACATCCAGAATGTCGGCGGCCAGCCGCGCGGCGATCAGGGTGCGGATGAACTGCCCGGTGGGGAGCAGGACCTTACCGCCCAGATGGCCGCACTTCTTCTCGGAGGACAGCTGGTCCTCGAAGTGCACCCCCGAGGCGCCCGCTTCGATCATCCCTTTCATGAGCTCGAACGCGTTGAGCGGACCGCCGAATCCCGCCTCGGCATCTGCCACGATCGGCGCCAGCCAGTAGTGCCGGCCGCCGCGACCCTCCGCGTTCTCGATCTCGTCCGCGCGCAGCAGCGCCTGGTTGAGCCGTCGCACCACCGCCGGGACGCTGTTGGCGGGGTACAAGCTCTGATCGGGGTAGGTCTGTCCCGACAGATTGGCGTCCGCCGCCACCTGCCAGCCGCTCAGGTAGATCGCCTTGAGGCCGGCGCGCACCTGTTGCACCGCCTGGCCGCCGGTCATCGCGCCGAGCGCGTTCACGTAATCCTCGGTCGCGAGGAGCTCCCAGAGCCGCCGTGCGCCGACTTCCGCGATCGTGTGCGCGATCCGGATGGACGGGCGGAGCCGGGCCACGGTCGCGGCGTCGTAGGGGCGGTGAATGCCGGCCCAGCGGTCCGGCGGCGGCGGCGAGCTGCTCGGTGAGTGCTGCGGCTGGGGCTTGGCGGTCATGGGACCTTTCCTCCAGGGCGGTTCAGAGAAGCTCGTAGGCCGCGAGGGTGAGAAACTCGGCGCACCGGTCGGCGGATGAGAGCCGGACAAAGAGATCGCGGGCCTCCGCAAAGCGGCCCGCGGCCACGCGGGGGGCGCCGACTTGGCGGGTGATGCGTTCCATCTCTTCCTGGACGATTCGTTCGACCAGGGCGACCGTCACCGGCCGGCCGTCGTCGAGGCCGGCGCCGTGGTGAATCCACTGCCAGACCTGAGTTCGGGAGATTTCCGCGGTCGCGGCGTCTTCCATCAAGTGATAGAGCGGCACGCAGCCCAGGCCCTGAAGCCATGCGGCGAGATACCGGATGCCCACCCGCACGTTGAGGCGCAGTCCCTCCTCGGTCCGGGTCCCCAGGGGAACCTGGAGCAGGTCCTCCCTGGTGACCCGCACATCTTCCCGAAGGCGATGGAGCTGGTTGGGGCCGGCCAGGTGGGCTTCAAAGACTTCGCGAGCCACCGGCACCAGACCCGGGTGTGCCACCCAGGTGCCGTCGTGCCCGTCGGTCACCTCGCGCAGCTTGTCGACCCGGACCTTTCCCAGGGCCAGCGCGCTCGCGGCCGGGTCATCCCGGATCGGAATCTGCGCCGCCATCCCGCCGATCGCGTGGGCACCCCGTCGGTGACAGGTGCGCACGGCCAGCTGGGTGTAGGCCCGCATGCAGGGCTGCGCCATGGTGATCTGGGAGCGATCGGGGAGGACGGCATCGCGCTCGTCCCGCCGGGACTTGATCATGCTGAAGATGTAGTCCCACCGCCCGCAGTTGAGGCCGGCCGAGTGGTCGCGCAGCTCGTAGAGGATCTCGTCCATCTCGAAAGCGGCCGGCAGCGTCTCGATCAGTACCGTGGCCTTGATGGTTCCCGGCGGAATCCCCAGCGCCGCCTGGGCATGCAGGAACACCTCGTTCCAGAGCCGCGCCTCCAGATAGCTCTCCAGCTTGGGGAGGTAGAACCAGGGGCCGGCTCCGCGCTCGAGCAGCGCGGCGGCGTTGTGATAGAAGTACAGGCCGAAATCGAAGAAGGACCCGGGTACCGGCCGCCCATCGACGGTGACGTGGCGCTCGGGCAGATGCAGCCCGCGCGGCCGCACGAAAAGCGCGGCAATCCGCTGGTTGAGCCAGTAGGTCTTGCCGGAGGCCGCCTCGGTGTGGGTGATGTCGCCGCGCACCGCATCCATCAGGTTGCGCTGGCCGGTGAGGAGGTTGTCCCAGGTCGGTGAGGTCGAGTCCTCGAAATCCGCCATGAAGACATCGGCGCCGGAATTGAGCGCGTTGATGATCATCTTCCGGTCCACCGGCCCGGTGATCTCCACCGTGCGCCGTCGCAGGGGTTCGGGTACCGCGGCGACGACCCAGTCCCCCGCCCTCACCGCCTTCGTCTCCTCCAGGAAATCGAGCCGGCGGGTCCGGGCCCGCCGCGCCAGCAGCTCATCGAGCCGAGGGCGGAATCTGCGGGTTAGGTCACCCACAAATGCCAGCGCCCCGTCCGAGAGAACCATCTCGGTGCCGGCGGCCGGCTCGACCAGGACCTCCACACCAGGCACCGATGTCGGTGTCAGGGTCTCGGGGCACATGGGAACTCCGCGATGACGACGGTGACACCGGAGTAGGGTAGCAAGTATCGTGGCACATTGGGATACCCAAATGATAAGCCATAACTGTTTGTCATATAGATGTTTATGGAGTTGGCCACGGAGCGGGATGGGGCCAGACTGTTGGATTGATGAGTCAGTGTATCCGGGAATCGGTGGATCCGGGAATCAGGGGATCCTGGGATGCCCCGGTTCCCTGTCTTTCCCGAGCCCGGATCCACCGATCCCGGGATCCCGGCACCGACCGAAATCTTGAGAATGGGCCCCTAACCTGCTATATTGCCTGCTTGCCGGTTGCGCGGAGTGCGCATATCGAGCAGGCTTCGGGAACGATGCATGGGGGTCGCTCTCATGGCGGCCCCCTTTGTTCGTTCAGCCAAGAAGCCCCGACGCGAGCGGAGTTCTCGCGATTCACATGTAGTCGGTATGTACCGTTTCCGGGACTCCGATTACAAACACAACAGGAGTAGGAAATGCGTACGACCGGCACAGTGAAGTGGTTCAACGACGCCAAAGGTTTTGGTTTCATCACCCCCGAGAATGGCGAGAAGGACTGCTTCGTCCATCACTCGGCGATCCAGGACAAGGGCTTCCGTTCCCTCGCCGAAGGCGAGCGCGTGGAGTTCACGATCGTTCAAGGCCAGAAGGGTCCGGCAGCGGAGAACGTCGTCAAGATCGCCAAGTAATGTGAGGACGGTGGGGACGGTCGGACGGGTGTTCCCGTCCTCACCGACCCCACCGTCCGTCTTTTCCCCAAGGAGAGCGGCATGATCGAGGTGACGATCGGCGAGGGCGACCGGCTCGACGGCGCGCTCAAGGCGTTCAAGAAGAAGGTCATCAAGGCGGGCATCCTCAAGGATCTGCGCGCCAAGCGGCACTACCTCAAGCCGAGCGAAGCGCGGAAGCTCAAGTCCGCCGCAGCCCGGCGCCGCAAACGGAAGGCCGCTCGCTTCTAGCATTGCCACACTAGCTGCCTTTTAGCGCTCGCCTTCGTCGGGCATCTTGTCCTCCCAGAGCGCGAAGACGTTGTCCTCCGGATCGGCGATCATCGCCATCACACCCCAGGACATCTGAGTCGGCTCACTCACGAAGCGCACCCCGCGCTCGTGGAGCACCCCGCAATAGTGCACCAGCCCGGGCACGAAAAAAGTGATTCCGGTGTGCCGCCCCACCAGCGCCTTGGAATCGGGGTGGACCGCCGGATGCACGCCGAGATGGGGTGGCTCGAGAAAGAGCTCCAGCCCGAAACTCCCCTGCTTGCTCACCGGGAGTCCGAGCGTGTCGCGGTAGAACTCGACCGCCCGGTCGAGGTTGTTGACGAAGATGGCGAAGGACTGCACGTGACCGATCATCGCGGGTCCAGGCTCCTGGCGGCGGCGGCCCAGTTGCGACGCATTCCGGACAGCCCGGGGCGCTCGAGCGGGGTGTCGCCGAATCGCTCGGCGAACTGGGCTTCGCTCATCGCCTCGAAAAACGCCGGGTTCCCCGTATCGATGGCACCGCGGTCCTGGTACTCGGGCACTGCGCTCGGCTCGGCGAATCGGCGGTTCCAGGGACAGACGTCATTGCAGATGTCGCAGCCGAAGCCCCAGCCCTCGAGCCGGGTCGAAAGGGACTCGGGGACTGGGAGCCGGGATTCGATCGTCAGGTATGAGATGCACTGCGTCGCGTCGAGTAGCCGCGGCTCCAGCAATGCTCCGGTGGGACAGGCGTCGAGGCAGCGGGTGCAGGTTCCGCAGCGGTCATAGTCGTCCGCTCGGCTCGGGGTGAGGGGCAGATCCGTGAACACGGAGCCGATCAGGCAAAAGGAGCCCGATTCGGGCCGAATCAGCATGGTGTTCTTGCCGATCCAGCCCAGGCCGGCGCGCTGGGCCAGCTCCCGCTCCGGCACCGGTCCAACATCGGCCCAGGGGTGGGCGACGGCGGCCCCCCGCTCCCGCAGCCAGGCCGCCAGCAACCCGAGCCGCCGCATCATCACGCGATGGTAGTCCTCACCGCGAGCGTACTTCGCTACCAGAATTTCCCGCCCGCCCGCCCTCCCGTCCTCCCGCCCTGTCCGCGGCAGGTAGTTCTCCAGCACCACCACCGCCACTTTGGCTCCGGGAACGATGCTCGCGGGCGACTTCCGCGCAGCGGCCCGGCGGTGCAGGTAGCGCATCGTGCCCCCATATCCCGCCTTGAGCCAGGCATCGAGCGCGTCGCCGTACCGGCTTGGCTCCAGCGACGCCACCCCGCAGGCGATGAAGCCCAGGCTTCGCGCATACGCGGCAAGTTCGCCGGTCATCGGACTTCCGGCTGCCAGACATCGGTGATCACCCGCGCGCCCCGCTGAAACGTGACGTAGGACCACGCCCACTCGAACATCACGACGACGCGATTGCGGAATCCGATCAGGAAGAAAATGTGTACGAAGATCCACAGCAGCCACGCGATGAAGCCCTCGGCCCTCACCTTGCCCAGATCGGCCACGGCATGACCACGGCCGATCACGGCGAGCTGCCCCTTGTCGCGGTAGCGGAACGGCTGGCGCTCGCGCTGGTCGAGGTCGGCGCGGATGGCCTTCGCGGCGTATTTCCCCATCTGGATGGCCACGGGACAGGTGCCCGGGAGCAGCGGGTAGGTGGACTGGTGGCAATACGCAGCGGCGTCCCCGAGCACGAACACTTCGCGATGTGCGGGGAGCGAGCAGTCCGGCTCCACCGGCACCCGGCCCTGCGCGTCGAGCGGCGTACCGAGTGACCGGAGCAGCGGGCTGGCCTCGTTCCCGGCCGCCCACACCACCGTGTCGGTGGGAATCCGCCAGCCCGCCGCGTGCACGTACCCCGGCTCGATGTTGGTGACCATCGTCTCGGTGCGAATGTCCACGCCGAGCCGGCGGAGCTGCTCCTTGGCGCAGGCGGAGAGCCTCGGGGGATAGCTGGTCAGCAGGCGCGGGCTCCCCTCCAGCAGCAGGATCGTGGCGTCCCGGGGGTCGATGCGGCGGAAATCCCGGCGCAACGCGAAGCGGGCCACCTCGGCGATGGCCCCGGCCATCTCGACGCCGGTGGGCCCGCCACCCACGATGACAAAGGTCAGATGGCGCTGGCGGACGACCGGATCCGTTTCGCGCTCGGCCCGCTCGAACGCCATAAGGATTCGGCGCCGCACCTCGCCCGCGTCCTCCAGGTTCTTGAGCCCCGGCGCGAGGACTTCCCATTCCGGGTGCGCGAAATAGGAGTGACGCGCCCCCGGCGCCAGCGCGAGATAGTCATAGCCCAGCCGGGTACCGTCCACCAGTCCGACCGACCGCGTGGCCAGGTCGACCGACGCGACCTCGGTCAGAACCACCTCGGTATTCCGGTGCCCCCGGAGCACCGAACGGATCGGGGAGGAGATGTCCGGCGCCGAGAGTGCCGCCGTGGCCACCTGGTAGAGCATCGGCTGGAAGAGGTGGTGATTGGTGCGGTCGATGACGGTGACCCGTACCGGCGCTCCGCCCAGATCCCTCGCCAGATACAGCCCGGCGAAGCCGCCCCCCACCACGATCACGTGCGGCGTCACAGGTGCATCGTTTCCCGGCGCCAGCGCGCGAAGGAAATCACATCTCGAGTGGTAGGTACTGCGTCCTCGCTGCCGTAGGCGGTGTACATCCGCCAGCGGAGATAGTCGCGGTCGGGCGCGGGTAGGAACGGGGACTTCTTCCACCACTCCCGGCGGCGGAACGCCCACGCGGTTCGCAGCAGGTCCACCGCCAGCCGGGGATTGACCAGCGCTCGCGGGACCAGCCGCAGCACCAGCGCCGCCCAGGTCCCCCGCTCGCGATCGGCCCCCGAATCCTCCGTCATGCGGCGGAATATAGGTTCGAAGTGCCGCTATATTGAGTCCGTGTCCGACCGACCTCTGATGCACAGCGATCCACCGAGGGGCCCCACCGAGGACGAAGTCCTCCTCGGGAAGGCCCCTGCATCCGACCGGGTCGATGACATCCGGAAGGGCGACCCCTGGCGGGTGCTCCGGATCATGGGCGAGTTCGTCGAAGGGTTCGAGCGCCTGGGCGACATCGCCGACGCGGTGACGTTCATCGGCTCGGCACGGACGCTCCCCACCGACCCGCACTACGACCTGGCCACCCGCACGGCGCAGCTCCTGGCCAGGAACGGCTTCCCGATCATCACCGGTGGCGGTCCCGGCATCATGGAGGCGGCCAACAAGGGGGCGGTGGAAGGCGGCGGGCTCTCGGTCGGCGTCAACATCGAGCTGCCCCACGAGCAGGGCACCAATGAGTGGGTCCGGCGCAGCGTCTTCTTCCGATTCTTCTTCGTGCGGAAGATGATGCTGGCGCGGTACTCCCGGGCGGTGGTGGCGTTCCCGGGCGGCTTCGGCACGATGGACGAGCTGTTCGAGTATCTGACGCTGATGCAGACCGGCAAGATGTCCATCCATCCGGTGGTGCTGTTCGGCACGGCATACTGGCGCCCGCTGGTCGAATGGCTCCGGCAAACGGTGGAAGCAGAGGGCAAGATTTCCTCCAAGGATTTCGACCTGTTCCGTGTCACCGACGACCCCGAGGAGGCGGCCCGGGTCATCATCGCGGCGCGCGACCAGCAGAAAACCTGGCACCCGGTTCTCTGACCCCTGACTCCCGACTCCTGACCCCTAGCCCAATGCGTCCCTCCGCGCACCACCTCCGCGGCCCCCGCATCGACCCCGCCGCCATCACCGGCACGGAGACCACCGCCGAGCTGATCGATAACGCCTTCCTGGCGTACAATGCGGGGCGGCTGCGCGAGGCCTGCCACCTTTTCACCGAACGCATGCTGACGCCGGACGTGACCGTGGGGATGAGCCTGACCGGTGCCATGACCCCGGCCGGACTGGGGATGAGCACCATCATCCCGCTGCTCGAGGCGGGGTTCGTCGACTGGATCATCTCCACCGGCGCCAATCTCTACCACGACGCCCATTTCGGGCTTGGTCTGGCCATGCACCAGGGCACGCCCTTCGCCAACGACATCGAGCTCCGCGAAAAGGGCGTGGTCCGGATCTACGACGTGTTTTTCGACTACAGCGTCCTGCTCTCCACCGATGCCTTCGTGCGCGAGGTGTCCGCTCGCGCGGAATTCCAGCGGCCGATGAGCTCGGCGGAGTATCACTACCTGCTGGGCGGGTATCTGGCGGAGCGGGAGCGGGCCCTGGGGTTGAGGCGCCGGTCGCTGGTCACGGTGGCCCACGAGCTGGAGGTGCCGATCTACACCAGCTCACCGGGTGACAGCTCGATCGGGATGAACGTGGCGGAGCAGGCGCTGGCCGGCAGCAAGCTGCGCTTCGACGTCAGCGCCGACGTGAACGAGACGGCGGCCATCGTGCTGGAAGCCAAGCGGAGCGGCGGGAAGAGCGGGGCGCTCATCGTGGGAGGAGGAAGCCCCAAGAACTTCCTGCTCCAGACCGAGCCGCAGATCCAGGAAGTCCTGGGTATCGACGAGCGGGGGCACGATTTCTTCCTGCAGCTCACCGACGCGCGGTCCGATACCGGCGGACTCTCCGGCGCCACGCCCGGCGAGGCGGTGAGCTGGGGCAAGATCGACCCCGATATGCTGCCCGGCACCGTCGTGTGCTACGCGGACAACACGATCTCCCTCCCGCTGCTCACCGCTTACGCGCTGGCCAAACGACCCCGGCGGCCGCTCCGCCGGTTGTACCAGCGCCGCGCCGCGATGATGGCGCGGCTGATGGACGAGTACCGCGCCGCACTCGAATTCCGGGATCGCCGCGCCGGCGAATCGAAGACCGCCGCGACGTGAGCCTCGACGACCACACGCAGGAGCTGGCCGCGTCGGGCATCTCGCGGACCTACACCAAGTACGCGCTGTGGCTCCTGACCGCCATCAACCTGGTCAACTACCTCACCCGCAACGCAATCTTCGCGCTCTTCGATCCGGTCAAACGCGACCTCAACCTCACCGACGCCCATCTCGGCTGGCTCGGCTCCGCCTACGTGCTGGTTTTTTCGATGGCATCGCTGCCGTCCGGTGTGGTGGGAGACCTCGGCTCCCGCCGGGTGGTCATCGCCGCGGGTGTGGCGCTCTGGAGCATCGGGACGGTGCTCTCGGGACTGGCCCAGGATTTCATGTGGCTCCTGCTGGCGCGGTCGCTGGTGGGATTTGGCGGGGCGGCCGCGGCCACCGCCTCCGCGGCGCTGGTGGCTGACTATTTCCCCGGCCATCGGCGCTCCACCGCGATGAGCATCTTCATGGCGGGGTTAGCGGTCGGTGGCGTGTTCGGGATCCTGCTCGCGGGACAGCTCGAGCACCACTACGGATGGCGTGCGGCGTTCCTGACGCTGGGACTGCCCGGCTTCGTCCTCGCGGGCATGGTGCTTCGCATCAAGGACCCGACCCGCCCGGTCTCGCCCTCCCACCAGGGGGCCGAGGCGCTGCTCCAGGTCTTTCGCGAGCTGGCTGGGGCCGCCCGCCGGATCCTGAATACCCGGACGCTGGTGGCGGTGTTCGCGGGCGGCGCGCTGATCTCGTTCGGCATGAACGGACTGGTGGGGTGGGCGCCGACCTTCATGTCGCGCGAGCTCGAGCTCAGCCCTGCCAAGGCGTCCGTCATGCTCGGTACCTGGGGACTCGCCTCCGGGATCGCGGGAACCGTGATGGGTGGAGTCGTGGCGGACTGGCTGCGCACCCGGGTGCCGGGCGCCAAGCTGGTCACCTCCGCCGTCGGTTTCTTCGTGGGGGCTCCGCTGCTCCTCTGGCTGCTGTACATCCGGGACATGAATCTCTTCATTCCGGTGTTCTGCGGGGCATTCTTCTTCCTGACCTGGTACAACGGCCCCCTCACAGCGGTGATCTTCGACGTCACGCCCCGACGGATCGCGACGACGGTGTCGGGTGTCTACCTGATGTTCATCCATCTGGCGGGTGACGCGGTGGCCTTTCCTCTGGTGGGCTGGATGTCCGACAATTTCGGGCTCGAGAAGGCCATCATCGTTCTGCCGCTGGCGTCGGTGATCGGCGCCGCCATCGTGTTATCGGCGGTGAAGGCGCTGGACGGGGACACCGCTAGGGCCACAGCCTAGACCGGTGCGCTTGTAGTCCTCCATCCTACGCCGCGGTTCCCCCCGATCGGACCTCCCGAGGCGGATCCGTCCGATCCCCCCGTTTCTTCCCGATCGCTACAGTTCGCGGCATGCCAATCCCAACGTTTCGCCACGCGGCAGGCGCGTCGCTGTTCCCGGCCGGCACGCCCGGTAACGCCGGCCGCCTCCTCGTCGCGCTGATCGCCGCCGGCGTTCCAGCGGTGGCCGGCGCTCAATCAACCCTGGATGCGCCGGAGAACGTGTCGCACGGCTGGGTCGCCGCGCCGGGGACCGTGCAGTTCAACTTTCTGCACCGGTTCTCTCGGGGACCCGCACCGATTCACAAGGTAAGCAACGCGCCCACCTTCACGGTCGGGATTGGTGTGCTGCCGTGGCTTACACTCGGCACGTCATACCTCTCCAACTCCGACCTCATCCCCGAGATCCCGAACGAATGGGAGAGCTTTCTGCGGATAGCGCCGTTGCAGCAGGACCTGGGTGCGCCCGCGGATGTGTTTCTCCAGGGCTCCTGGAACAACGCCGCCAAGAGCCTGGACGGCTCGATTGTGTTCGGGCGAAGAGTTGGTCGGGTCAAGTTGGTGGCCCTCGCCGGCCTGCTGGGTGACGCCTTCCGGTACGGGCCGACCCGGGCGCTCATCGGCGGCGGTGCCACCGTCAGGCTCAGTCGCTTCATCGCGGTGTCGGGAGATCTGGTGTCGCTCGGTGACCGCACCAGTGCCGAAAAAGTGTCGTGGAGCGCCGGCCTGCAGGTCGGGGTCAAAGCTTCACCGCACAGCCTTTCGCTGCACGCCTCGAACGTCAGCGGAAGGACCCTCCAGGGAATCGCCAGAGGCACCGCCAGGACCCGGTACGGCTTCGAATACACCGTACCGATCACCCTGTCCAGGTTCTTTCACCGGAGCTCGGAACCCGCCGACGGAGCGAAGGCAGCTCCACGCCCCGCCCGGCCGGGGGCCGAGAAGGCCGTGGTGATCGACCTGCGGAACCTCCGGTATTCCCGCGGCCGCGTGGAAGTACCCGTCGGCACCACGGTCACCTGGCGGAATCGGGATCCGCTCGCGCACACCATCACGGCGGACAGCGGATCGGCGCGGCCATGGGACAGCGGCCTGGTCGAAACCGAACGCACCTGGTCGCTCACCTTCGATTCCCCCGGCACCTTCACCTATCACTGCACACCCCACCCGTTCATGAAGGGCACCGTCATCGTGACGCCGGCAGGAACCGCGCGATGACCTTCAATCTCACCGCCACGCTCGTCATTGGTGGCACACTTCGAAAAGGAATGGAACGATGCGAAGACTTCTGATGCTCTGCGCGCTGGCAGCGGCCTGCAGCGACTACTCCACCAACCCGACCCAAGAGCCGGGGCCGACCGGCACCGCAGTCGACGTGCAGGACGACTTCTTCTCGCCCGCGGCCCGGTCGGTGCAGGTGGGCCAATTGGTTCGGTGGACCTGGCGCGGCGGCGATAGCCATAACGTCACCTTTGCGGACGGTCCGGCGTCGCCGACACAACGCAGCGGCACCTTCGAGCGGACCTTCGGCACGGCGGGTACCTTCACGTATCAATGCACGGTCCACGGCGCAGCCATGTCGGGCACCGTCACCGTGACGAACTAACCGGCCCCGGCGGCGGCCCGGCCGCGTGTGGCCGGCCGACGCCGACGACCGTCAATGTCTTGGCCGAAGAGAAAACCTTCTAGCCCCTTCCGACTCGCGGGGTACATTGGAGATACGATGGTGATCCCCAGGGGCCCGGACAACCCGCGCCTGCTGGAGCTGTTCTTCTCCCAGTCGCTGGACGGGTTCTTTTTCATGATGCTGGACGAGGCGGTGGAGTGGGGCGAACACGTGGACAAGGACGCGGCACTCGAATACGTGTTCACCCACAACCGGATGACCAAGGTGAACGCCGCCATCCTGGCGCAATACCGGGCGAGCGCCCCCGAGGAATTGCTCGGGCTGACCCCGGCCCACTTCCATGCCCACGATCTGGAGGGCGGCAAGCGGGTGTGGCGCGAGTTCTTCGATCGAGGCCGGCTCCACACCGACACCGATGAACGGCGGCTGGACGGCACCCCGATGCGCATCGAGGGTGACTACATCTGCGTCTACGACGATCGGGGCCGGATCGCGGGACACTTCGGGATTCAGCGCGATATCACCGACCGCCACAGCGCCGCGGAACGGCTGGGACAGTCGCGGCGGCAGCTCCGCGCGCTCGCGGCCCGGTTGCAGCGGGTACGAGAGGAAGAACGCACCAAGATCGCCCGGGAGATTCACGACGAGCTGGGGCAGGCGCTCACCGGTCTCAAGCTCGACGTGGCGTGGATGAAGAGCCGGCTGCCCCGGGACCACGTGCTTCTGGACCAGTGCCAGTCGGTCATTCAGCGGGTTGACGGGACCCTGGGCGCCGTGCGCCGGATTGCTACCGCGCTTCGGCCCAGTGTACTCGATCAGCTGGGCCTGGCTGCGGCGATCGAGTGGCAAGGGCAGGAGTTCGCCGGCCGCACCGGCGCCGACGTGGCCTTGGAGGTCTCGACCGACGGGATGCCCGTCCCGGACGACATCGGTAGCTCGGTATTCCGCATCCTCCAGGAGGCACTGACCAACGTGGCCCGACACGCGAGAGCCACCCGGGTGGCGATCCGGTTTTGCTGGAGCGGTGCCGGGCTCGAGCTCGATGTGACCGACAACGGGTGCGGCATTCCCGGCGAGCGGCTGGACGGCACCGATTCCCTGGGCCTGGTCGGCATGCGGGAACGGGCGCTGGCCTGTAGCGGGGAGTTCCGTATTGCCGGTAGGCCGGGCGAGGGAACCAGCGTGTCGCTCCGCGTCCCGAAACCGTCGGGCGGGACCGCATGATCCGGCTTGCCATCGCCGATGACCATCCGGTCGTGCGAGAGGGTCTGCGACGGATCGCGACCGATGGGGCCGGCATCGTCGTGATTGGTGAGGCGTCCACCGCGGCTGAGCTGATGCTGCTGCTGGCGGCGGTGCCGGTGGACGTGCTGCTGCTCGACGTCAGCATGCCCGGGTCGAACTTCGTCGAGACCCTGGGGACCCTTCGGGAGCGCCATCCCAGCGTGAAAGTGCTGGTGTTGAGCGTCCATCCCGAAGACCAGTGGGCCCTGCGATCGCTGCGCGCCGGAGCCGCGGGGTACCTTACCAAGGATCATTCGCCCGAGCAGCTGGTCGAAGCCGTGCGGCGAGTGGCGAGGGGCGGACGCTACGTCAGCGCCACACTGGCGGAAAGGCTTGCAACCTCTATCGATAACGGACCGGGACGAGCTCCCCATGAGCGGCTGAGCGATCGCGAGTTCGAAGTGTTTCGAGGCCTGGGCAGTGGATTGTCGGTCAAGGAGGTCGCGGAGAGCCTTGGGCTCTCCGCCAAAACCGTGAGCACCTATCGGGCCCGGCTCCTAGAGAAGATGGGGCTCGGGACCAACGCCGACCTGGTGCGTTATGTGGTGGAGAACGGGCTGATGAAATAATTGCTTTGGAGCCCCCTGGCCCCCCGCCTTTCGCGCCGCACGACACCGGAGCCGGATGCGACAGCTCCCCCAGCCTTGTGTCGCAATTACTTGCCAAGCAATGAGTTGGGCGATAGGCTATACCCGGCATGCCTTCTGCACTTTCCCGCACTATGACAGTTGCCGAGACGGCGGCCCCCCTGGCTGATCCGCTCGTTCCTCTCCTCCCACTCGAGGGGCGCGCGCCCGACCCGGTCGCCCTGGCGACCTGGCATTTGGCGTTGGCCTCCACCACGGCGGTCGAGGTTGCCCACGACCTCTTCGCCCTCTGGCTGTTCCCCACCTCTGGCGGGGTTGTCCTGCTCGGACCTGACGCCCTCGCCCAGGATTCGGTCGATGTTCCGGTGCCGGAGCGACACCTCCTCCAGGACCAGCTCTACCAGCTCGAGGAGGTATTGCGGCAGGCAAAGTACGGCTCGGCTATCGCTGTCCCGGTGCGGCACGAGGGACGCGACGTGGCGGTGATCCTCCTGGGAAGCTTCCAGCGGGCCGCCTTCGGTCCGGTCCAGGCGCTGGCCTTGAAGCGGCTCGCGGCTCGGCTGGTCATGTCGCTGGCCCCGCTCGCCGAGGTCATGTCCGCAGCGGCTCCCCACGCGACCCTGGAACCGGTGATGACCCGGGAGGCCCTTCCGGGGTACATCGCGCGGGTAGCGGCCGAGGCCGCCAATGGGCCCGACCTGGTGCGGCGACTGAGCGGCGTGATCTACCCCCTGCTGCCCCATGACCGGCTCGAGATTCTGGCCAGCGCCACCGTGGAGGGCTGCCTGGTGCCGCTCTCCGGCCACGCTCCGCGTCGGCGCACCCGGTCCGGGAGCGTCACCGAGCCTTTCTCCGTGATTCTAGCCCGCTTCGGCAACGCGCCGACGCTGGTGCTCGATGACCTTACCGAGCTGGATAAGGGCGGTCCGTGGGCCATCGGGAGCAATGGGGACGAGCCCCAGCCGGCGCGGGCCGTTCTGGGAGCCCGGCTCGACGTGGCGGGACAATGCGTGGGATATCTGCTGATCGGCAGCGTGGCCCGTGAGGCCTACCGTCCGGACGATGAAGAGACGCTCGCCGTGGCAGGGCTGCTGGTGGCCAGCCGCGTGGCCGGGTTCCGGCTCGGCGCCGAGGTGGCGGGACTCAAGGCGGAACTGGACACGGTCGATACCCCGGCCCTGCCGCTGATCCGGTCGGCCGAAGCGCTGGCGGCCACCGGGCATCTTGGCGAGGCGCTGGGTCGTTTCTCGGAGGGGATGCGCGGGCTGCTGCCCCACGAGCGGATCACCCTGCACCTGCGCTGGGGCGACGAGGAGATCATCGCCCTGGATCCCGAAGCGCCGCGGCCCTTCGCGGACATTCCGGCGATGGCAATCGATGCCTTTCCCGGCGCCCCGGTGCTCCGAGGTGAGCGCGAGTGGCTGGTCTGCCCGGTGGAGGAGGGCGAAGAGCTGATCGTTCCCCTCACGGTGGCGGGGCGGGCGGTGGGAACGCTGGGAGTGCTGTCGCGGTCCTTGGGAGATCACCACAAGGCGGCCACGACCGCGAGAATGTTCGCCAATTTGCTGGCCCCCCATCTGGAGCTGATCCGGCGGGGAGCTTCGGCCGGGATGGGGCCGGGAGCGAGGTCCTCGAAGGCGCCGGCGTCCGCCGAGCGCTGAGCGGAGAGTCACCATGATCCAGCTCAATCGATCGTTGAGTGTACGGATTGCCTTGCTCGTGCTGGGATTGCTGTTCGTCGTGGCGGGCGGCCTCTCCTGGATGTCGTACCGTGCCGTGCGCCGGCAGACGGCAGCGTCGTTCAATGAGCGGTTGGGATCGCTGGCTTCCCGGTTCGCCGAGTCGGGCGCCACCGCCCCGCGCGAAACCTTGACCCGCCTGACCCGGCTCGCCGCAGAGCCCGCCCTGGCGGCCGCGCTCGCCCCGCAGGCCACCGCGGCACAGCGCGCGCGCGCGCAGCAGATTCTCCAGGCGGGAGTACCCACCGATCGTCGCAGTGTCCTTGCCCTGGTCGATACGATGGGCCGGACCCGGATGGAGGCTGGCCCACCCGGCGGCCCACCCTGGCTGGGGCCCCCGGCGGATCCCAGACCGGCCGTGCGACGGGTGGGGCCCTACGGCCGGCTCAACGACACCATGGCGTATTCCGATGCCCGGGTACCGGTGCTTCGGGGCGACACGTCGGCCGGCGTGGTGGTTCAGCGCACCCGGACAATCCTCTCCAGACGGACGGCGGACGCGGTCGCCGACTTGCTCGGTGCTTCGATCCGGTATGTCGCCGGCGATCCGTCCTCAGGCGTGTGGACCGATCTCACCCGATTCATTCCGCCGCCACCGGCCGAGGCCCTGCACCCCGACACCGTCTCCCGGTTTACCTGGAACCGGACCACCTACATCGGGATTGCCTCGAAGCCCGCCGGAACCCCGTTCGTCTTCCTCCTGCATGCGCCCGAGGCGGCCGTCATGGCCCCGGCGAACGCCTACTTGCGGGGCGCCATTCTGCTCGTGGTTGTGGCACTCGCCCTGGGTGGCGCCGGGGCGTTCCTGCTCGGCCGCTGGATCGGGCGCCCCATTGAAGCCATCGCCTACGGTGCCGAGCGCCTGGCGAGCGGCGAGCGGTGGCTCCGCGCCGATGAATCCGCCCCGGGAGAGGTCGGGCAGCTTGCCCGAGCGCTGAACGCCATGGTCGGGCAGGTCAGCCAGACCACCCACCACCTGACGGAGAGCGAGGGGCGGTACCGGCTCCTCGCGGAGAACGCGCGGGATATCGTGAGCCTTAGGGATGGGAACGGACGGATTCTGTATCTGTCACCGTCCAGCAGCGCCCTCCTGGGATATCCTGCGGGCCATCTGGAGTCGACCCCGTTGGAGCAGCTCGTCCATCCCGAGGACCTCGGGTCGATGCACCACGCACGCAACGAGGTGATCCGCCCGGAGAGCCCTGGCGTGGCGACGGCCACCTATCGGGTCCGCCGCGAGGATGGAAAGTGGATGTGGATGGAGACCCTCTATCGCCGCGTGCCCGCGGCCAACGGCGACACACCCGGAATCCTGTCCGCTTCGCGGGACATCACCGAGCGCAAGATGCTCGAGGGCCAGGTGCTGCAGTCGCAGAAGCTCGAGGCGATCGGGCGGCTCGCCGGCGGGGTGGCGCACGACTTCAACAACCTGTTGACCGCGATCGTCGGTGGCGCCGAGGCCGCGGGCGAGACCCTGCCTCCGGAGCACCCGGGACGCCTTTACCTGGGCGAGGTGAGCTACGCGTCGCAACGTGCCGCAGCGCTGACCCGGCAATTGCTGACCTTCTCACGCCGCCAAGTCGTGCAGGCGACCTTGCTGGACCTGAATCTTGTCCTGGTCGACCTGGACCGGCTCCTCCGGCGGGTGATCGGGGAGAATATCGAGCTGGTGACCAAAGTCTCCGACGGGCTCCCGCTGGTGCGGGCGGATCAGGGCCAGATCGGCCAGGTCCTGCTGAACCTGGCCGTAAATGCCCGGGACGCGATGCCGGGCGGAGGACGACTGACGATCGAGACCCGGCCGGTGGAGCTGGATGCGGACTACGCCAAAATGCATCCGGGCGTCGTACCCGGACCCTACGTGCTGCTGGCGGTCACCGATACCGGCACCGGGATTCCGCCGGACGTGGCGGAGCACCTTTTCGAGCCGTTCTTCACCACCAAGGAGATCGGGCGCGGTACCGGCCTGGGACTGGCGACCTGTTTCGGAATCGTGACCGAGGCGGAGGGGCACATCTGGTACTACACCGAGCCGGGCGCCGGCACGACGTTCAAGGTGTACCTCCCCCAAGCCGGCGGGACGTCGAACGAGGCCATCCCGACGAAGCC
The DNA here is from genome assembly GCA_045403135.1 of Gemmatimonadales bacterium. Taxonomy (GTDB): domain Bacteria; phylum Gemmatimonadota; class Gemmatimonadetes; order Gemmatimonadales; family GWC2-71-9; genus JABFSM01. The sequence goes on along the minus strand of JAXIPC010000083.1, from coordinate 19,261 downwards.
GGCCAGCGAGCCCCGCGGCACGGAAAAGGTCCTGGTGGTCGAAGACGACGAGGCGGTGCGCATTCCCACCGCGCGAATACTGCGGGGGATGGGCTATACCGTGCTCGAAGCGAACAACGGTGTGCTAGCCCTCGAGATGTTGAACGGTGCCGCGGCGGCCGTCGACTTGATCGTGACGGACATGGTCATGCCCCAGATGGGAGGCGTGGAGATGATGACCCGCCTCCACGCGCTGTACCCGGCGCTTCCGGTCCTCTTCCTGTCGGGGTACACCGAAGATGCCCTCACCGGCAACGGGTCGATCATTCCCGACGTGCATTTCCTCCACAAACCGTTCACCCGCGGCGAGCTCGCCTGGGCGGTGCGCCAAGCACTGGACGATAGCCAGTAGACCCGCCCCAGAGTAAATTCCCACCATGGTCCGCGCTCCCCTTGGCCGGCTGATTTCGGCCTGTTTGATCGTCCTGTTCACCAGCGGCGGCGGTCGTCTGCCCCTGGTCGACGGGTTGATCTTCCACAGCCGGGATCGCGGCGCCGAAACCACTGGCAGCCACTTCGAGTCGAGCAGTGCGTGCCACGCGGATGGCTGCGCTATTCGCTCCACGGCACACACCACTCGCTTCGCCCCCGCGCTCCTGCCGGACGCGTGGCGGAGCTTGTCGCCCGAAACCAGGTACTCCGAACCGTCCTTTCCGGCTCCGCTGGCGGAGTCGCGCTCCGGTCGCCCCCTCTCCCGAGCACCTCCTCTCTTCGGCTGATACCGGCATTTTTTGCGTCCTGGTTTCAACTGGAGGGAGATCATGCGAACACCGCTTGCCGCGGTGATCATCGGGCTTCTCGGCGCCTCGACGGCCGCGGCCCAAAAACCTGACAGCACCCGCGCCGACAGCGCGGCCCGCGCTCGTGCGGACTCGATCCACCGGGTGGGGGAGCGCAAAACGCTGGATTCCCTGGCCGCCGCGATTCGTTCGCTGCAGGCACGGATGGATACCCTGGCGCGTGGGGACGGAGAGTCGGCCACAAAGCCGGACCAGCAGCAACCGCTGCAGGCCCAGCCGGTGCGTACCGGCGGAGTCTATATGAACATCGGTTTCGACGGACTGTCGGACTTCGGTTGGTCCAGCGAGCCGAACGTCGGCTCGCTGCAGCTCGGCGATCACGATCCCGCGGTACGCGGATTCACCATTCCCAACGCCGAGCTGACGCTGGATGGGGCCGTGGATCCCTACTTCAAAGGCTTCGCCAACATCGTCTATAAGCTGGATCCCGGCGGGGAGACCGGCGTCGAGCTGGAAGAAGTCTATTTCCTGACTACGTCGTTGCGCTGGAACCTCCAACTCAAAGGCGGACAGTTCTTTACCGAGTTCGGTCGCCAGAATCCGCAACACCCGCACTCGTGGTCCTTCGTCGACCAGCCGCTGGTGCTCAATCGCATGTTCGGTCCTGATGGGCTGCGAAGCCAGGGCGCGAGGCTCTCCTGGCTCGTGCCGACGCGCTGGTATACCGAAGCCATGGTCAGCGTCCTGAACAGCACCGGTGGGACGGCCTTCAGCTTTCGCTCGGATGAGTCCGCCGAGATTCACGGCGGGGTTCCGGTCACGCGCGAGGTGCGCCGACTCTCGGACTTCCTCATCGTGCCACGGATTACCGCGTCCTTCGACCTGTCAAGTACGCACACCCTGCTCGTTGGGGCATCGGCGGCATTCGGCCCGAATAATTCCGGGTCTGCCGCGCGAACCCGGATCTATGGCGCCGATCTCTACTGGAAATGGAAGTCCGCCACCGCGAGCGCGGGCTTTCCCTTCGTCTCCTTCCAGACCGAGGCCCTCTTCCGCCGATATGACGCCGCCGAGCGCGTTTCGGCGGAGGACCCGCTGGTTACGCTGCCCGGGCAAAGACTGCGGGATCGCGGCTTCTATTCGCAGCTGCTGTGGGGAATCAAGCCACGCATCGTGGCAGGGCTGCGCGGGGACTTCGTCAGCGGCAGCAACGCAGCGTTCGACGCGGCACTACGTGCCGAGCGATCTCGGGTGTCCCCGAACCTGACCTGGTATCCCACCGAATTCTCGAAGGTGCGGCTGCAGTACAACTACGATCACCGCAGGGGAATCGGTGCCGATCATTCGCTGTGGTTGCAGTTCGAGTTCATACTCGGCGCGCACGCAGCACACAAATTCTAGAGGCAAACGGGATTCATATGCAGACCATTGGCATACTCAGGACGGCAGCCGCCGGGTTGATCGCCATTTCCGGAGTCGGCACGTCGCCTCCCAAGAAGCTCAATGTCGTGGCGACCACACCGGATTTTGCGGCGCTTGCCAGGGAAATCGGCGGCGACCTCGTCGAGGTCACGGCGCTGGCCAAGCCGACCGAAGACCCACATTTCGTGGATGCGAAACCCAGCCACCTCGTCACCCTCAACCGTGCCGATGTGCTGATCGAAGGGGGCGCGGAGCTGGAGCTTGGCTGGCTGCCGCCCTTGCTCGACAATGCGCGCAACGGCAGGATCGCCTCCGGCGCACCCGGTCGCATCGTGGCGTCACAAGGCATCACGATGCTGGAAGTTCCCGCGACGTTCGATCGCTCCAAGGGGGATGTACACTCACTCGGGAATCCCCATTTCCTGCTGGACCCTCTGAACGCCAAAATCATCGCCGCGCAGATTGCCGGTCATTTTGCCCAGGTCAACCCGGCGGCGGGGGAAACGTTCAAGGCCAATCTCAAGCGATTTGATGCCACCGTCGATCGGAAGCTGGCGGAGTGGCAAAAGCTGCTCGAGCCGTTTCGCGGCGCGAAGATCGTGACATACCACAAGGATTTCGTCTATCTGGCCGAGCGTTTCCATCTGGATGTCGTCGAGACGCTCGAGCCAAAGCCGGGCATCGCGCCCTCTCCGGCGCATCTGGCGAAGGTGGTGAGCACGATGCAAGCCACGAAGGCGCGGGTGATTCTGGTGCAGCCTTACCAGAATCGTAGGACGGCAGAAACCGTGGCCCGGCAGACTGGCGCGGTTGTGCTCGACATCCCACAGCAGCCCGGAGCGATTCAGAATACCGCTACGTACTTTGAGCTCATGGATCATCTGGTGCGGACGCTGGCCGCCGCCTTGGAGGCGACGAAATGAATCCCGGTGATTTCCAGGTGGCGTGGGAGATAATGAAGTGGCCCCTGGCTGCGTGCCTCATCCTCCCGCCGCTGCTGGTGTATCTCGGGCTGCACGTGGTGGAGCGCGAGGTGATTTTTGTGGACCTGGCGCTGGCTCAGGTCGCGACGCTGGGAACCTGTGTGGCCCTCATCCTGGGCCATCACTTCAATGACCGGATCACGTTCTGGATTTCGCTTGGCGTGACGTTTCTGGGCGCGGCGTTCTTCAGCTGGTCGCGCGGAAGCCGGAAACGCAACGTGCCGCAGGAGGCGGTCATCGGTATCACGTTCGTGGTGGCCGCCGCGGGGGTGATCCTTCTGCTGAGCCGGGTGGCGGGCGGAAAGGAAGAGCTGGAGCACTTGCTGACCGGTGATATCCTCAACGTCACAGCGGCGGAAGTCGGGCAGCGCGCCGCCATCTTCGCGGTGCTGGCTGGATTCTATGGCACGTTCCACCGGCGTTTCGCGCTGATATCATCCGATCCGGAACAGGCGGAAGCGAGCGGACTGAAAGTACGGTTGTGGGACTTCCTGTTCTACGCGGCGTTTGCGCTGGTGGTGGTCAGCTTCGTGCGCCTGGCCGGGGTGCTCCTGACATTTGCGTACCTGATCGTGCCTGCCGTCTGTGGAGTGATGCTGGCCCGCCGCTGGCTGGGGCGGTTGGCGGTCGGGTGGGTGATTGCCGCCACCGCGAGTTTGCTCGGACTTTGGGCCTCGTATCGCCTGGATTTGCCGACCGGAGCCGCGATTGTGGCCGTGTGCGGGATCCTCCTGGTGCTGGTGAGCCTTTTTGCTGGTATGCGACGGGCGTAGCGTACCAGCACCCGCTCGAAATCATCCCGGCTGCCGGATCGGCCCCTCGACCGGGAGGATGAACCAGAACGTGCTGCCACCCCCAAAAACCGACTCGGCCCCGATGGTTCCACCGTGCATCTCCACGAACTGCTTGCAGAGGGCCAACCCGAGCCCGGTGCCCTGTTGCTGCCGGGTGGAGGAGCTGTCGACCTGACTGAAGACCTGGAACAGTTTGCCCATGTCGCCGGGTCGGATCCCGATGCCGCTGTCCTGCACCGACACCCAGACCGCGTCGCGGCTGGCCAGCCGGGGCTTGTCACCAGCGCGGTCGGCCGGAATGGGGAGAGGAACCGGGGTCCGGAGCGCGGACAGGCTTACCGTTCCCCCTTCCGGCGTGAATTTCGAGGCGTTGGAGAGGAGGTTGAAGAGCACCTGCCGCACCCGGATGTGATCGGCCACGACGAAGAGCGGCTCGGTTCCGACCTCGATCCTCACCTCTTGCCGCTTGGCCGAGCGCAGGCTCCCGGTGTCGGTCACCGCGCCCTGGATCGACTCCCGCAGATCGACTCGGGTCAGGTGCACCGTCATCCGGCCGGCCTCGATCTTCGAGAGATCGAGGATGTTGTTGATCAGGCCCAGCAGGTGGCGGCCGTTTCGGGCGACCGATTCCAGAAAGTCGCGCTGCTGCTCGTCGAGCGTGCCGGCTCCCGGCATCAGCATCAGCTCGGAGAAACCGATGATGGCGTTGAGCGGGGTCCGGAGCTCGTGAGACATGTTGGCCAGAAATTCGTCCTTGAGCTTGGTGACCCGCACCAGCTCCCGGTTCTTGTTGGCCAGCTCCTTCTCGTTCCGGCGGGTTTCCTCCAGCATCGTTGCCCGATCGAGGCCCACGGCAACCTGTTCGCCGAGCGCCCCCAGCAGCGCAACGTCGTGCTCGTCGAACGTCCTCCCGTCGAGCCGATTGTAGGCGCAGGCGGCCCCGATCACCACCCCGGACGATCGTAACGGCACGCAGATGGCCCGGTCGAGCGTGGGAGGCAGCGTATCGATGGAGAAGTTTCGCGGATCGCGCTCCATATCGTCGGAGGTGATCGGCTCGTCGTTCAGCACCGCGCATCCGGCGAGCGACTTGTCGATCGGCAGGAGGCTGCCGCCGGCGCTCCCCAGCAGCCCTGCGCCGGCGGCGACCCGGAGGAATCGGCCCTCCTCCGCCACCAGCATGATCGCGGCGCCCTCCGCCAGGAGGAGATTGGCGGAAAGCTGGACCACTTGGTCCAGCAGCTCTCGGCTGCTCTGGACGTCGAGCAGCGTGGAGCCGAGCCGGCGGAGCAGCTCGAGCTCGCGATTCCGGGCGACCGAGGCTGCGATGGCGCCTTCAAGCCTGGCGCGCTGGCGGCGCGCGAGGAGCCGGCCCCGGCGCATGGCCCAGAACCCCCCGACAGTGCAGAGCAGCGCCAGGATGACTCCGAGCCAGCTCCCCTGATACGATAAGTAGATCCCCAGCCATCCCGCGGTCATCGCGGGGAGGGTGAGCGGGCCGGGGCGGTTGATCCCGGTGAGCAACCCGGACTTCGAGGGTGGCGAAAGCGGAGGGCGCGCCGCGCCGGTTTCCCTCGTCACCTCGATCACGCCGGCTCCATCGGCAGGAGCTCGGTAAAGGTGATTCGGCCGGTGGCCAGCATTTCGCGAAGGTACGGGCGACAGAGCCCACACTGCCCCCCGCAACCGGTCACCCGAATCAGCTCGGCCAGACTCCAGGAACCCGCTCGCGCTTCGGGCAGGAGCTCCTCGAAGCTGCGGTTCCGGCAGATACAGCGGTCGATGAAAACGCCTGGAGGGTTGACGGTGGAGTCGGTCATGGATTCGCCGGCCGGATGTCGATTTCGCTGACCAGCGCGCGCGGCGGCATCCGGATGGCATCGAGAATGGTCTGGGCCACATCTTCCGGCCCGAGTATGTTCTCGAGCGCGGGGGTCAGCGTGAACCCCAGCAATCCGCTCCGGCGAGCCCTCATACCAGGGAGCACCTCGCGGGTTACGAGATAGAGGCTGCGAAGATTGGTGGCCATGGTCGCATGCGGCTCGGCCGGCGCGTCGATCCCTTCGGCGCGCAGGTCGCCAAGCAAGCCGTCCACCCGGGCCGGAGTCCTCGCGCACACGCCGACCCTGTACCCGGCCCGCCCCAACGCGAAGGCGGTAGCCCGGCCGATACCCGACGTGGCCCCGGTGACCAGGGCGATCGCGGACGGCATGTTCTGGAATCTACCCGGAGGGACGAACGGTTGTCATCGCGAGGCCCGGAAGGCCGTGGCGATCTTCCGGGGGGATTGCTTCGGCCCTTGCGGGCCTCGCAATGACTGAGGGCTACACCGAGGCGGGTGCCACCTCCTGCCACCCGGATGCTCCCACCGACGCCATGAAGGCCCCGTATACCTCGGGCCTCCACCAGTGCCGGCAGCGCTCCAGCTCGGCCAGCGCGGCTTCGCGCGACATGGCGGGGCGATAGCTCCGGGTCGTGGTCAGCGCGTCGAACACATCGACGATACAGATGACCTGCGCACCGAGAGGAATCTCGTCCCCCTTGAGCTGGTCGGGATACCCGGTGCCGTCCAGCTTTTCGTGGTGGGAGCGGATGAGCGGCTTGATGTCCCAGGGGAATTCGACCCCGGCCAGCAGCTCGATGCCGTACACCGTGTGGAGCTTCATGGTGTCGAATTCGGCGGTGGTGAGGCGGCCCGGCTTGTTCAGGATCTCGTGGGGCACCCGGACCTTGCCGACGTCGTGGAGATAGGCGCCGAGGCGGAGCGTGGTGCATTGCATGGCGTCGAGCCCGAGGGCCTCGCCCACCGCGACCGCATAGGTGGCCACTCGCTCGCAGTGGCCGAAGGTGTACTCATCCGACGATTCGATCGACTGGCCCCACTCCCGCACCACGGCGAGGAAGGTCTCCTCGAGGGCCGCCATCTTCTGGGCCACGTCCACCAGATCGTGGCGCGCGTCGAGCCCGTTGAAGAGCTGGTGCGCCTCGTTGAGCAGCACCAGCGCATCCTGATTGCGTCCGGCAGTCTGGTAGTGGCGGGCCAGCTCCCGGGAGCCCTCGGCTCGCCCGAGCACCCAGCCGGTTTCCACGGCAAGCCCGATGGCGGCGCGCAGGCGCTCTTCGGCCAGGGCCGGCCGGCCGGTGTCCCGGAACACCATGCCGATCACCTTGTAGGCCGCCGACTTGTCCATCCGCGCGCCGAGCTGCTCGAAGATCACCAGGGCCGCTTCGGCCCGCCGCATCGCGTCGCCGTATTGCTGGCGAGTGTGGCACACCTCGGATTGGCTGAGCAGACAGAGGCCCTGCAGGTGCACGTCGCCGATCCGCGCGGCCCCTTCGCCGCTGCGGATAAAATGCTGCTCGGCGTCAACCAACTGGCCGCGATTGAATGCGATCAGCCCGAGGTTGTGATAGGCGATGGCGATGCCGCGTGCGTCTCCCGCGGACTCAAACGCCTGGAGCGAGCGCCGATAGTGATCCAGCGCCGCCTTGTGGTCTCCGTGGATCGTGGCCAGAATGCCGAGGTTTTGCTCGATCCGTCCGCGCAACTCTTCGCTGCTGAACGCGAGCGAGAGCGCCTTCTGGTACGTGGCGCGGGCCTGGGCCATTTGACCCGATTCGAAGTCGAAGCCGCCCAGCGCATTGAGCGCTTCACCGGCCAGCGCCAGGTCGCCCATGCCCAGGGCGCCGTAATAGCTGCGGCGGCAGAGCTCGCGCGCCTCGGCGTCGCGACCCCGACGGTGGTGCACCACGCCATGGCGCCGCTGCGCCTCAGCCAGAACCGCAAGCTCCCCGGAGCGTTCGGCGACTTCCACCGCCTGCTCAAACGCCGCGACCGCGTCGTCCAGGCGGCCGGCGCGGTCGTGGGCCCGTCCGATCCGAAGGAGGTCGCCGGCTGGGCGAATCTCCGAATCGGGGGGCTCTGGAAGAGCTGCGGGGAGCCGTTCTTCCATCGTCTAGTACGCTACCGCGTAGCGGGAGAAGTGGCTGATCGTTCCGACGACCGTCTGGTTGAACGGGTTCGCCACGGCCGGCAGGATCTCGAGGATGCTGCTCAGATCGTCCGTGGTGTAGGCGAACTGCAGCAGGCCGAGCATGCCGCCACTGACGGTACAATTGGCGTAGCTGATGACCAGCACCGGCGGCACCCGGAACTTCAACCCTTCCGGGGAGAACTGGATCGAGTTGGAGGTATCGCCGTCGGAGATCCGCGCAGTAATCGTCGTCCTGCTCAGCACCGCGCCCGGTGGAATCACCAGCTTGTGCGGGCCGACTCTGATCACGCCGCCCAGGAGGCCGACCGAGCTGCTCTCGGACTTGGCCGGAAGCGCGGCGCAGGACAGGTATTTCTTGCCGAGGAGGCCGCCGAGCAGGCTCGGAGAGATCTCAGGGGGCGCGGAGACCGATGAGCCCTGCGGGTCCAGGGGATTGGCCCCCCCGGAGCAGGCAGCCGAGACCAACGCGGCAGCGAGCAGAGGGGCGAGGAGCAATCGGCTGGTGCGCATTCTGGTCTATCTCCGGGTCGTGGTTAACTGTCAATCTTCTCGACATATGCTATCGCAACTCCCATGCCTACAAAGACTAAGCATCACAGATATTTGACAGTATCGCCACCAACCCCAGCTAACCATATTGGGTTGACCGCCTTAACAATCGTGCAGTCCCATGCAGCCAGGCAGGAGTGAGCCGATGAGCGATTGGCGGCCAGACTACACCGGATGCCCGCGTCACCCAGGTGGGGCGAGAATTGTGGTACCGCCACCCCACGCCGGTGTCAGACTACTGGTCGCCTGGCTATTGCTCCTCGGCGTGGGCTGCGGCGTTGGAGCCGATTGCGTCCGCTGCGACACCCTGGTGATCGCCGCGACCGGCGAGCCCGACGCCTTGTTGCCTCCCCTGGTGGGGGGAACAGTCGGGCGCGACGTGAGCGATCTCATTTACGAGCGGCTCGCGGACCTGCCGGGTGGCGGCTCCCCGCTCGACAGCGGGGCACTGGCACCCCGGCTCGCGGCGCGATGGGATCGGGTTGACTCGCTGACCCTTCGCTTTCACCTGCGGGAAGGTGCCCGGTGGCACGACAGTGTTCCCGTCACCGCCGCCGACGTGGTCTTTTCGTTCGATGCATATGCGGACAGTGCGCTCGACGCGCAGGCCCGCTCCACCCTGGCCGGCCGGATCACCGCCTCCGCGGCGGACGACTCCACCGTGCTGATCCGGTTTGCCGCCCCGGATCCGGAGCAGTGGTACGACGCCACCTGGCACGTGCGCGTGCTGCCCCGTCACCTCTGGGATTCGGTTCCGCGGGCGCGTTGGGCGGATACGCCGGCGGAGTCGCGGGTTGTCGGGTCGGGTCCCTACCGGTTGGGCGTATGGGTGAAGGGGCAGTCGCTCTCCCTGGACCGGAGTCAGGGCGGCTCCCCTGCGCCGTCGATCCGGCGCATCGTGTGGCGGTTCACCGAAGATCAGGACGCCGCCCTCAATCTCCTGCTGAGCCATGAGGCCGACCTGCTGGAGTCTATCGGCGATTCGGCCCGGGTAGCCCGGGTCGCGGCCGACACCGCCATCGCAACGATGTCCTACCCCGCGGCGGTGTACGGCTTCCTGGGATTCAACCTGGATGCGCCGGGAGCCGCGGCCGTCAAGAATCCCGCGCTGCGCCGATCGCTGGCGACAGGCACCGACCGCGGCACGGCCGCGCGCGCGGCGGTCGGGATCGGGGCGGTCGCGCCGCCCGGTCCGTTCTCTCGCATCCTCTGGATCTACGACGAGTCGATTCCCGTCGCACGGTTCGATACCGCCGCCGCGGCCGCCGCGCTGGATTCCGCGGGATGGGGACGCGGAAATGACGGGGTCCGGCGGCGCGGGGGTCGCGCGCTGTCAATCGACGTCCTGGTGCCGGCGACGAGCGCCGCGCGGCGGAACCTGGCTCAGATCCTTCAGGAAATGTGGCGGAGGATCGGCATCGGAGCGACCATCACGTCGGTGGACCTCCCGGTGTTTCAGGAGCGGCTCCGGACGGGAAGGTTCGAGAGTTTCCTCGGGGCGTGGCTCGACGAGCCGAGCCCCCGCGGTTTGGCCGACCAGTGGACCAGCGCGGGCATCGGTGTCCTCAACTACAGCCACTACCGGAGCCCGGCCTTCGATTCCCTCTTCCGGCGCGCTTCAAGCATCACCGGATCGGTGGCCGAGGCACGCCGGATCTGGCACGAGGCCATCGCGCAACTCAACCAGGATGTCCCGGCGATCTGGCTCTACACGCCGACGAACGTGGCGGGCGTGGCGAAGCGGGTCGAGGGTGTGAGCATCGATCCGTACAGCTGGTTGGCGGGGGTACGGGGGTGGACGCTGTCACGCTGAGCGCAGCGAGGCGGCGGAGTCCCGCCCCTTCACGACGCTCAGGGTGACATCTGCAGCAGGTACTCGGGCTCGGACATCTCCCTTCGGGGAACCGGCGGACCCTTGGGTTGCCGATAGGTGTACCGCTCACCCTTGAAGTTCCGCATCACCACCTCGTTCTCATCGATGCTCTCCACGTATTCCGGCAGCAGCGGCACCTTGCCGCCGCCACCCGGCGCATCGATCACAAAGTGGGGATTGGCGAGCCCGCTGGTCCAGCCCCGGAGCGCCTTCATGATGGTGAGCCCGGTCTCGATGGTGGTGCGGAAATGCTCGCCCCCGGCCACCTGGTCCGCCATGTAGATGTAGTAGGGCCGCACCCTCGCCATCAGCAGCCGCTGCATCAGCCGCACCATCACCTCGGGCGTGTCATTGACCCCCTTGAGCAGCACCGTCTGGCACCCCATCGGGATACCGGCGTCGGCCAGCATGCCCAGGGCGCGCACCGCGCTCGGCGTGAGCTCGTCCGGGTGGTTGAAGTGGGTGTTGATGAAGAGCGGGTGGAACTTCTTGAGGGTGTCGCACAGCTCCGGGGTGATCCGCTCGGGCAGGTGGCAGGGCACCCGGCTCCCGATCCGGATGATCTCCAGGTGCGGCATGGCGCGGAGCCGGGTGAGGATACCCTCGAGCCGCCGGTCGGAGAGCATCAGAGGATCTCCCCCCGACATGATCACGTCCCGGATCTCGGGGTGCGATTCGAGATACTGAAACGCCGACTCGAACTGGGACATGGGAATCTTTTCCGGATCGCCCACCTTACGTCGCCGGGTGCAGAACCGGCAGTAGCTGGCGCACACCGGCGAGACCAGGAAAAGCGCCCGGTCGGGATACCGATGGGTGATGTTGGGCACCGGGCTGTCCCGGTCCTCCGACAGCGAGTCGACGATCCCGTCGACGACATCGAGCTCCTGCACCGTGGGGATGTACTGCCGCCAGATCGGATCGTCCGGTGACTTGATCAGGTCCACCATCGGAGGAGAGATCCGGAACTCGAAATTGTCGATAGCCTGCCGGAGCTTGTCGTGCAGCTCGACCGGGAAATGCTCCGGCCCGAACCGCTCGGCGAGCGCTTCGATGCTGGTGATGGAGCGTTGTTTGAGTAGTTCTTGCCAGGTGGACATTGGTATTCCTTGATTGTCACCCTGAGTACCGCGAAGGGGCGGGGCTCCGCCGCTTCGCTTCGCTCAGCGTGACATCCTTTTCACGTAGGTCACCAGATCATCCCCCGGAGCATAATAGTCCGCGATCGTCGCGCCCACCTCGTAGCCCCGCGCGGCGTAAAAGCCGCGGGTCGGGGCGTAGTCGTCGCGGCCCGCCGTCTCGACCACGATGAGGCGCGCCCGCCCGGCCAGCCGTCGCTCCATCTCCGCCACCAGCGTGCCACCGATTCCGCGCCCCTGCCAGCCGGAGTCCACCACGATCCAGTAGAGATCGAAGGTCCCTACCGTGCACGGCGTGGGCCCCCAGCAGATCCATCCGACCAGGAGTCCATCGGCCTCGGCGCCCAGCGTTTCAGAGTCGGGATCGCGTCGCCGGCCGGTGCCGGTGGCCGCGTCGAAGACTTCCAGCGCCACCGAGACCTCCCCGGCCCGGAACAGCGCCGAACCCCGGGTCATCTCTTCGACGCGGAGGCGGTCGGCGGGAAGCAGCGGCCGTTGGTGGAGCGCGGCGGTGGCGCGGCTCACGCGGGGATCTGCGTCGTCAGCGCTTCGGCGGCACGGGTCTGCTCGGAGCGCTGCACCGCCTCCTCGACGACACGGAGCAGCAGATCACCATATTCCCAGCCGCGGGCGCGCCCCATCCGGGCCAGACCGGCATCGGTGGAGAGATCGGGGTTGGGATTCACCTCCAAGACGTACACCTCGCCCGGTTCGGTGATGCGAAGGTCTACCCGGCCGTAGCCCTTGGAGCCGGTCAGCGTGTCCCACGCCTGGCGGGCCACCTGGGTCACCCGGCGGGTGAGCTCCGGCGCCAGCTTGGCGGGGCACACCGGCTCGGTGCCAAGGTCCTCGGCGCTGCCGATGTCCCACTTGGCGGCGTAGGTCACGATGGGCCAGCTGCCTTCCGGCATCCGGTCGAAAATGATTTCGGAGAGCGGCAGGATATCCCGGCCCACGAATCCCACGGCCACCTCGCGTCCCGGCACGTACTCCTGGATCAGCACTTCGTCCCATTGCTCGCAGACCTTGGCCAGCCGGTCCCGGAGCGCCTTGCGGGTGGCGCAGACCGAGCCGGCGTCGATCCCGACGCTGGCGTCTTCTCCGGAAGGCTTCACAATCACCGGATACTTGAGACCGGTGGGCGGCGTAATGCCCCGGGCCAGCATGAACGGCGGCACCGGTACTCCCGCGGCGGCGAGCAGGGTGTTGGCGATGTGCTTCCGGTGACAGATGGTCACCGGCCATGAGGGGCAGCCGGTAAAGGGAATCCGGGTGAGCTCGAGGGCCGCCACGGCAAAGTCTTCATACCGGGCGTAGCCGTTCACGCCTTCGCAGAGGTTGAAGATCAGGTCCTGTCGCTGGACCCGGCGGAGCCAGCCCACGTCTCCCAGGTGCACCGGCAGCAGTACGGTCTCGTGCCCCGCCCGGCGGAGGGCAGCCTGGATCTCGGTGACGTTGGCCAGGATCGCGGCCACGTCCTTCTGATCCCAGTCGTGGCCGCCTCCGTCGAACAGGATCCCGATCTTCACGCAGCGGCCCGCTTCCGCTCGAACGCCTTCTTGAGCAGCGACCGGCCGCTGATGCGCCGCCAGGCGATGTCCGCAGCCGTCTGGATGAGCGAATCGTAGGTCAGCCCGGCGGCACGCGCCGCCTTGGGGAAGCAGGAGTTGTCCTGCGGGTTGGGCAGGATCCCGGGCAGCGGATTCAGCTCCACCACCATCGGGCGGCCGGCGGCATCGCAGCGGACGTCGACCCGGCACCAGTCGCGGCAACCCAGAACACGGTACGCGCCTAGCGCGGCGGAGCGAACGTCCCGGGCCAGCTCCTTGGACACGTTGGCAGGGCATTCGAAGAGATCGAGCGGGTGCTCCGGGGTATCCCAGAGCCACTTGGCCTCGTAGCCGTAGATCGGCTTGGCACCGAGCGGGAGCGCTTCCCAGCGTATCCCGACCAGCGGCAGGCAGCGCGCCTCCTTGCCGTTGCCCATGATGGCCACGGTGAACTCCTGTCCGGGCAGCCAGCTCTCGATCAGAATCGGCTCCTGGTAGGTGTCCAGCAGGTCTCCCACTTCCTGCACCAGCTTTGCCCGGTTGGTGCAGAGAGACTTCTCCGTGATTCCCTTCCCCGATCCCTCGAGCGCCGGCTTGGCGAAGAGCGGGAACGGCAGGTTCACGTTCCGGGCGTCGGCCCGGGTGTTGGCCACCACGAACGGCGCGGTGGGCACTCCGTAGTACGCCATGATCTCCTTGGCCCGCCCCTTGTGCAGCGTAAGGGCCAGGCTGAGCGGATCGGAGGCGTGGTAGGGAACACCCAGGAACTCGCAGATGGAGGGAACGTGGCTCTCCCGATTCACCCCGTACAATCCCTCCGCGATGTTGAACACGAAGTCGGGCTTCGCGTCGAGCAGCGCCTTGGGAAAGTCCTTCACCGCCTCGAGACGAATCACCTCGCCCAGCGCGGAGAGCGCGCCCGCGACGGCTTCGATGGTCTCGGGTTCATCCCATTCGGCGTAGAGGTCGGGCTGAGCGAGGTCGGGGCGGAGGGCTCGACTGGGGGATGCTTTGTCGAGGGCGGGGGTGGCGGGATCACCGGCTTTCTTCGGCGCCGGCAGCACAGGCTTCTGGTTATAGGCGAACCCTATTCGTACCGCCAACGGATCTCCTTGGTGAAGGTAAGGCCGGTCCAGCGCGCATCTCATCACGCGACCCGTGTACTGCACTCAACCTAAGGTAAGGAAAAATGTGAGCATACACAATAGTTTTCGACAGACTTTCGGACGAAGTCGGCAGCATCGGATCGTCGAACCGGACTTCACGGAGCTGATTTCATGTCCAGGACCCGAGTGCTTGCGCTGGTTTTTTCCTGTACGGCGACGGTCGCGGCGGCCCAACGACCGGTTCCTCCGGTCGATCGCGTGATCGTCGTGACCATGGACGGCGTCCGGTGGCAGGAAGTGTTCGCCGGAGCCGCACGGGAGCTGATCTCGGCGAAATCGGGTGGCGTGGCCGACACCACCGGACTTGCCCGACGGTTTTTCCGGGAGACCGCGAAGGCGAGGAGGGAGACGCTGCTGCCCTTCCTCTGGGGAACCATCGCCGGATCAGGTTGGATCCGGGGAGATTCGGCGGCCGGAAGTCTGGTCCGGCTCACCAATGGCAAACGTTTCTCCTATCCCGGGTACAACGAGCTGCTGACCGGCGCGGCCGATGACCGGATCGACAGCAACGACAAGATCCCGAATCCCAACATCTCGGTGCTGGAGTGGCTGAGCCGGCGTCCTGGATTCCGGGGCGGAGTGGCGGCCTTCGGCTCATGGGACGTGCTCCCGTTTATCCTCAACGCACCGCGCAGCGGCCTCTATGCCAACGGTGACGGTCCTCCTGTCCCGATGCCGGCAACCGCGGCGGACCGGTTGCTGAACGACTTCGCCGCCGACCTGCCGCCGTATTGGGGGAATGTTAGGTTCGACGCCGTGACCCAGCAGGGCGCCCTCCATTACCTGAAGACGAGGAAGCCCCGCGTGCTCTACGTCATGCTGGGCGACACCGATGAGTGGGCCCACGAACGGCGCTACGACCTGTACCTCGACGCCGCCCATCGGAGCGATCGCTTCCTCAGGATTCTCTGGGAGACGGTGCAGCGGATGCCGGAGTACCGCGGCCGGACCGCGCTCCTGGTGGCCACCGACCACGGGCGCGGCTCGGGAGACGACTGGACCGATCATGGCCGCGACGTGCCGGCGGCGGAGCGGATCTGGATGGCGGGGCTGATGCCAGGGGCCAGGAGTCAGGAATCAGTGGTCAGGGGACCCCTCACTCAGGCCCAGTTTGCCTCGACCATCGCCGGGTTGCTGGGACTGGAGGCAGAGTTCCGTCGGGACAATCCACGCGCTGCTCCCTCGGTTTTCACCCCTTAGGAGCAAGTCATCGCGAGGCCCCGAAGGGGCCGTGGCGATCTCTGAGATTGCTTCGCCGCCAAGGCGGCTCGCAATGACTACGTCGAGCTTCCCTAGCTCCCTAGCTCCCTGATCCGCGAATACCGCCGAAAAGTGAAAGCAAAAGCGTGCTTCGCGTCCGCCTCGTGCCGCTCCTCCTCGTCCAGCGCCCAGGCGGCCGAGTCGAACGCGGGGAAATAGGTGTCCCCTTCGACTGTTGCGTGGACCAGCGTCAGATAGAGCCGGTCGGCCCGGGGCAGCGCCAGGCGGAAGATCTCTCCCCCACCAATGACGAAGACCTCCCGCTCCGTGACGCCCAACGCGAGCGCTTCCGGGAGTGTGGGTACCACCGTCACCCCGCGGGGCTTGAAGTCGGGGTTCCGGGTGATCACCACGTTGCGCCGGTTATCGAGCGGGCGTTTGACCTCATTGAAGGTCCTCCGGCCCATGATGACGGTGTGGTCTACGGTGAGCTTCTTGAAGTACTGCAGGTCCTTGGGCAGGTGCCAGGGCAGCCCGCCGCCGCGCCCAATCACCCGGTTCTCCGACATCGCCGCCACCAGCGAGACGATCACACCGCCACCGGCGCCTTGATCCCGGGATAGGGGTCGTAGGCCTCCAGCGTGAAGTCCTCGTAGCGGAAGGCCTCGAGCTCGGTGACCGCCGGATTGAGCCGCATCCGGGGCAACGGCCGCGGCGACCGGCTCAATTGCTCCTTCACCGGCTCGGCATGATTCACGTAGAGGTGGGCATCGCCGAGCGTGTGGATCAGCTCCCCGGACGCGAGGCCGGTCACTTGCCCGAGCATCATGGTGAGCAGCGCGTAGCTCGCGATGTTGAACGGCACGCCGAGGAAGACGTCGGCGCTCCGCTGATAGAGCTGGCAGGAGAGCTTCCCGTCCAGAACGTAGAACTGGAACAAGGTGTGGCAGGGCGCGAGCGCCATGTCGGGAATGTCCGCCACGTTCCAGGCGCTCACGATCATGCGGCGCGAGTCCGGCGTGGTTCGAATCTGCCGCACCACCTCGGCGATCTGATCGATGTGGCGGCCATCTGGGGCGGGCCAGGAACGCCACTGGTATCCATATATAGGTCCGAGATTGCCCTTCGAATCGGCCCAGTCGTCCCAGATTGAAACCCCCACCACCTTCAACGATTCGATGTTGGTTTCGCCCCGCAGAAACCAGAGCAGCTCGTGGATCACCGATTTCAGATGGACCTTCTTGGTGGTGACCAGCGGGAATCCCTCGGCAAGGTCGAACCGCATCTGCCACCCGAAGATGCTCAGCGTGCCGGTGCCGGTCCGGTCATTCTTGGGCCGGCCCCGGTCGGCGATGTGACGCATCAGGTCCAGATATTGACGCATTTAGACGGTGAGCGGTGAGTAGTGAGCCGTGAGCGGGACCTCGTCGGCCAGATCCAATCTACTTATGGAGTACCGCGCAAACCGCTCCACATCGCGAAGCGATTCCTCGATGTCCGCCGGCAAGTGCGGGGCGCTGTTGCCGATCTTGAGCGACCCGAATGGCCGCTCTTCCGCGCAGGGGATTTTGACACCCGGATTCAGAATCCCGACCGGATCGAAAGCCTCTTTCACCCGCCGGAACAGCTCGACTAGCTCCGGCCCGTAGACGGTGTGGAGGGATCGTGCCCGGAGGCGGCCGTCGCCATGCTCGCCGCTCAGGGTACCGCCCAGCGCTTCCACGGCGGCGGTAACGTCACGGTAGATCGAGAGGATGCGTTCCTCCCACCCATCGATGGTCACGTCGGGAAGCAGGTTCACATGCAGGTTTCCGTCGCCGGCATGGCCGAACATCACCACGTCGATCCGGTGCTTCCGGCCGGCGGCGCGCACCGCGTCGATGTACCGGCCCAGGGCCGGGAGCGGGACGCACGCGTCCTCGATCACCTGCATCGATCGGCGGCCGTCTTCCTGCCGCGCGAGGATCGGGCTCACCGCGTGCCGGATATCCCAGAGGGCGTCCAGTGCCGCAGGATCGGCGGCTTCGTCCAGGCTCACGGCGTGGGGCCGAAGGATACGGCGCGCCTCGCGCAGCCGCTCGGTCAGGGCGGAGGATTCGTCCCCTTCGAACTCGACCATCAGCAGGCCGGCGACGCCGTTCTCGGCCTGGCCCACGAATTCGAGGAAGGTCGCGTCGAGATACTCGACCGACGACGGGTCTACCTCCAGCAGCTGGGGAACGATCGTGCCGAGGGAGCGGATGTCGCTGAGCGAGGCGCGAATGCCGGCGCAGTGCGCCGGAATCGGAACCAGCCGCCATTCGACCCCGGTTACCAGACCCAGCGTCCCTTCGGATCCTATGATCAGGTCCAGCAAGTCCCCGGACGAGAGCCAGGCGTCCAGGGCATAGCCCGAGGAATTCTTCCGCACCTTGGGGAACCGGGAGAGAATCGCGTCCCGGGCCGAGCGGAGTGCGGGCTCCACGTCCCGGATAAAGCGATCGACGGCCGGACAGGGGCGCGGCGTCGTGCCGCGCCGGAGGGTGAGTGAGTCGCCGTCGGCGGTGAGCAGGTCGATGGCCTGAACCCAGCGCCGTACGCTGCCGGCGCGAACCGAGCGGGGGCCCGAGGCGTTGGTGGAGACGATTCCGCCCAGCGTGGCAAATCGGGCGCTGGAAGGATTGGGGGGGAGCCGGAGACCGAAGCGTTCGGCTTCCTCGGTCAGGTCGCGGAGGGTGGCCCCGGCGCCGGCGTATGCCAGGCGGGCCTCGGGGCGGACCTCGATGGGGCATCCATCGAGGGCGGTCAGATCGACAATCACCCCCGGCCCGATGTTCCCGCCGGCCATTGCGCTTCCCGCCCCCCGGGGAACCAGCGGGACTCGCCGGCGCGCCGCCCAGACAACCAGCTCCCGGAGCGCGGCAGTCGTCGAAGGAATCGTGACCGCCCCGGGGAGGATCCGGAAGATCCCCGCGGCTTCGGCGTAGGCGGCTCGGGCGCGGAGGTCGGTCCGTGCCGTACCCAGAAAGCCAGGCAGGGGGGGGAGCCCCGTGCCGGCCAGGGGCTCGACGCTCGGCGGGGCGGTCATAGCAGTATTATAAGGGATGCTTGACGCACCGGTGCGGCCCGAACTCATCCACCTGGACGTGGACCGGAGGCTGGGCCACGAGTGGGACGAGTGGGATGGCCAGCCCCTCCCCAATCAGGGAAGCTTCGACGCCGAACCCCGGATCTTCTTCGGGTGGTCGGCGCTGCTGATTCTGGTGGTGGGCGTCGCAGCCGGGGCGCTGTTGTTCCTCCTGGCACCGCGGCTGGCATTCCTGCATCCGCTCCTGCCCCAGGTGTTGGTCTGGGCCATCATCGGCTCCGGCGTGCTCGGCCTGCTCTGGTGGCAGCTGATCGCGCTGTCGTATGCGCTCCGCACGCCGGTGCTCCCGGAACGGCTGGCCGAGAGGGGGCCCTTCCTGGTTCTGATGCGGTACACCTCGAAGCTGGCGGACCGGTTCGGCAGGCGGGACTGGGTAGAGAACGCCGCGGTCAAAGTGTACGACGCCCTGGCCCTGGCGCGGAAGCGCAAGGTGAGCGGCGGCGAGCTGCTGCTCTTGATCCCTCGTTGCCTCGCCAAGGATATCCTCGAGGGAGTCCTCCGGGTGGCGGGGAAGTACAAGATTCCGGTGTTCGTGGCTACCCGTGGCCAGCTCGCCCGCCGCGTGATCAAGGAGCGAAGGCCCCGCGCGGTGGTGGCCGTGGCCTGCGAGCGCGATATGGTGAGCGGCCTGCATGACGTGGCCGGCAAGGTCCCGGTCCTGGGGCTCACGCTCACCCTGCCCAG
>JAXIPC010000045.1:0-7072 GCA_045403135.1 Gemmatimonadales bacterium | reverse complement strand
GGCCGAGGTGATCTTCTTCAATCCTGCGCAGCTCGGAATTCTCCGGAGCAGCGCGATCTCGCTCCAGCGCTTCGGCTCGGCCGCCACGCAGGGGACATTCTCGACCGTCGGGCCGTTCGGGCGGCTCGCGATCGGCGCGGGCGTGCAGTATCTCGACTACCTGTCCCCCGCCACCATCAGTCACTTTATCCGGCCCGCCGATCTGGCGGCGGGGGGCCCCTTCAATTCGATGAGCCTGGTGGCTACGGTGGCCGCGAGCAGAGTCATCAAGGGCATTCGGGTGGGGGCCGCGGGCAAGTACGTACAGGAGAACGTGGGCGGAGTTCGCGATGGCGGCCTGGCGCTCGATGTGGGTGTGGCGCGCGAAGTGGGCCGGACCACGGTAGGCCTCGCGGTCCAGAACATCGGCGGCGGCATCGAAATCCTGGGCCAGCCGGCGCGGCTGCCGACCCGGGTGAGTGCCGGCGTCTTCTCGCCGTCGATCCTGCTCACCCAGTATTTCGATCTGATCGTGGCGCTGTCGGTTGCGCGCGAGCGAGACGGCAGGATCGTGCCGGCGGGGGGCGCGGAGCTGTTCTATCAGCCGGTCGAGGGCTGGATCTTCGTCGGGCGCGTAGGCGGGCGGCGGGTCGAACGGGGGCTCACGTCGCGCGAGTCTCCGGTGACGCTGGGCGGGTCATTCGGCCTGGACCGGCTCTGGCTGGATTATGCGTTTCAGCCGTCGCGAGGCGCCGGGGCGTCGCACCGGGTGGGGATTCGGATTCAGTGAGACGCTAAGAGGCTGATGAGGCGTAGAGGCTAAAGAGGCTAAGAGGCTAAGACGCTAAGAGCCTTGTGGATCGCAGTTCCTCAATCCTCTCCGGCCGCCGTGAGCGGCACCAGCCTCGCGCGGGGCGGAATCCCCGGTTCCAGCTCCATGATCCCCACCGACGCGGGCAAGTCGAACCGCCTTGCCCCTGCCCCGCCCGGGTTCATCACCGTCACCACCTGGTCCACCGTTTCGAGTAACGGCATATGGGTGTGTCCGTAGATGATGACCTCGGCGCTTGGCCAGCGCTGGTGGAGCCCTTCCGGCGTGGGCGAGCCGAGCTGGTGGCCGTGCACCACCAGGAAATCGAACCCCTCCAGCCGCATTTGAATGACTTCCGGCAGCACTCGTCTCAAGTCGGGGCCATCGGTGTTGCCCCACACGGCATAGAGCGGTGCGAGGGACTCGAGCTCGGTGATCAGGTCAACCGAGCCGATGTCGCCGGCGTGGAGGATGTAATCCACCCTCGAAAACACCCGGAAGACCTCGGGACGCAGCAGGCCAGGGGTGTCGGAGATGATGCCGAGGCGCACGGATAGGGGGCGGGGAGCTAGGGGCCAGGGAGCTAGGAAACGGGGAGGGGCTCGGTGCGGCCCCGATCGAGGAAGAGCCGGTCGGCGATGGCGGCTATCGCTTCGGCCCCGCGCCAGGCCGATTGCAGCAGGGCGAGCTCGCCCTCCAGGGCGCGACGCTCCACGTCCTCGTTGGCGGCCATCTCCAGGGCCAGCCGATCCACCAGCGGGAGCCGCGGAAGTGGAGTGCGGGGCTCACTGCCGATACCGCCCCTGCCCCAGAACGACCGCTTGGTGATCGAGAGCGCCAGGCGCTCGGCTTCCGAGGCAATGGACACCGGCTCCTCGCCCGCGGGCACCGGGAGCGCATCGGGGAAGCGGCCCCAGGAGCAGCGCATCGCGATGGCCGCCACCCGGGCAAAGTAGCTCTCCGGGTTGCCGGCATCTTCCAGCTTGGCCACGGCGTAGCGCACATCGGCCTCGGTCGCTCCGCCGCCGTTGAGCACGGCCAGGAGCTTGCCGGCCACATGCAGCCCCGCGTCTCCCGAGAGTGTCGTTACCCCGTCGCGGTGGCGAACCTGGAGCTGCCAGGGCTCCCGCGGGTCGGGACGAATCAGCTCGGCGTGATCGAGATCGCGGGCGCGGATTACCGTGATGCGCCCGCCGTCTCCGTGCGTCACGACCAGCACCCGGTCGCCCTGGCCGTGTACCCGGAGCCACATGGCCAGATCGTAGCCCAGGTGCACGCCGAACACCCGGCGGAAGGTGTAGTCCACCGCGGCCTCGCCCCGCCCGGCCCAGCGCCGGGCCATCCGGAGCAGAGGGTCGCGCCGGGCGCCCGGTAGCCAGCGACCCAGCAGTCGGCCGTAGCGCCAGGCCGCGATCTCCGGCTTCAGGGCCGGTCCGATCCGGATCAACGCCAGGCCTTCGGCGAGATAAGCGAGCCCGATGTTGTCGGTGGAGAACCGGATCTTGGTCATCCGGAAGCGCCGCTCGCACTCCTCGATGGCCTCCCAGCGTTCGTCGAGCGGCGAGAGGTTCCAGCGTTCGCACCTCACGCAGATCACCCACAACCGTCCGCGCTCGGGGTCGAACGCGAGCCGGGTGCCAACCGGAAACGTCGGCAGCGCATGGTTCTGGCCGAGGTCGGAGTTGCAGAAGAGGCAGGTGGAGTACATAGGGATCAGGGGTCAGGGGTCAGGGGACTAACCCTCCCACCGCTTTCCGATGGCAATCTCCAGGCCGAGCTGGTCAAGGACCCGCTGCACAATGAAGTCTACCAGATCGGCAACCTTGGTAGGACGGTGGTAGAAACCGGGCGCTGCCGGGATCACCACCGCCCCTGCCTCGGTGACCTGAACCAGGTTGCGCAGGTGAATCAGGGATAGCGGCGTTTCGCGGGGCACCAGGATGAGTTTGCGGCGTTCCTTGAGCGTCACATCGGCGGCGCGCTCCACCAGCGAGCGGCTCGACCCCTGCGCAACGGCCGCGACGGTGCCCATCGAACAGGGACAGATCACCATCCCGGCGGTGAGCTGGGAGCCCGAGGCTGGTTTGGCGCCACGGTCTTCGTCGGTGAACTGGGTGACGCTGGACCAATGGCCGCCCGTGGCAGACTGAAGAGCGGCAGCGTCGGCTATGCCGCACTCCTGGTGCAGCAGGCGCCAGCCGTGGCTCGACACGATGAGCCACACCGGAACCCGATTCGTGGCCAGCACCTCCAGGAGCCGGACGGCGTAGGTCGCGCCGGAGGCGCCGGTGATCGCCAGCACGACCGGCGGAGCGGTCATCCGCCCCGTTTGTTCGGCGTCGGGCTTTTAACCGGGTGCTTGGGTGGCGCCGGGGGACGCGGGAAATACTTGGACGGCGGCGGGCCCTTCGGCGGGGGCGGTGGCCCGGGCCGGCCGGGCCGAGCGGACTCGCGGCGTGGTGACATGAAGGAAATCTACTCGGGCGGCGCGGTGGAGCTAGCCGGGCGGCTTTCGCCCCAGCGCCATGGCGTCGGCCAGCAGCTTGTCCAGCGCATTCCGATCATAGAAGCGCCCATTCGCGACAACCGCGCGGATCCGGACCGTATTGCCGATGTCCGCGAGCGGATTGGCGTCCAGCAGGACGAGGTCCGCCTGCTTTCCTGCGGTGACGGTCCCGAGGGAGTCCTGCGCATTGAGATAGCGGGCCGGGAGCAGCGTGGCAGTCCGGAGTGCCTCGAGCGGAGTGAAACCTGCCTTCACGAACGCGGCCAGCTCATCGTGGAGCGAAAACCCGGGCAGGACATAAGGATTGGACAGGTCGGTTCCGGCCAGGAAGGACACACCTTCCCGATGTAGCAGGGCCACGATCTCCAGCTGCCTGCGATAGGCGTCCTTGCGAAGCAGCCAGTCTGCCGGAGTCAGCATCCTGAATCGGAAATCCGACGAGGGATTCCACCCGGAGCGGAACCACTCCGGCACGTAGCGAAGGCGCGGGTCACGGGCCAGCGTGGTATCGTCGAGGAAGGAGACCCCGTGCAGGACGGCGATGGTCGGCACCATCCAGGTCTGGTTGGCGACGAAAAGCCGGGCCAGCGTGCGGCAGCGGGCCGGATCGAAGCTGGCCAGCACCGGCGCCACCTGCCCGCGACTCAACACGGCCACAGAGTCCCATCCCTTGCCGGAATGGGCCGCGGCCAGAGCGGCCAGGAACTCGTCTTCCCGGCTCGAGCACCCCGTCAGGACGTTGGTCAGGTGCTCTATGCTCCGGAGTCCGGCTCCGGACGCCGCGGATGCGGATATCAGCTGCGGGACGTGCCCGGCGAACGGGATGTCCAGGCGCTTGGTTTCCTCGGAGACGGCAAAGAACTCCTCGGGCGTGAGCCGATTGTACACCTTGATGAAGTCGGCGCCCGCTCGCTTGAGTGAATCCACCGCTCTCCGCGCTTCGGGCCCATTGCGGACCGCGGTCGAGCCCGGCCAGATCGCGGGGCTGCCATCGAGGATGTGGCCCGAGGCCACCATCCGCGGACCCGCGATCTCTCCGCGGGCGATCCTGGCCCGGGAGGAGTCCACCCACGCCATCGAGCTGAACATTTCCCGGACGCCCGTGATGCCGTTGGCCAGCAGCGTGGGGAAGAAGATCGCGTCGATTCCCGGAAAGGCGGCATGGACGTGCATGTCCCAGAGGCCGGGAATGAGAAACCCTCCCGCGCCATCCACGACCCGGGCTCCCGCCGGGACAGCCGCCGGCCCCGCCGCGACCGATGTGATCCGGTTTCCCGATACCACCACCGTCCGGTCCGGCAGCAGCCGACCGGACTCCACATCGACCACCGTGACACGGGTGATCGCGATCGAAGGGTCCGCTTGGGCGCGCGCCGGAACGGATGCGAGCAGCAGCGGCAGGAAAGCGAGATTCAGGCAGCGCATGGTGTTCTCCTAGCCGCTTAGTGTCTTAGCGTCTTAGCGTCATAGCGTCTAGCCGGCCAGTCTGTCCACCAAGGCAAACCCGAACACGGTCACGCTCATCACACCGTTCATGGTGAAGAAGGCCGCGTTCAGTCGGGACAGGTCGTCCGGCCGCACCAGATGGTGCTCGTAGGCCAGGATGCCGGCCGCGATGACGACGCCGGCGAAGTACCACGCTCCGAATCCGGCGCCGAGGCCGAAGAGCGCGAGCGCAGGGATGGTAATTCCATGCAGCAGCTAGGCCGCCAGGATGCTGCGCTTCGGACCCAGCCGCACGACCGCACTCTTCAGGCCCTCCGACCGGTCGAATTGTTCATCGGGGAGGGCGTAGAAGATGTCGAAGCCGGCCACCCAGGTTGCCACGCCGAGGGCGACGAGGGGCAGCAGCCACCACGGCTGGCTCCACCGTCCGGTCACCGCGAGATACCCGCCCGCCGGAGCCATCGCCAGCGAGAGACCCAGCCAGAGATGAGGCCACCACGTGAAGCGCTTGGAGAGGCTGTAGGCCATCACCCAGCCGAGTGCCAGCGGGGAGAGAAGCAGGCAGAGCGGATTCAGCAGCCAGGCGCACAGAATGAAAACGGCGCCCGCGATGACGACGGAGCCCCAGGCCTGCGCGAGGCTGAGCGCCCCCCGCGGCAGCTCGCGGTTGGCGGTGCGGGGATTCCTGGCGTCCCAGGCGCGATCGGCGATCCGGTTGAACCCCATCGCCACCCACCGCGCCGCCGAGAACGCCAGCACCACGGTAGCTACGGCGCGCCAGGAAACCGGCGCCCGCATCGAGGCCGCGAGCACCCCGAGGAGCGCAAACGGGAGAGCAAAGAGGGTGTGGGGGAGCTTGACGAAGCTGGCCAGGCGGGACAGCAGCGAAGCCCCCTGGAAAGTCTGACCCTCGCGCGCGGTGAGCGGTGAGGGGTGAGCGGTGAGTGGGTCTTTCATCCGAGCTTGATGCCTAGCTTCGACCAGATCTCGTCAACCCTCCGCTTCGTCGCCTCATCCATGGTGATGAGCTTCGGCCACTCCCGAGCGAACCCCTCTTCCGGCCACTTCCGCGTGGCATCGAGGCCCATCTTGCTCCCGTAGGTGAAGGCGCGGCTGGAGTGGTCCAGCACGTCCATCGGCCCCATCGTAAACCGAACATCCCGCTCGGGATCGATGTTGTTGAGCGCCACCCACCAGGCCTCATCGGGATCCTGGACGTTGACCTCCTTGTCCACCACCACCAGCACCTTGGCCAGGGACATCAGCCCGGCGCCCCACAGGGCATTCATCACCTTATAGGCCTGGCCGGGGTACTGCTTATCAATGGAGACGAATACCAGGTTGTGAAAGATTCCCGGCGCCGGCATGTGGTAGTCCACGATCTCCGGCACGGTGAGCCGGAGCAGCGGCAGGAAGATTCGTTCGGTGGCGTGGCCGAGGTAGTAGTCCTCCATCGGTGGCCGGCCGACCAGGGTGGCGGGATAGACCGGGCCTTTCTTCATCGTGACCGCGGTGACGTGCATCTTGGGGTAATAGTCGGCCAGCGAGTAGAAGCCGGTGTGGTCGCCGAAGGGTCCTTCCAGCACCAGGTCTTCCGCGGGATCGATGAATCCCTCCAGCACGATCTCCGCCTCCGCCGGCACCTCGAGGTCGCAGGTGACGGCCTTGGCAAGGTCGACCGGGCTCCGCCGCAGGAAGCCGGCGAAAAGAAACTCGTCGATGGCGGGAGGCAGCGGCGCGGAGCCGGAGTAGATGCTGGCCGGGTCGCCACCGATGGCGATCACCACCGGCATCTTTTCACCTTTCGAGGCCATCTCCCGCCAGTGCGCCGCACCGACCTTGTGGCGCTGCCAATGCATCGCCAGGGAATCCCGACCGATCACCTGGATCCGGTACATCCCCACGTTGCGGATGCCCCGGGAGGGGTCCTCGGTGATGACCATGGGCAGGGTGATGTAGCGGCCGCCGTCCTCGGGCCACGTCACCAAGAACGGGATGCGGTCGAGGTTGATATCGGCTCCCTGCAGGATCACGTCCTGACAGGGCGGCCGGCCGCTTCGGGTACGGGGAGGGAACTTGGCCATCTCGGCAAGCCTGGGCAGCAGCGAGAGCTTGCCGAGCAACCCGCCGGGCACCTTGAGGTTGAGCATCTCGGTGATCCGGGCTCCCACCTCGTTGAGATCCTCCACGCCGAGGGCCAGACACATGCGGCGCATCGAGCCGTAGAGATTGATGGCGACCGGCATCGCGCTGACGCTGCCGTCTTCCATCACCGGCTTCTCGAAGAGCAGGGCCGGTCCACCTCCCGCGCTTTTCATGCAGCGATCCGC
>JAXIPC010000118.1:0-8467 GCA_045403135.1 Gemmatimonadales bacterium | reverse complement strand
CGCCGGCGCACGGACGTAAGGCGGGAATACTCGGTCTGGGGCCATCCCGCGCTCCCCGCGCTGTTCGCGCTCGCCGCGTTCGCGGTGGTCGTCAACCAGGTCCTCTCCGATCCGGGGAGCACGCTCAAGGGCCTGGGTCTCGTTCTGCTGGGTCTGCCCGTCTACTACTTCTGGGCCCGGAAGGGCCTCGCGCCGAGCCCACGGTCATGACCATCATCGACGTCCATAACCACTACTACCCTCCTGCCTTCCTCGATGAGCTGCGTGGCTCGGGCAGCGGACTCTCCGTCAAGGACGATGCGGAGGGCAACCCGGTGCTCTACTCTCCCGGCGACGCGAACATCGCGGTGCGGGGCCACCGGGACATCGAATACCGCGAGGAAGTCCTCGCCAAGGAAGGCGTCGACCACCAGCTCATCTCGCTGACCTGCCCGGGCACGCTGCTGGAGAGTCCGGAGCGCTCGGCGGAGCTGGCTTCCCTGGTGAACGACGCGATGGCCGAGGTGATGGCGACGCGGGGCAACCGCTTCACCGCCCTGGCTACGCTGCCGCTCAATAACGCAAGCGCCTCGGTCACCGAGTTCGACCGGATCCACCAGAACGGCTTCAAAGGCTGCATGGTCTTCGGCAACGTGCACGGCGTCCCGCTCGCCAACAAGCGATTCTGGCCGCTCTGGGAGCGTGCCAGCGACGCCGGCTCCGTGATGTACATCCATCCGACCTTTCCGTTGGGCGTCGAGGCGATGGAGGAGTACTGGCTGATGCCGCTGTGCGGATTCCTGTTCGACACCACGCTGGCCGCGGCGCACCTGGTCTTTGCCGGCATTCCGGAGCGCTATCCGGGAATCCGCTGGGTGCTCGGCCATCTGGGCGGCACCATTCCGTATCTGGCCGAGCGCCTGGACCGCGGCTACGCGGCCTTCGCCGAATGCCGCAAGGACATCTCCCGGCCGCCCAGCGAATACCTGAAGAAGTTCTACTACGACACCGTCAACTTCGATTCCAAGGCCATCAAGCTCGCCATCGATTTCGCCGGCGCGGGTCAGATCCTGGCCGGCAGCGACTATCCGCATCAGATCGGGAGCATCCCGAAGATGCTCAAGAGCATCCGGTCGCTCCGGATTCCCCCGGAGGACAAGGAGAAGATACTGGGCGGCAACGCGGCGGCACTGCTTGCCTAGACGGGCGAAGTAGATGGCCTCGGGATCCGCACGACTGAAGCGCGCGTTGCATGGCGTCATCCTCGTGATCATCGGGGTAGGCATCGCCCTGACGACGCTTGAACTGCTGCTCCGAGTGTACCATGGCAAACTGTTCACGATGGCGAGCCAGCTTCCCCAGCCACCCGACCGATGGGCGACCCCCCGCGCCGACTACCATCCTCGGCTCGGCTGGGTCCCGAGACCGGGAGACTTCGAGCTCAGCGCGCAGGAACGAGGGAGCGTCGATCACGCCGGCTTGAGAAAGAACGGGCCCCGCGTCACCTCGACGAAGCGGCCGATCGTTGCCGTGGGCGACTCGTTCACGTTCGGCGACGAAGTGCTGGACGAGGAGACGTGGCCGGCCCGGTTGCAGCAGCACCTCCAGGTACCAGTGATCAACGGCGGGGTCTTCGCGTACGGCCTCGATCAGGCGGTCCTGCGGGCCATGCTTCTGCTGGAGAAGTATCAGCCACGAGTCGTGCTTCTCGCCTTCATCGGTCACGATGTCATTCGCAACGAATTCTCATACTACTGGGCGTGGAAGCCGTATTTCGAGTTTGCGCTCGGCGAGCTCACGTTGAAGAACGTTCCCGTCCCAAGAGGTCCGCCGCCAACGCCTCCCTTGGGTCCTCTGCGTTCAGCCCTGAGCCATAGCTTCCTGTGCAGTGCCGTCCTCAGACGGCTGGCCCCCAGGTGGTGGCACTACGGCGGGATCGAACGGAAGCATCGGGATGGGGAGGCTGTCGCCGTCGCGCTGCTCGCCCGACTGGATACCCTGGTGCGGTCCGCGGACGCAGCCCTCCTGATCATCGCTCTCGGCACCAACGGTCAAATCAGCGGCAACCGGGCCGCGCTGGCCGTCATCGAGCAGGCGCGCGCAGCAGGGCTCAATGTGCTGAACCTTGTGCCTGAAGTGGACAAGCTGCTCGCCGACGGGCCGGCGAATCTCTTCACGTCCCGGGGCCACTACTCACCTCGGCTGAACGACTCCGTCGCCACGCGCATCGCCGAGTACCTGGGCCAGCGTTTCTGAAAGGAGACGACGTGGCTGGTAGCCGGAAGGCGACGCGCGAATGGACGCTCTGGGTGGTCGCGGTGTCCTGCGCCCTTCACGCGGCGGAGGAGTACCTCACCGGCTGGCAGGAATGGGCGGGCCCGACGTTGGGCATTGTGGTATCGACCACGACGCTCCTGGGCATCAATGCCGTGCTGGTGGTTGTCGCGCTCCTGCTGGCCCGAGTGGGATGGCGACGACCCGCTCTCAGCCTCGTCGTTCCCTCCGCGACCCTGGTCAACGCGGTCTTCTTTCACATCCTGCCCACCATTGTCCAGGGCCGGGTGTCGCCCGGTGTCTACACCGCGGCCTTTCTCTATCTGCCTTTTTCCTCGTGGGCCTTGGTGGGCGCCGCTCGCGACGGCGTACCGCGAAGGGCGATTGCGACTGCCGTGGTCGGGGGTACCCTTGTCATGACCAGCGTAGTCGCTGGCTTGATCTGGCTCAGCGCCGCCGCACCGGCGCCCTCGCCACCACGCGATCCCAGCTCAACGACAGCACTGCACCCATCGCGTCCGGCTCGATCGCGATCGTAAACTGCTCGGCCGGCGCGGCCAGGGAATCCGATGTCATGTCGATCCGCGCGAAATCCTGCGACGGCGCGTAGACCGCCGCATCGTCACCGATGTTCTTGCTGAGGATGAGCTTCCAGCCCGACGCGGACGGGAGCGTGAATACCGCGTACGTCCCGGCCGGAACGCTCTTGCTTCCGATCACGAGATCGCGATCGGTGGTGAGGAGGGTCGCGTCTCCCGCGCCGGTGCGCCAAACCTGGTTCCACGGCACCAGCGCCCCGAAAATCGCCCGGCCGCGCCGCCGGGGCCGTCCGTACCAGACCCGGAGGTTCGCTCCGGCGATGGTTGCGACGAGCGAGTCGCGCGGGGAGAGGGTGCCCAGGGGCCGGTCGCGGAAGGAGGCGGCCAGCGCGTTGATGTCCAGGCTGTCGACCCGCTCGGTGTTGGCACCCACCCGAAGGATGCGGCCCGCGGAATCCACCCGCAAAGTCGTGGCACCCCAGGTGAACGAATCCGCAGCGACCCGGATCAGCGTGTCCACGGTCACCGCGCTGTCTCCCGCGCCGACGGCGGGAATCGGGAGCCGGTCTAGGCCGGCCGAGGCGGCGCGGCGGGTAGCGAGCTCGACCAGGCTTGGGTTACTGGAGGCGTGCCGCGGCATCGCGCCGCCCGGCGCGGCCACCCGCCAGACGTCAACGCTGCCTCCCCGGGTCCGTTCGGTGATCATCGAATCGCCGACCTGGCTCACCACCACCCGCTCGACGACACTGTCGCCCCGGGTCTGGGTGCGCTCCAGGCGCTCGACCACACTGTCCGATCGCAGCGTTGCCCGCCAGCGTGTGATGGTCGTGACGGGCACCCGGTCGATGTGCACCCCTTCGAGTGTGCTCCCGGTCCGGGTGACCGAGGCCGCAGCCGTGGTGTCCACGCCGAGCCGGTAGACGAATCCCGTGGTTTCAGGGGCGGGAGCGCAGGCGATCGCGGTGACGAGGGCGACCGTCATGAGACGGGCGATGGGCGGCATTCCCGGGCCTGGAAAAAGGATGGGGTGGCGACGCGCCAGAAGTTGCCGCCGCTCCCTGCTGAGCGCAACCGGGGGATGGTATCCGATCGGTGGCAACTCCGACTCCCAAGACCTACATTGCGCCGGAACGCTCAGCAGGGTGAACTCTATGACGGCGGCTCCCTCGATCGGCGTCCCCGAGCTCGCTGGCCTGGCGAGCTACGCCGCGGCGGCTCGCATCGGCCACGCGGTAGACGAGAACGTGCGCCGGCTGCTCCGCTACCAGTGGACTGAGCGCCGGCTCATGATCGCGCTGCTCTCCCATCTCACCGCCGAGCCACACTGGGAGGTGAAATGCGGGTACGCCCTGCACCAGTGGCAGGACGCCGAACACGTGGATTGGCTGCGCCGGCGCATCGGCGAGATGCGCCACCCGGTCCCCGCTCTGGACACCGCGCCCGATCCGGCGCTCGAAACCCTGCTGCAGGAGGCTCAGCACGCCGGCGATGCCGCGGAGTTCCTGGCCGGCAGCTACGGCGTGGTGCGGGCGGCGCTCGCCGAAGCCTATCGCCAGCACCTGGCCACCACTAACCCGCTGGTGGATCAGCCGACCCGGAGGGTGATCCAGCGGGCACTGCTCGACCACGAGGAGGCGCTGGCCTGGAGCACCAAGGCACTGGGCGCGCTGACCGTCGGCGATGCGCAGGGTATCGCTCGCGTGGAGGCCTGGCGCGATCACCTGGTTGCTTACCTCACCGCCGCGGGAGGTGTCGCCGGCCCCGCACCGAGTCGCGCGCCTCCGGTTCCGGCGTCGCGAGGGATCGGGCCCTTCATTCCCGAATTCACCCCGCGCCGGGATGGGCGGTTCCGCGGCGGCCACGATTTCGAATTCCCGCCCCACGTGGTCTACAACGACCCCCGGGTGCCGGCCGACGAGCGGAACCTGGCGCTTCTGGCCAAGCGAACGCTGGAGATGGACGTGCCCGAGATGATGGCGTCCATCCTGGTCGAGCGCGCCGACCAGCCGTGGGAGTTTCACCTCGACTACTCCCGCCAGCTCTGGGACGAGACCCGTCACGCGATGATGGGAAGCGCCGCATTCGAGGCCCGGGGCGTGGACTGGACCGTCATCCCGCTCAATGTCGGCTTCGCGCTGCGGTTGAACCTCTTTGCCACGCCGCTGGAACGGCAGACGATCCTGTACGCCATCGAGCAGTCACTGATGCCGGCAGAGACCGGCAAACGCTTCGAGTACCAGACCGCCGTCGAGGCCGGCGATGCGCTCTCGGCCCACTTCCACGACTACGACTGGGCCGACGAGGTGCTCCATGCCCAGATCGGCCGCCGGTGGCTCAAGCGCGAGGGAATCTCCACGGAGGAAGCGCTGGAGCGTTCCAAGACCATCCACGACCGGACCTGGGCGGCGCTGGAGCAATTCAAATCGGACGAGCCGCCCGGGGACTGGTGGGACGACTTCGTCCGGATGGTGCTCGGCAAACCCAGCGCACTCAAGCCCGGCGAACGCGGCGCCCTCAATATCCTGACGGAGTGAGGCCACCCTGACCCCTGACCACTGACCCCTGACCCCTCTCACCTTTCACCTCATCCCCCACACCCACTGGGACCGCGAGTGGTACCTGACCCGCGCGTCCTTCCAGGCGCGCCTGGTTCCCGTCCTCGACGAGGTGCTCGAGCAGCTCGAGCGGGACGGCGACGCACGCTTCGTCCTCGACGGACAAACGGTGCTGCTGGAGGACTACCTGGCGGTGAAGCCGGAGAACGAGGCGCGGATCGCGGCCCAGGTCAAGCGCGGCGCGCTCGAGATCGGCCCCTGGTACGTTCTCTCCGACCTCCTGATTCCCTCTGCGGCATCGCTGCGGCGGAATCTGGCCGAGGGCCTCAGGGACGCGAGACGCTTCGGCCGGCGTCTCGATGTGCTCTACAGCCCGGACGCATTCGGCCACCCCGCGGAGCTGCCGAAGCTCGCGGCGGAATTCGGGATCAAGTGGGCGGTGATCCGCCGGGGGCTGGGGCGGCCGGGAGGACGGGACCGCGACCTCTACCGGTGGGAGGTGCCCACGGGCGAGCGGCTCCTGGTGTATCACCTGCCCGCCGCGGGTTACGACATCGCCATCGATCTCGCGGAGCCCGGAGCCGACCTGGAGCGCGCCTGGCCGCCGATCCGGCAAACGCTGGTGGATCGCGCGGTCTGCGACCAGATCGCGGTGTTCCTGGGCGCCGATCATCACGCCATGATGCGCGACGTCGCCGGGCTGCGCGATCGGCTCCAGACGCTCGAGGCGGGGCACCGAGTGCGCATCAGCGGACTCGCCGAGTTTTTCGGCGCGGTGGAGGGAGCCCGGCCGGACGCACCGTCCGGACGGGGGGAGCTGCGCCGCATCGACGGCCATACCTGGGTGCTCCAGGACGTGCACGCCACCCGGGCGCGAATAAAGCGGCGGCTGTCCCGGCTCGAGCTGCTGCTCACCCGGATCGCCGAGCCGCTGGCGCGACTCGCGGCAGAGCGCGGCGGTCGGGACCGCAGCGGGCTCCTTCGGCTCGCTTGGCGGACGCTGCTCCAATCCCAGTTTCACGATACCCTGGCCGGTACCACGAGCGACGAGGTCCAGCAGGAGCAGGAGGTGCGGCTCGACGCGGTCTCCGCGCTGGTCCGGGAGATTGCGACCCGGAGCCTCCGCGAAGCCTGCCGGCCCGATCCCAACTGCGCGGGCGAACCCGTCCAACCGGACGCGCCGAGGCTGGTGCTCTGGAACCCCTCCAAGCGAGCCCGATCGGGGATCCTGACTGCGGCGCTCACCTTTTTCCGGAGCGACGTGCTGGTGGGCCCGCCGTCGGAACGGGAGCCACGGACCGGAAAGGGCCATCAGCCATTCGCGCTGCATTCCGAATCGGGCGAGCGGATTCCGGTGCAGGTGCTGACGGTGCGGCGGGACGAGGAGCGGCGTGACGAAATGCGGCGCTATCCCGATCAGGACGAGGTGGACCGGGTCTGGGTAGCATTCCGCGCGCCGGAGATCCCGGGACTCGCCCACTCCGCGCTGACGTCGTATCCCGCCCGGCTCTCACTTCCCGCCGAAGAGCTCGAGGTCGCGAGTGATTCCCTGGCAAACCGGTTCGTCAAGGTGACCGTCTCGTCGGGAGGAGAGCTGACGCTGGATGACCGCCGCACCGGAGGCCGCTACCCTGGGCTGTGCCGCCTCGAGGATGAGCCGGACGCGGGGGACCTCTACACCTTCTCACGCGGTTCCAGACGCGCCTCTCGCGACGGGCGGCCGATGTCGCGGAGTATCCTGGCGCGCGGGCCGCTCGTCGGAGCGCTTGAGACCCGCTGGAGCATGCACTCGGCGGGCAGCGGGGAGATTGCCGTGCGGCAGGTCGTCACGCTCCTGGCGGACTCTCCCGTCGTCCGGATCCGGCTGGACGTGGAGAACTCCGCGCACGATCACCGGCTCCGCGCCTGGTTCCCGGTCGGCTCGGGACGCGACGCGCTGGCCGGCACCGCGCTGGGCTACGAGCGGCGCCGGGCGGTCGAAGCCGACGCCGACGCGGAGGCCATCGAACGGCCGAGCCAAACGGCGCCGGCCCAGCGCTTCGTGGCGGCGGGCACCGACGCCAGGGGGCTTGCGGTGCTCGCTCCGGGATTCTTCCAATACGAATGGACCGCGGACCGGCGGTTCGCCGTCACCCTGCTCCGTGGCGTCGGAGAGCTCGCCCGGAACGGACTCCCGGAACGCCCAGGACGAGCCGGGTGGCCGGTGACGACTCCCGAGGCCCAGGAGACCGGCCGGCACACCATCGAGCTGGCGCTGATGCCCGCGGAGTCGGCCGCAACGCTGGAGCCCGGCCGGCTCATCGACGATTGGGAGGACGCCTTCCTGCCGGTGCAGGCGGTGTTTTTTCGTTAGGATCTCGCGCCATCAACAGCCATCCACAGATTACACAGATCACATTCATCTGATTCTCACAGACATGTCACTTCCGTTCAATTGATTCGCGGGTTCGGCTCTGACATCCGTGCAATCAACATGAAGATCCGTGTAATCTGTGGGTAGGCGGTTCTCGGCGCGTGATCTCAGCCCGCCCGTTCCCGGACCGCGTCCGCCACCAGCGTGCATCCCATCACCACCAGCACCAGGGCGATACCCGGCGCGAGCCCCACCCACGGCGCGTTGACCACGGTGTCCCGTCCCGACGCGATCATGGTGCCCCACGAGGCCGCCGGGGGCTGAACACCGAGGCCGAGAAACGAGAGGCCCGCCTCCAGCGTGATGGCGTTGCCCACACCCAGCGTGGCCAGTGCCAGCACCGGGGCCATGCCGTTGGGGAGCGCGTGGCGGAGCATAACCCGCATCCGCCCGGCGCCAAGCGCCCTCACCGCCTCCACATAGGGCCGGGCCAGCTGGGAGCGGGCTTCGGCGTAGACCAGCCGGGCGACCGGCATCCACCCGGTGATGCCCAACACCACAATCACCAGCACGGCGCTCGGGTTCCACAACGAGGCCAGGAGCAGCAGGAGCACCACCCGCGGGAGGCCCAGCGCAAAGTCGGTGACGCCGAGCAGTACCGGCGTCACGGCGCGAGAGCCCGAGGCCGCCGCGGCACCGATCGCGATCCCGATCACCAGCGACACCGCCATGCCCAGCAGCCCCACCAGGAGCGACACTCTCGCGCC
>JAXIPC010000016.1:0-4501 GCA_045403135.1 Gemmatimonadales bacterium | reverse complement strand
TGCTCCACCTGGCCCACAGCGCGGTGGGCCACGACGACAACGTTGGTCTGCTGGTGTTTGCCGACGAGGTGCTCAAGTACGTCCCGCCGGCACGGGGGCGACGGGCGCTCCGCTCGGTGCTGGACGCGCTGGCGGGGGTGGAGGGCCGCCTGGTCGAATCGAACTATCCGGCGGCGTTTGCCTATCTGGCCGAGCGAAACCGGAAGCGCGCGCTCACGGTGCTCTTCACCGACGTGATCGACCGTACCGCCAGTGATGCGGTGCTCTCCCAGGCGGGGTCGCTCCGGCCCCGGCACCTGCCGCTCGCGGTGGTGCTCCGCGATCCGGCGCTGGAGCGGCTGGGCAGCGCCCGGCCGGCAGACGTGGACGCGGCGTATCAGCGCGCCGCGGCCGAGGAGCTGCTCCAGGCGCGGGAGGAGGCGCTGGCCGATCTCCGGGCGCACGGGGTGCTGGTGGTGGATGTGCTCCCCGAGGGGGCGGCGCGCGCGGTGGTGCAGCAGTACGAGCGGCTCAAGCGAAGGGCCGTGATTTGAGAGGACCCACTACCTCTATGCCGCCACGGAGCGCCGGTGATAATTTCCGGCATGGCCGTGAACCCGTCCTACCGCGAATTCGTGCTGGACCAATTGGGCCGCGTGGCGGACGGCGTCCGCGGCCGCGGGATGTTCGGCGGGGTCGGGATCTATGCCGGCGACCTGTTCTTTGCCCTGATCGATGACGACTCACTCTACCTCAAGGTCGACGACAGCAACCGCGGAGATTTCGAGAAGGCGGGGATGGGTCCGTTCCGGCCGTTCGGCGAAGGCGGCGAGGTGATGCAGTACTACGAGATCCCGGCGGACGTGCTGGAGGAGCCCGATCGCCTGGGGCCGTGGGTGGAGAAGGCGATCGCAGTGGCGAAGCGGGCGAAAAGTGCGAAGGATACAAGGAGCGCGAAGAGGGTCGGGAAAGGAAAGAGAAATGGCTGAGTGCGCCTACATCTGCCGCTTTTTTCAGGGAGCAACCAGTTCCTTTTAGGAGTAGGTATCGCCCACAAGCAACATCGCGAATCGATTTCGATTTGCACTATGACAGACAGAGAAGGTCCCAATCCGGCGTTCCCACGAGAATCAGCCGGCGAAGAGCGCGTGCCAACTCAGTTGATGTCTCACTTATGATCTGTTCGGGGCGCATGCCGCGAACTACGCTCGGTAGGTCCCCCGTGTGGGCGGCGACTGAGCGGACGGTGTAGGCCTTCGAGATGAGTTGAGTCAACCGCTTCCGCTCGGTGGGTTCTGCCGCGAGGAATCGGGCCGCTCTGAGGCGCAGACGAAAGCCAAGCTCACCCCTGTCATCATTCTGATCGGACAGAAACGTGCTTTCGAGCGCGATGCCAAGATCGATCGCTCGATCGACTAGCTGAAGTGTGCGGAGTGAGGCGTTGAGGCGGTCGACGGCGATTCTGATGTGCTTCCTGGTGGATGCGGTGCTCTCGAATGCCGCGATAACTTCCGCCGCTTCGGAACGCCATTCTTCGCGCCATTCGGTACGGCGCCAACTCTCTCGCGGGCTCAAGAACGTTTGAGTTGGTGAGAGCAGCGGCACCGAACTGGCAAACAGGCAGTAGTAACTAAGTATAGCGGGAGAACTCGGCCCAAAGAGTGTGAGGCAGGCAACTGCGTTCAGTGCGTAGGTGAGCCGATCGAAGTGTGGGATTGGTTGGGCCCCGGACGGTGTGATCGAGGGGTCACGAGAAGTAATCCGCCACTTGTCCGAGATCACGAGCGCGGCGGTGGGCGGGAGCCGGAAGACCCCAGCCGCAGGAAGAGAGACTGATAGCACCTGTTTTTCATCTGATTCAGGAACTTCGTTCCAGGGCACCAGTGCTAGCCCATCGTTGAGATCAACCCGTCGGTTTGGCACAATGTCATCGATTGGGACAACCCATAAGAACTCCAGTTCCTCGCCCGATGTGAACGCCTCAGCGTCCGCAATTGCCTGATTCGGTGTCGTCTTCGTTGCGCGCTCAATGAGCCACGCGGCGAGATGTTCTGGGGAGACTGCTAGGCCTCCCATCGGTCCCATCTGCAGGCCCGATGTCAGTGGATCAAATTCTGGCGTATTGTGGATCTGAGAGATCAGGTCCGGGAGCATCGAGGATGAATTCTCGGCCAACGACGTCACGAGCCACCACCCATCGCCCGAGGTAATGGGTTTCGTCCGCAGCCGTGACAAAACTTCAGTTAGCTGGCTGAGTAGCAACCCACGTCTATCGGAAGTCAACATTGTCACGGGTCCCTGCCGGGTCAGATGCAGTACACCGTCCTGGAGTGCCACGCCGCGCGAAACGATCCCCTCCGAGTCGGTCCGCCAGCTACCGCTGCTTCCAGGAATCCGGTCAGTGACGAATCCGCCGCGACGTCCGCGAACCGAATCCGCCAGGTCTTGAGCGGCTGGCAGGTCTCCGGAGAGCCGCACTCGAACCCGCCACCGATCGAGGGGCGATCCGCTGACGTGAAAGTCTTGCCGTCCACGTCCCCCAGGCTCCGCCAGACAGCAATCCGCAGCTGCGGACCCAAGGCATCGAATTCCGCCGCCTCAGGCCGCCAGACCACCGTGATGGCGGCTCCGCCGGCCGGCGGACAATCGCGGCCGGCCTGCACGGACGGGTAACCCGGGACGGGCTCCTGCGTCTCCGGGGATTGTCGACAGGAGACCAGAGTTGTCAAGAATCCGATGGTCACGCTGAGCGAAGCGAAGCGGCGAGACTCCGCCCCTTCGCTTCGCTCAGGGTGACAACTCTCAGGCCTCCTCATGTTCCGCGATAGGCGCGGATCACCCATCCCGGCCCGCGACGAGAGACGACCAGCGTGAGCAGTCCAGCGTACTGATGGGGTCCCGCCGCATCAGTCCACTCCACCCGTTCCGAGGCGGTGAGAATGGCGTTCGCCTGGTCGAGGAGCTGTACCGTCCGCGCCGAGAACTCCTGCTTCATTGTCCGCACCGGCACATGCAGGGCCACGACGCGGCGGAACAGCGAGTCGCCGGTCAATGTCTCCACAACTCCTCCCTCTACGAAGTGGATGGGGTCCGCGGGAGGGTGAAGACGGCGAAGCAGCCCGGTATCGGGATGGTCGCGGTGAATGGCCGACAGACTGTCGAAGAGGGTGAGGAGCGTGGCGGTCCCGGGAGCCGGGGGTTCCCGGCAGGCGACAAGAGTCGCCAAGAGTCCCAGGGTCACGCAACGCTTGGCCCCTTCGCTACGCTCAGGGTGACACGGGAAGCAGATCACGGTACTGCTCGGAGCGACGGCAGATCCTCCGCCAGAATCTTCTGCAGCTCCGCGGCGAGTCCGGCAAGCTGTCCGGCGAGCTCGTCATAGCGCTCATAGACGTCGCGGCCCAGCTGCTGATCGGCCGCCTGGGTGGTCGCGTACAGGAACGCGATCTGGTCGGCGAGCATCGGCGTCGGATAGCGACCCGCCGCGGTGACGAGCCTGGCCTCGAGCGCCGCCAGCCGGGGCTGTCCCCTGCGCGCCTGCTCCGCTTCGGCGCCGGTGAGAGCAGCCGCGCGTCCCTTGGTGTCGCCGAGCCGGGCCGCGAGCCGCCGGGCCTCGGTCACCAGATCCCGCGCTTTGAGACTCATTGCCAGCTGTTCGGCGAGCACCGCTTCGGTGACGCCATCGGCCGGCAACCGGGGATCGATCAGCAGGCGGAACGGCTTGGTGGCACTCCATTCTCCCACGGTGAGCCGCGCCTGATAGGAGCCCGGGGCGACCCAGGGTCCACGAGACCCTCCTCGCCCACCGGCTCCCTCGGGGCCCGGCAAGGCAAAATCCCAGCGAAAGCGATGCAGGCCAGCGCGGGGATCGATCCGGGCCCCCGCGGCACCGGCTCCGAACCCGCCACGCATGCCACCCTGTCCGGGGGGAGTCCCGGCGCCCGGATCGGTGCTGGTGAACGCTCGGAGCACCGACCCGGAGCCGTCCAGGATCTCGAGCTTGACCGGCCCGGCGGCGTTGGCGGCGAGGGAGTAATCGATGTTCATGCCCGGCGTCGGATGGACCGGGTCACCGGGATCGGTGCCGGCCGACGAATACCGGAGCCGTAGGGCGTCGCGGGGCGGAAAGAGATGGGCCGGCGCCGAGGCGGCGGCTGGGTTCAGCTCGTGCAAGGGAGTAACGTCGTCCAGGATCCAGAAGCCGCGCCCCATGGTCGAGAGCACCACATCCTTCTGGTGCACACCGATGTCGGTGACAGGGGTGACGGGCAGATTCTGCTGGAACCGCTGCCAATTTGCCCCGTCGTCGAAGGAGATGAAGAGCCCGTACTCGGTTCCGGCATAGAGTAGGCCCTCGCGCGACGGATCCTCGCGCACCACTCGCACCGGGAAGTCGGCCGGGATACCGTTGCTCCCCGTGGTGATCCGGGTCCAGGTCTTCCCGTAGTCGGTGGTACGGAAGGCGTAGGGCTGCCAGTCATCCAGCTGATAGCGGAGCACCGAGACGTAGGCCTTGCCGCGG
>JAXIPC010000255.1:0-5364 GCA_045403135.1 Gemmatimonadales bacterium | reverse complement strand
CTCCTCATGCTGGCCGATCATGGCTGTGATCTCTCCGCTCATTGCGCCCTTCGCCGAGCCGTTTTCAGGTGCCCGAGTAGTCGACCCCGCCAACACGAACTATATCATTTATGACGAAGCTACCTCAACAGAACGCATCCGCCTACGAAGGGCGATGCGAGCCAGAACGTATGGCTTCAAATACTTGGCACGTACCTTCCGAAGCGGTACCGCGTTGCGTCTGCCCATGTGGTCGACACCAAGAGGGTGGCACCAGGCAGGAAAGTTGACGATTCCAGAACCCCCCGGTACGTTCGGGGCGTTAAGGGAAATCCTGTTTCTCGACAACCTCCTCCTCGTCCTCGAGCGGGCCACCCCCCAGCGACTGGGCACGGTAGGCCGCGCTGTTATCCCTTACGAACCGAGGGACCCTGACACAATCAATTCGCGGGAACGTTTTTCGATCCGCTGGGCTCCTCGGTCTGTTGGTACTCCACGGCGCCGAGGTCGCCGCTCCGGGTACGCAACAGAGCCCCTGCGATCCTTCCCTCTCTCAATCGAGCGCGGACCGCAACGGTTATCGCCAGCGAGGCGACCGGTGCGAAGGCGTGTACATCCATGGGGTCACGAGCCAGGCTCTTCGGCTGATCTCGTTCACCGGATCGTTCGAGAACTTCGATCCCGCGTCCGGAACCGTCTTGCGGCTGGAGTGGAGCCCACCGGCGGGGGGATCTGCGGTGCACCTCCGCGCCAACTCGCTCCGCCCGCGCCTGTACTATCGTTTCGACGCAATTCGTCCCGCTGGCGGGACGTCCTACAGTTGGCCACCAGCGGTGCTGCGGGAGCTCCAGCTCAGGAAGCCCGAGCTGGGCATCGTTGCCTGGGTGACTCAGCCGGTCGGGAGCTCCACTCGGGAGGTCTACCTGCCGGTGCGGGTGGGACAACGGGCGACGCCCGCTTCGGCGAACGGTTACCTGCTCGTGCTGGTACCGGGCGCCGAGCTCGCGGAGGTGTTTGTGACCCTTGCGCCGGTGCAAGCGGACGGCCAGCCCGGGAAGCCCATTCAACAGAGCCAGCCCCTGCGCCGGGTCTTCTATCCTGCCGAGCGTGATATCCCGATCCTGATCGCGCCGCTCACCACACCCGGCGTCTACTACCTCCAGATCAGCGCACCGCTTAGGCAGGGTGGTTCCGCCGACCTGCGGCTGTGGTTTTACCATTCGGGGGAGTGAGGCCTGAGACCTGATCGGAGGTATGGGTGCGGAAGAGTCCGGGCAACGATCCTCGCGAGGTTCTGAAGCGGCAGGCGGAAGCCGCCGCCGAAGCGCTGAGCGAGGGCGCGGATGTGGCGCCGGAAATGGTCGAGCGGCTCCAGCGCCTCCAGCGCGTGGTCGACACCTACGATCTCACCCACCCGCCCTCCCGTCGCCGCTGGCCGGTCGCGGTCGTCTTTGTCGGGACCGTCATCGTGTGCAGCGTGCTGTTGTTCGCGCGGCGGCAGGAAACCGAGATCCAGCTGGACCTCGCTGTCGTGGAAGCGGCCTTCGTCCTTCCCGCCAAGCAGAAACTCACCGAGCTGACCGCGCTCACGGTCCTGGGCGCCTCGGGCATGCGGGAAGTCGAGCTGCCCCGTTCCGGCCAGGGCGGCGGGAGGCTCCTCTCCACCGATGGCTCGGCGCCTCCAGTACGGCTCAGCGCGGTTGTGGATGGCAGGCGGCCGGGGAGTATCACGCTCGAGACTGTCATCCTCCCGGTCAATGCGCGGGTGCGTCTCAGCTGGAACGATGTCGGGGCGCTGCGGCTGTCCTTGCAACGCGCAGCGATGGAACTGCAGGCGTCGGTGTACGGACCGATCGAGGTAGCCGTGGCTGGTCAGGGGGTGCAGCGCCTGGACCTGGCGAGCCCCCAGCCGGTCCTGTTCCACCCCGCGCCGAACGGCGCGGATCTCGATCTCAGGCTGGCAGGTTCCGGGAAACGAATCTTTGCAGTGCCGCTGCAAGCCGACAGCCTCTCGTTCATCCAGGTGGACCGAGCGGGTGACGAAGCGCATACCCTCGTGCGGCGAACCTCGTCTATTCTCTCGGGCTCCCTGTACTTCGAAGCGCTCAATGGGCAGGAGCGGAAGCTTCGCCCCGGTGAGCTGCTGGAGCTGGTCGGGGCGCGAGGTGGCATCACCGAAC
Source organism: Gemmatimonadales bacterium (assembly GCA_045403135.1). GTDB lineage: Bacteria > Gemmatimonadota > Gemmatimonadetes > Gemmatimonadales > GWC2-71-9 > JABFSM01. The sequence continues at coordinate 3,205 of JAXIPC010000255.1, read as the reverse complement.
TGCGGGTCGAGCCCGACCACCTCACCCTACGCTACCAGGGGCGCGTGGAGGGGCTGACTATCGGGGCCGGGGAGAGCCGGTGGAACCTCATGCCGACCTGGCTCGAGTGGCTGAGGGCACGCCGGGGAGCCTGGCTGCTCTGGGGCACCGCCGTCTACCTGTTCGGCTTGGCGATGGGTTTCCTGCGTTGGCTCGGGAAGAAACCATGAGGGGCGCCGAGGCGCGGCTCCGGCGGGTTCTGGCACCGGCGTTGGCGTTTGGCGCGAGTGTAGTCCCCGGCGTTGCCGCGACGCAGAGCCGCGCAGAGGAAGCCGAGAAGATCAAACCCCTGCTCGTGATGATCACTTGCGCGACCCCGTTTGGTAAGAACTCCTTCGGGGCGGGCATCGTGGTCGGCATGGAGAACGGCCGGGCGTGGGTCGCGACCGCGGCCCACGTGGTGCAGCCCTGTCAGGAGAACGCCCAGGTCAGGTTCAGGGGTTCCGGCCCCACCTACCGCGCCACCGTCGTGCGGCAGGCCGATCTGTCACTGGATCTCGCCGGTATCGAAGTGACCGGGGTGACAGCTGCCGAACTCCGGGCGGTTCCGATGGACCGACTGGGTGATCCCGGCTCGCTCCGGCGCGACGACCCCATCTACCTGGTGGGCAACCCGACGGGCCTGGAGTGGAGTGTCAGCGCCAGGCCGGACCGGATGCTGGTCGCGGGCGACCCGCTGCTTCATTTCAGCTCAACCAGCATTGCGGAAGGGCACTCCGGCGGGGCCCTGCTCAACGACCGCTGGGAAGTGGTGGGGATGATCGTCGCCGACAGCCGGACCGACAGCCGGGCGGTCAGCATCACCCGGGTGCTGCAGACGTTGCGCGGCTGGCGAGTGCCGGTGACCCTGCACCCGCCGCTCGTCCGCATCAGTGCCGGCAGCCTGCGCACCTGTGTCGCTACGGCAACCGGCACCGCGTATTGCTGGGGTAACGTTGCGTTCGAGCCGCCCGCCATGTTCGACAGTGTCCTGGTGCTGCCCGGAGTCCGCTTCAAGGCGATTAGTGCGGGGCTCTATCACGTCTGTGGGATCGCCTTCAGCGGTGCAGGCTACTGTCTCGGCTCGAACGGCATGGGCCAGCTGGGCAATGGAACCACCACCGGGAGCGAGGAGACTCCGGTTCCCGTGCAGGGCGGTCTGGTCTTTTCCACGATCAGCGCGGGAGGCTGGCACTCTTGCGGTCTGACCCCCGAGGGCAACGCCTACTGCTGGGGTGCTGGACGCGAGGGGCGCCTGGGCAATGGCGCCGGTTCGGACAGCCCCAGTCCGGTGCCGGTTGCCGGCGGCCTCCAGTTCAAGGCGCTGAGCACCGGACTGCGGAACACGTGCGGGATCGCGAACGACGGGGCGGCGTACTGCTGGGGCGGCATACTGGGCAGCGGACTCGAGCGGGGCGGCACGGATCCACCCGACGCGTTCGTTCCCTTGCGTCTCGGCGGGAAGCTGACCTTCTCCGCGATCAGCGTAGGAGCAGACTTCGGGTGCGGACTGGGCGTGGATAGCGCGGCGTACTGCTGGGGAGTGAATGAGGATGGAGAGCTCGGAAACGGATCAAACAAGGACAGCATCACGGATCACGAACTCCTGGCCGTGCGAGTGGCGGGTGGCCACGCGTTCGCCTCGCTGAGTGCAGGCCTCGGCCGCCACGCCTGCGGCCTGTCGGCGACGGGCGAGGCCCACTGCTGGGGCTGGAACGAAGACGGCGAGCTGGGCAACGGTACCAAGGCGAGCAGCAATGTCCCGGTCGCCGTCGCCGGCGGTCTCCGGTTCGCCTCGATCAGCGTGGGGCACTTCCACACCTGCGCCGTGAGCATCGACGGAGCGATCTACTGTTGGGGGGCAGCAGAAACGGGGTGGGGAATGGGGACGGGGCAAGCCATTGGAAGCGCGAGGCCGGTGCCGGTGCGGAAGACGCCGTAAGGAGAACGCCCGCCGCCGCCGCAATACCTTCGGTTTTCATGGCTGTCCAAATCGGGGGGGCTCGCGCGTCATTGTGCGGACGGAATCCAGCCCCTCCCACGACCCATGACGGAGACACCGAATGAGATACATCCTGATGGACTATGTGGGCGAGGCCGGCTGGCCCGAGCTGACCAAGGCCGACCAGGAACACTGGTTAGGCGCCTATCGAGCCTACGTGGAGGCCATGGCGAAGGCGGGCGTTCTGCGGAACAGCACCGGCCTCCAGCCCAGCTCGGCGGCCACCACGGTGCGGGTCGCCAACGGCAAGACCCAGGTGCTGGACGGCCCCTATGCCGATTCGAAAGAGCAGCTGGGTGGATTCCATATCATCGATGTGGCCGACCTCGATGCCGCGATCGCCTGGGCCGCCCGTTGCCCGACCGCACTGCACGGTGTCGTCGAGGTGCGCCCGCTCCTGGACCGATCCGGCGACCCGCAGATACAGCGTTTGATCGATACCGCCCGTGAGTCTACACCAGGATGAGAATGGAGAAGCGCCATGCGGAGCATCGTGGTTTTCAATATGGTGTCGCTGGATGGCTACATTGCGGACGTGAACGGCGACATGAGCTGGGCCCACAAACAAGATGAGGAGTGGAATACATTTGTCGCCGGCAACGCCAAAGGCGACTGCGTGCTGGTGTTCGGCCGGATTACCTATGAGATGATGGCGCGATGGTGGCCGACACCACAAGCGATGATGAGCATGCCCGCTGTGGCCGAACGGATGAACAGTCTTCCCAAGGTCGTGTTTTCGAGAACACTGGACCAGGCGTCGTGGAACAATACCAGGCTGGTCAAGCGCGACCTGGTGGCGGAAATCCGAGAGATGAAGCAAGAATCCGGACCGGACATGGTGATGTTCGGAAGCGGAACCATCGTCTCGCAATTGACGCAGGCCGGCTTGATCGACGAATACCAGATTGTGGTGAACCCCATCATTCTCGGCGCGGGGAAGTCGATGTTCGCCGGCATTACGGAGAAGCTGGTCCTGAAGCGGAACAACACCCGGGCCTTCGGCAACGGGAATGTCTTTCTGTGCTACCAGAAGGTGTGAAGCAGGAGCAGGCCCGCAGCACGGCGGACGCGGTCGCCCGCCGCAGCTACGGCAAGCTGGTCGCGTTCCTCGCGGCCCGCACCCGGGATGTGGCTGCCGCCGAGGACGCCTTGTCGGACGCGTTCGCCGCGGCGCTGGCGGATTGG
>JAXIPC010000141.1:0-20350 GCA_045403135.1 Gemmatimonadales bacterium | reverse complement strand
GATCTCGGTGAGGAAATTGGGGTAGGAGTTCAGCTTCGCCTCGACCTTGCGCCAGTCGTAATCGGTCGCCCAATACCGCGCGAGCACTTGAATGAAGGCGAGTTGCACGCCCTGGGACGGATCGGCGACGGTCTCCTTGTCGGGCCAGCGCGTCTCGGCGATCCGGCGGCGCAGGTCGGCCAGCGCCTCATCCGAAGCCCGGAACGTGAAGGGGCGAATGGCGGCGGCGGCCGCGGGACGGCTTTCCTTCTGCTGGGTCATGGTGCTGGTCATTGGAGTCTCCTGGGGAATGGGTTGGGCGGTGGAGGGGGCGGCGAACAGCCCGCACAGTCAAGTGCCCATGTTATCGGCCGGTGTCATGCAGAGCTATTGGACGATGGTATCGATATGGTATCGATAAGGTGACCGCGCGCTCAGGGCCGCAATCTTGACGCGGACCGACACCAAAGTATCATAGAAGTTCGCCGTCGATTGACGCATTCCCGTTCCCATGGCGGCCAATGCAGGAGCTCGTTACAGAGGCAGTCCGCCATGAGCCCCTCTCCGACCACCAACACGCCGAGCCTGCAGCCTGCGGAAGAGATCAAGCGCCTCCAACGCTGCATCGATGATCTGGTCAACGTCCTCGCCCTTCCGTCCATGTGGACCGGAAGCGAGCCCTCGCATATCGCTCGCACTTTGCTCGACTCGCTCCTCGGGATGCTCCGGCTGGACCTGGTGTACATACGGCTGAAAGGTGAGGTGACCGAGGCTCCCGTCGAGATGGTGCGTATCGCTGAATCGGGCCCGCTGCCGGAGGGCGAGCAATCCATTGGCGAAGTCATCAGACACTGCCTGGGCCACGACCCGCAGCATTGGGTGCGACCGGTGCGGTGCTCCATTGGAGACGGCATGCTGTCGCTGGTGCCCTTGCGGCTGGGGCTGCACAGCGAAATGGGAATGCTGGTCGCAGGGTCCTGGCGATCGGATTTCCCGGGACAAACCGACCTGCTGCTGCTGAGGGTGGCGGCGAACCAGGCGGCGATCGGGCTTCAGGAGGCGCGGCTCCTGGCCGAGCAGAAGCGGGTTGCCGGCGAGCTGGATCATCGGGTCGCGGAACGGACCAGGGAGCTTGCCGCGGCCAACGAGGAGCTCCGACGGAGCGAGGCGCGGAAGGACGCGATCCTGAGCTCGGCACTCGACTGCATCGTGACGATCGACCACGAGGGTCGCATCACAGAGTTCAACCCGGCGGCGGAACGCACCTTCGGGTACCGCCGCGACGCAATCCTGGGCCGCCCGCTGGCCGATGTGATCATCCCGCCGTCTCTCCGGGAGCAGCACCATCGGGGGTTCGCCCGGTACCTGACCACGGGCCAGGCGCACGTGCTCGGCCGGCGGATCGAAATGACCGCGATGCGTGCGGACGGGAGCGAATTCCCCGTCGAGCTTGCGATTACCCGCATCCCGATGGACGGACCGCCGTCCTTCACCGGCTACCTGCGCGACATCACCGAACGGAAGCGGGCGGAGGAGGAGCTACGGAACAGCGAGGCCTCTCTGGTGGAGGCGCAGCGGCTCAGCTCCACGGGCACCTTCTCATGGCGAGTGGCGACGGACGAGCTCACCTGGTCCGAGCAGACCTACCGGATCTTCGAGCTCGACTCGGCGGTCCCCGTAACCCTCGACCTGCTCGGTTCCCGGCTGCACCCGGAAGACATTCCTTCCTTTCAGCAGATGCTCGACCGGCAGCGGGACGAGGGCGGCGATTTCGAGCACGAACACCGGCTACAGATGCCCGACGGCTCGGTCAAGTACCTGCACGTCGTCGCCCAAGCGACCCGGGACCAGGAGGGGCAGCTCAAGTACATCGGCTGGATCCAGGACGTGACCGAGCGGCGACTCGCGGAAGCGGCGCTCGGCAAGGCCCGCGCGGATCTCGCCCATGTGGCCCGGGCCAGCAGCCTGGGGGCGCTGACGGCGTCGATCGCCCACGAAGTCAATCAGCCGCTCTCGGGTATCGTCACCAACGCCAGCACCTGCCTCCGGATGCTGGCCGCGAATCCTCCCAACGTCAACGGCGCCCGTGAAACGGCTCGGCGCATGATTCGCGACGGCCACCGCGCCACCGAGGTGATCTCGCGACTGCGCGCCTTGTTCAGCAGGCGGAAAGCGGTGGTGGAAGCCGTGGACCTGAATGAGGCGGCCCAGGAGGTCATTGCCCTGTCCCTCTCCGAGCTCCAGCGCAACCGCGTGGTGCTGCGATCGGAGTTCGCGGACGACCTCCCCCCCGTCACGGGAGACCGGGTCCAGCTCCAGCAGGTCATCCTGAACCTCCTGCTGAATGCGTCCGACGCGATGAGCGGGGTTACGGACCGGCCGAGAGAGCTGGTCATCCAGACTGAGCCGGACGAGCGCGAGGGGGTGTGCCTGAGCATACAGGACGCCGGGATAGGCCTGGAGCCCCGGGAGATGGACCGCCTCTTCGAGCCGTTCTACACAACCAAGAGCGGCGGCATGGGGATCGGATTGTCGGTGAGCCGCTCCATTATCGAGAGCCACAACGGCCGCCTGTGGGCCGCTCCAAACCATGGCCCGGGCGCCACGTTCGCGTTTTCCATCCCTGGCGGGGTCGGGGCGGCGGAGTCCTGACGGCGTCGCCAACCGATACCAAAGTATCATCGCCCTTCCTCGCCGAATGGCCTATCCTCATGTAACGCCGAATGGGTGGAGGTTTCGTGAGTGCAGGACGGAAACTGGTTTCCGTGGTCGATGACGACGAGTCGGTGCGGGAGTCGCTCCCCGACCTGCTCCGGGAATTCGGGTTTGACGCCGAGGCGTTCCCGTCGGCGGAGGATTTCCTGGCCTCAGATGCATTGAGCCGGACGAAGTGCTTGATTCTCGACATCGCCATGCCGGGGATGTCGGGGCCCGATCTCCAGCGGGAGTTGACTCGGCGGCGGCGGAACCTTCCTATTGTCTTCATCACCGCCAACGGTGATGAGAACGTCCGGAACAGCCTGCTCTCGAAGGGCGCCTCGGAAGTCCTGTTGAAGCCTTTCGGCGACGCGGCGCTCCTGGACGCGCTGAACGCCGCGCTGCGCCCGTGACCACCCCCATCGTGTTCGTGGTCGACGATGACATCTCGGTGCGCGAATCGCTTGAGCTGCTGATCCAGACGGAGGGCTGGCAGCCGGAGACGTTCGCCTCGGCCCAGGAGTTCCTCGCCCGCCCGCGCGCCCTGGCGCCGAGCTGCCTGGTGCTGGATGTGTCGCTGCCGGGCCTGAACGGCCTGGCGCTGCAGCAGCGCCTTGCCCCCGACAGGGGCGACCTGCCGATCATCTTCATCACCGGCCACGGGGACATCCCGATGAGCGTCAAGGCGATGAAGGCCGGGGCCATCGAATTCCTGACCAAGCCGTTCGAGGATGAGGCGTTGTTGAATGCCATCGGTCAGGCGATCGAGCGGAGCCGCGCCGCGCTGGCTCGGGAGGCCGAGGGACGGATACTGCGAGACCGCTACGCCGGGCTCAGCCCGCGGGAGCGGGAGGTCATGGATCTCGTCGTGGCGGGCCGGCTGAACAAGCAGGTGGGCGGCGAGCTGGGCATCAGCGAAATCACGGTGAAGGCGCACCGCGGCAAGGTGATGCGGAAAATGCATGCCGACTCGCTCGCCGACCTGGTGAAGATGGCCGCGAAACTCCGTCTCGCGACGGGGCCGAATGGATGAGCACATCGCATTGACCCTGGTGACGATCGCCGGCGTGGGGGCCACCTTCGCCGGCTTCAGCGGCGTCGTGGCGGTATTCGATCGGCGCGCTCATGGGGAATGGTACCCCGAAGAGCTCTTCCGACTCACCAACATGCTGGTCATGTCGCTCGGAGCCTGCCTGGTCTCTCTGGTGCCCCTGATCGAGGAATTCTTCAGGGTCCCGGAAGCGGCGCAGTGGACGGGGGCGAGTCTGATTCTGGGGGCGTCGCCGGCCTGTGGCTGTTGCTGATCGCCGCGGGACTCCAGTTCGCCTTTCTGGTGCTGGTCCCGCTGCGACCCACCGGGCAAGACCGTCCGCAGGACGACCAGACTCGGTGAGGGGCAAGGATCCCCGGCTCGGCCTGCCGATCGCGGCGGGACCATGGGGGATCGTCCTGCTGATTCTCCTCGTGACACCCGTCCCCCGAGTTGAGCGGGTTATCCCCTACGACAACCGCTTGGCCGCCGGGGTGCTCGCGAACTGAGTGTTGCGGCTGCGGCTCGAGGCGCGGCCCGGCGTCTGGTACCCCGACGGCAAAGACGGGCCCAGTCTGGTGATGCCGATGTTTGCCGAAGCCGGCCGCCCACCCCGAAATCCCGGCCCGCTGATCCGCGTCACCTCCAGCACGACGTTTCGCGTGTCGGTCCGGAATGCGCTCTCCGACTCCGCCCTCGGGGTCTACGGCCTCATGACGCGCCCCGGCGCTGCCACCGACACCATCCAGGTGCGTCCCGGCGCCACGCGCGAGCTCTCGTTCACCGCCGGCGCGCCGGGCACCTACTTCTATGGGGGTACCACCACCCACCAAGCCGTGGCGGATCGAGGGGGCATCGACAGCCAGCTCCACGGCGCCTTCATCATCGACCCGCCCCGGCCGACTGGATCGGCCTGAAGGACTCCGCGTCCGGATATAACCCGGAGCTCCGGGTCATCAACGGCCTGTCGTGGCCCCACACCGAGCGCTTTGCCTCGGTGGCGCCGGGCATGCTTCGACTCGAGGTGATGCAGCGAACCGGAATCTGGAAGGCCCAGCCCCTGCCGATTCGGGTCGAGCCGTGAGTAATCCCGCCGACCTCGTAGGCTCCGTCGCGCGCTAATCCGATGACGACCCTCAGGATCGCCTCCGGCGAATTGCTGGTGACGCCGGCGCCTCGGGCCCGTCATCAGGATGCGGCGCTGGCCCTGGTGAGCCGGCTCCACCCCTACGTCCGGTCCAACGGTATCGGGCACCTGGGCTTTGCTCCCGCCGACCTCGCCCTCGAGGGCGGTCAACTCGCTCAGCCGGACGTCTACGTCGTTCCGATGGTGGGCGGCCGCGCCCCCCGGGAGTGGAAGGAATACGGCATTCCGCTCCTCGTGATCGAGATCCTGTCTCCGAGCTCAGCCCGTCATGACCGGATCACCAAACGCCGCCGGTACCAGCGCACCGGGGCGTCCGAGTATTGGGTCGTGGACCTCGATGCGAGGGTGGTCGAGCGCTGGCGCCCGGGCGACGAACGGCCCGAGGTTCTCGACGCCGTCCTTACCTGGCAGCCCGATCCCGCGGTAGGGGCGCTTTCGATTTCGCTTGCCGAACTGTTCAGCGAGGTGCCGGACCTGGCCTGATCATGAAGCTACTTGGGAAACGGCGCGCTATCGAAATAGATATCGAACGCCTCGATCTTCCCTCCCACCACCGAAAACACCTCGGCGACCTCGCTGGTGAACCCCGGTCCCTGAGGCGGCTGGAGCTCGTAGCGCGTCAGCGCGCAGGCCTGGTTCCCTTCGACCATCAACTTGGTGACCGTCACCGAGGCGATCATCCCGTAGAATCGCCAGGTCGCGTCGAGGAATGCCGCTTTCCCCGTCACTCGCTTGACTGGGCTCGTCATGCTGGTGAATACCATCCCCTCGGCCAGGAAGGCGTCCCAGCCCTTTCCCTGTTTCAAGGCGCCGAAGTAGCCCTGCACCGTCTCTCTCGCGCTCATGACCGCCCTCACCCCACCGCTCGATCCAGCAACCGGAGCATCTGACTCCACCCCTGCTCGTGACGCGCCACCCGAGCCGGATCCGCGAACCGCTCGTGCGTCAGCACCACCTCGGTCCGGCCGCCCTTTTCGTGGAATTCCAGGGTCACCAGCGTCTCCCCCACGCGCATCTCCCGGTCCTCCCATTCCCAGGTGAACACCAGCCGGGTGGGCCGCCGGATTTCGCGGTACTCACCGACCGCCACATAGGCCTTGCCCTCGGGAGTAGTCATCCCCAGCCGGTACCTCCCCGCGACCCGTAAATCGATCGACGCCTCGGAGAAGGCCCACCCGTCTCCCTCCATCCGCCACCAGTGCTTGAGCTCCGCGGGATCGGTCCAGGCCCGGAACAGGCGCTCGGCATCCGCGCGGATGGTCTGCGAGACGCGAAGCGAGTGACTCGTTGCGGTGGTCATGACTGCTTCTCCTTGCCTGGTGGGTGGGGTGACTGCTCGACATAACGCGCCAGCGCGCCCAGCTGTGCGGTCCAGAACGCCCGGTATCGCTCGATCCACTCGGCGGCAACGCGCATGGGTGCTCCATCCAGCTCGCAGCGGCTGACCCGGCCCTCCCGCTCGCGCCGGACCAGCCGAGCCCGCTCCAACACCCGGAGGTGCTTGGAGATGGCCGGGCGGGAGATCCGGAACGGTTGCGCCAGCTCGCCGACCGTGGCGCTGCCGGTGGCCAGCCGGGCCAGGATCGCGCGGCGAACCGGGTCCGCCAGCGCGCCGAACGTGCGGTCGAGCCGCCGTTGAATGGTAACCATATGGTTACCATTATGGCGTCGAAGGAGGCTTCTGTCAATCCCGGTCCACCTGCGGCTGGGGGCCGCCGAGATCGTTCTCCTCAGCAAGACCAATCCGCGTCACATCCGGAAGGGAGCGTGCATCATGAGAAAGCTGGTGGTTGGGACCTTCCTGACGCTTGACGGGGTCATGCAGGCGAAAGGAATTGGGCAAGGGCGGCGTAGAACGCGGGACTACGAGACTCCTTTCCTGTAGGACGCCGGCTGACGGCCGCCGCCCTGAAGGTCTGACGACAGCCGCGACCATCGCCCGACTGTCACGGCAATTCCGCTTTGGTATACTGCTGCATGCGCCTCTCTCCATGGCAGTTGACGATCGGACTCACAGCGGTCATCGCGGGCGGCTGCGGCTACGACTCGGGCTACACGGCGCCGAACTCTCCGCCGCCCCCTCCGCCCACGACTAGCGGTCTCTGGACCGCCAGCGCGAGCCCGTCGGCGATCCTCCGCCTGGCTCCGGACCAGCTCGGCAGCCCTGGGGCGCTTACCCCGGCCACGACGATCCGCACGCCGAGTGCACAGCTGGCGACGCTGGTCGGGATCGCATTTGACGCCGTCGGCGACCTGTGGGTGGCCAGCCAGGAGGATTCCCTCCTCATCGAGTTCGCGCCCGCCGGCCTGACCGGCTCGGGGTCCGCCGCGGCCATGAGAGTGATCAGGCCGAACGCCGGGTCACTGAGCGGTCCGACCAGTCTGGCATTCGACGCGGCGCACCGGCTCTGGGTCGCCAATCGCGCCAACGGCACCCTGGTCCGATTCGATGCTGCCCAGCTCGCTGCGAGCGGTGCTCCGGCACCGGCGGTGATTCTCTCCGGACTCGGCCTCCCCACGAGCATTGCCTTCGATGCGGTCGGCTCGCTCTGGGTTTCCGACAGCCGCGCTAACACGCTGGCCAAGTACTCCGCCGCGCAGCTGGCGGCTTCCGGATCGCCGGCCCCGGCCGTTCTCCTGAGCGCCGCCCCCAACTCGCTGGTGAAACCCAGCGGCTTGGCATTCGACGCCTCCGGCAACCTCTGGGTGGCCAACACCAACGGTGAAAGCCTCGCCGGGTTCAGTCCGGACCAGCTCGCCACCAGCGGGTCGCCCGTGCCACGCGTCCTGCTTTTCTTTAGCGATGATTCAGAAATCCAGCCGGTCGGCCTGGCGTTCGATGTCTCCGGAAACCTGTGGGTGGTGGGCGGCGGCGGGACCCTTACGGAATTCGCTCGGGCGAGCCTCGGCACGACTGGGACGCCGCAGCAGATCGCGCAGTTCCAGCTCACCGGCTTCTCGATGTTCTGGAACCTGGCCTTCTGGCCCAGACCGGCCGGGCTCCCGCTGTTCTGAGCGGGCTGACGAGTTTCCTGAGGTCTTCGTTCACCATTTGCGGGAGGAGAAGCCATGAGCCGTAGCAACGCACTTGCCGAGCGCCTCGAACAGGGGGCCCGGGCACTGGCCGACTTCGCGAGCGGCTTCACCGACGCGGAGTGGCAAAGCCGGGGACCCAGGGACACGCACCTAGGGCGTCAGGTCCTCGATCGGCGGACGGGGAGGCCCTTGCCTCCGACGGGCACCACGAGGACCGGGTCGAGCCGGCCCGCGATGAGCGGGGCCATGGCCTTGATCAGCTGCATGACGTCCGGCCGGGACATCCAGACTTCGTAGTGAGACTTGCTGCGCCACGCCTCGCTGACCCAGACCCCGTCGGGCTCTTCGAGTGACGTGCTCACCACGTACAGGTAGCAGCCCGGCACACCGGCCGCGCGCTCCGCGGCGGCGAGCAGCAATCCGACGAGCACATCACGTTGGCCCGCGTGGACGACCACCTTGGTGGTCATCCCGAACCGGTTCATCAACCAGTCTCCCGTCACTACCGGGCCGGTGGCTGGGGCGAGTTTCTGTCTCGACAAACGCATCGTCCGCTCCGTCGCAGTCGCGGGGGAACGATACAACGAGGGTCGCCGGTCGGGGGATCGGCCGGAGGGCCGAATCCAGGTCGGACTGAAGAGAAAGCGCCTGTAGGACGGAGGCTGATGTCCGCCGCCTGACGGCTGTCCGCGTGCAGCCTGTCACGCCTGCCGGCCTAGCCGGTGGCGTCTACCGAGATCTCCAGCGTCTCCTCCGAGTTTTTCTCCCAGGGCTGCCCGTAGCTCAGGATCAGCTTGTCGGACGCGGGGCCCACCACCTCGACGGCACCTGGGCTTTGCTCCCGCCGACCTCGCCCTCGAGGGCGGTCAACTCGCTCAGCCGGACGTCTACGTCGTCCCGATGATGGGCGGCCGCGCACCCCGCGAGTGGAAGGAATACGGCATTCCGCTCCTCGTGATCGAGCTCCTCCCTCCGAGCTCCGCCCGCCATGGCCGGATCACCAAACGTCGCCGGTACCAGTGCACTGGCGTTTCCGAGTATTGGGTCGTAGACCTCGATGCGAGGGCGGTCGAGCGCTGGCGCCCGCATGACGAACGGCCCGAAGTTTTCGACGATGTCCTTACCTGGCAGCCCGAATCCGCGGTGCACCCACTCTCCATTCCGCTTCCCGAGCTGTTCAACGAGGTGCCCGACCTGAACTGATGGTGTAGCGCCCTCAGACGGACACGGGCCGGAGCCTGGGCCGGCTCACCTATGGCCGGTCGCGTTGAGGCTTAGTCTCACGCGACTCCATCCTTGACCCATCCGACGGAAGCGCGGTCTGGCCACTCACCGTAAGCCGTGCCGCCACCGCTTCCATCTGGCCGCGCCGGAGCCGCGCCCAGGCTGGCAACCGGATCGCGCCGACCCCGAACACGCCGAGCCCGAGGACGGACAGCGAGATCGCGGTGGACCAGGCGTTGCCCATCACGCCGCCTACCGCGGCGGCAATGAGCGTCGCCGCGGCGACGCCGATGAGTCCGAAACCCGCGGTCATCAAGGCGCGTGCATCGCCCTTGAGCGTGCGGAGCCGGATGCGGTGCCCCGCGGGCGTGGGCTCGAGCAGCACCTGCAGGTTGCCGTTGGTCCACTGCCGGAAGGGGCCATCGTACCGGACGGTGCCGCGCGCGTCGAAGGTCTCGCGCAAGTCCCCCACGAGCTGCTCCCACTCCGAGTCGGAGAGCCGCCGGTCCAGCTCGATCGTCCTGCCGACGCCGATCGTCAGCCCCAGGAACGTGCGGGACGATGGGCGCCCGGCGTGATCGATCGAGCGCGCCGCCTCGGCCACCAGCTCGGACGGGATCCCCACCTCGCGGCCGATCTCCTGCAGCTCGGCTAAGGTCATGCCTTCGCCCGACGGGAGCTGCGGCCGGCGGCCCTCCTGTGCCTCCGCGGCCCGCTGAAAGATCGCGGCGGCGTCCTCCTCGCTGTAGCGTCGCTCTTCGGTCATGCCTGCAAGATTGCCCCGTCCATAGCCGGCGGGCAACGAAGCCCCGGAGGGCGGTGGTGTACCGGATTTCACCGTAGCGGATATCTTGCTGCTCACCCCATCCCGAAGCCAGCCGTCCCATGCGATATCCCTTCCTGCTTGCGCTGGTTGCCGTATCGAACCTCGGCGCCCAAGCCCCGAAGCCCCCGGCAGCCCTAGCCGCGATCCGCGAGGCGGACCTCCGGCGCGACCTGTTCGCCCTGGCCGGCGACGAGCTGCGCGGCCGCGAAGCCGGCACCATCGACGAGATGCGTGCCTCGATGTGGCTCGCCGAGGAGATGCGGAAGATCGGATTGTCCCCCCGCGGCGATGGCGGGAGCTGGTTCCAGTGGTGGACCATGCGGCGCACCCGCATCTCCAGCACCAGCAGCTCGGTCAAGCTCGGCGGCCGCACCCTGGCCCTCTGGACCGACATCACCCCGGCGTCGAACGCGGCTGCGGACGTCTCGGCGCCGACGATTTTCGCCGGCGACGGCAGCGACACCACGGTGGACGTTGCCGGCAAGGTGGCCGTGGCCACGCTGGCGCCGCCGCTCCCTCAGAACATCCGGTCCACCACCAACACCTACGAGGTGAACTACACCCGCGCCGCAATCACCCCGATGGTCGCGCGCCTGGCCCGGCGCGGCGCGGCCGCCGTGATCCTCGTTGCGGACTCCATCGCGGAGCTGGCCTTCGACGGGATCGCCCGGACCCAGATGCGCGGCACCTATGACGTGGTCGGCGGCGTCCCCCGGTTCACCCGTAACCCGGGCGGCGCCGGGGGAGGGAACCCGCCTGCCCGGCCGATGCCCGTGCTCCTGGCGCACCGCGCCGCGCTCGCCGACCTGCGTGCCGACGGCCAGGCGGCCGAGATTCTCCTCAGGAGCGAAAGCTTCGAGACGCCGTCGGTGAACATCATCGGCGCCGTGCGCGGCACCGATCCCGCCCGGCGCGACGAGTACGTCCTGTTCAGCTCCCACCAGGACCATGACGGCGTGCGCTACACCGTGGCGGGCGACTCGATCTGGAATGGCGCGGACGACAACGGCTCGACCAGCGTGGCCCTCCTCGCCATCGCCCGGGCCTGGGTCAAGCAGCCGAGCCGGCGCTCGGCGCTGTTCATCTTCCACGGCGCCGAGGAGCGTGGACTGCTCGGCTCGCGCTACCATGTCGCGCACCCGGTGGTGCCCCTCGCCCAGATCGCCGCCGTACTCAACGGAGACATGATCGGGCGGAACCACCCCGACACCGCCGCCCTGATGGGGTCGCAGCCGCCCCACCGCAACTCCATCGAGCTGGTCCAGATGGCGATCGACGCGAACCGCGCCGCGGGAAAGCTCGTCATCGATTCGCTGTGGGATAGGCCTGCCCATCCCGAGGGCTGGTACTTCCGCAGCGACCACGTGCCGTACGCCGAGCGGAGCGTGCCGTCGCTCTTCTTCTCCACCAACCTGCATTCCGACTACCACACGCCCCGCGACGAGCCGAGGAACATCGACTATCCCAAGCTCACCCGCATGACCAAGTGGATGTACCTGACCGGCTGGATCGCGGCGAACGCGCCGAAGCGACCGGCGGTGGATTCGGGATTCGTGCTCCGCTAGGCCGCGTATCCGGGCTACCGCTTTCCCGGCTTGGTCTTGTGCTGCTGGAGCCATTCGGCCAGCGCTTTCTCGGTAAGGCTGCCGGCCGCGAGGGCCACCATCGCGCGAACCACTTCGATCTCTTCCGCCTCAAACCTCCAGCCGTTCATCTCCAGAAAGACCATCATCACCACAAACGACACCCGCTTGTTACCATCGCGGTTTCGAGGGCATGCTCGTCCCGCAATCCGGCCAACCCTCCGTGCTCCCGGATCTGATCCAGATGCACAGCGTCAACGACCAGCCGCTCGACCACCGGCCTCGAGGCCCTGAATCAGGAAGCGACCGTTCCGCACCTCGGCTTCGACCACGTACCCCGTCGCCGTGTTGCGCACCGAGACTCGAGCGCCGTCCGGGTTGCTCCCGTCGCTGATCCGAACCGTCCCACGTATGGCCGCGGTCGTCACTCCCTGGGCAAGCGCGTCTCGATCCGGAATCAGTAGCGCGGCGCCGATCCCACCCAGGGTCATCAGGGTGAACGCCGCCTGAAGGCCAGGGACCGAGGAACGGAGGGGTGTCCGTCGAGCCATTCTTACCATCACGCCCCACTCGGAAAGGAATCTGCCGGCAAGGTGCCGGCCGCCCGCCCACTGCACAGGGTATTTGCTGCGGATCCGGCGGGAGTGCAAGCGGCGGGGGCGGACCCTATCAAGAAACGTCCCGGCAATGGATTCGGGTTCACCCGCATGCTACAATCCGGTTGGTTTTTTGGCCCGTTAGCACCTCCTCCCGATCGAGGGTGAAATCATGACCCAACCCGCCGACCTGCGCGCCATGGGCAACAAAGGTGCGGTCCGCGTACTGATCTTCTCCGCCTCACTCCGGGCGGATTCCCTGAACTCCCGGCTGGCCCACCTCGCGCGCTCGGTCCTCCAGGCAGCCGGGGCCACGGTCGACTGGGCCACGATGAACGAATTCGACGGCCCGTCGTACAACCAGGACGTCGAAACCGGGACGGGATTCCCTCCCGGCCCGCGGGA
Source organism: Gemmatimonadales bacterium (assembly GCA_045403135.1). Taxonomy (GTDB): domain Bacteria; phylum Gemmatimonadota; class Gemmatimonadetes; order Gemmatimonadales; family GWC2-71-9; genus JABFSM01. Next base: position 7,827 of record JAXIPC010000141.1, on the reverse strand, counting down.
GCTGCACCGACGGCTCGAGGCCTGCGATGCCTTCGTCATCGCGACCCCCGAGTACAACGCGTCCATGCCGGGCCACCTGAAGAACGCGATCGACTGGGTGTCACGCATCCGTCCGCAGCCGTTCAATGCGCGGCACGGGCTGCTCCTGGCCGCTTCCCCCTCCATGGCGGGCGGCAACCGCGGACTCTGGTCCCTGCGCATTCCCCTGGAACACTTGGGCGCGAGGGTCTTTCCGGACATGTTCTCGCTCGCCCAGGCCCACAAGGCGTTCGGCGAGGGCGGCAGGATCGCCGACGGGCAGCTCGCCGCCCGCTTCGAGGAGAACCTGCGCGCGTTCCTGGACCTGGTGGAGGCGGCGACGCACTACCCCTGCATGAAGAAGGCGTGGGTGGAGTTCCTCGGCGAGCCGGGTGACGGCGTGGGGCGCGTGCAGGCCGCCTAGCCCCCGCGGCGATGACGTGCTGTTGAGCGCCTTGAGACCCCAGCGGAGTGTTCACATGGAAGGTTGGCTCGATGCTCCTCCGTCAGGACGCCACGGCCAGATCGGTGTCCTGCTGCGCCAGTGGCGTACCATGCGCGGTGTCAGCCAGCTGGCGCTCTCCCTCGAGGCGGGCATTTCGATGCGGCACCTGAGCTATGTCGAAACCGGCCGATCCCACCCGAGCCGTGAAATGGTGCTCCGGCTGGCGGAGGCTCTCGATGTGCCACTGCGCGAGCGCAACACGCTGTTTCTCTCAGCGGGTTACGCGCCGCGTTATCGCGAGACCGGCCTCGACAACCCCGAATTGGCGGAGGCGCGCCAGGCGGTCGAGCTCATGCTGGCTCACCACGAGCCGTTTCCCGCCATCGTGCTCGACCGACACTGGAACCTGCTCATGGCGAATGCCGCCACCGGCAGATTCATGGCGTTGTTTCCCGAGTGCGCGGTACCCGGACCGCCGAACGCGCTGCGGCTCGTCTTTCATCCACAGGGATTGCGGCGCTTCATCGCCAACTGGGATGAGGTCGCCGGGTCGATGATCAACGAGGTGCACCGCGAGCTGGCCGCCGATCCGTCAGACACCGCCGCGAAGGCCTTGCTGGCCGAGCTGGTGGAATACCCCGGCGTCCCGGGCAGGTGGCGGACCGTTGATCTCGAGCGTCCGCCCTCACCATTGCTCGTCGCCACCTACCACCACGGCGCCCAGGTGCTCCGGTTCTTCACCACCATCACGACGTTCGGCACGCCACAGCACGTGACGACGCAGGAGCTGCGCATCGAGTGCTTTTTTCCGGCCGACGACGCCACGCGCGCCACGATGTCCGCATCGGCCTTGCCGCCATGACCTCCGAGGTTATGGAGTCTCACCCCCGGTTTCACTACCATTGCGCGCCGCGGGAAGGCCTTCACCTATCGCGGAGCGAGAGACATGGACAGGCGCGAGCTGTTTCAGGCCCTGATGTCCGGAGCCGGACTGGGGGCAATCGGTAGCCTCAGGAACCCGGCGGAGGGTGCGAGCCTGCCGCGGGCCGGGACGAACGCGGGAGGCGTTCCGTTCGTACAGGTCCGCGACGGAACCCGCCTCTTCTACCAGGACTGGGGCTCGGGGCGTCCGTTGCTGTTCGTGGCCCCCTGGGCGCTCAACTCCAGCTGGTGGGAATACCAGATGGCGCACCTGGCGGCGCAAGGGTTTCGCTGCATCGCCTATGATCGGCGTGGTCACGGCCGATCGGACCAGCCGGGTCGCGGCTACGAATTCGATACGCTCGCGGACGATCTCCACACGCTCATCGAGCGATTGGATCTGCGTGATGTCACGCTGGTGGGACACTCCATGGGTTGCGCGGAGGTCGTCCGGTACCTTTCCCGGCACGGCGCATCGCGCGCCTCCCGGGCAGCGCTGGTCGCCACGATCACGCCATTCATCATGAAAGCAGACACCAACCCGGACGGCATCCCGAAGAGTACCCTGGAAAAGGGGCGGGCGACGCTGAGCAAGGATCGCGCGCATCAGATCGGCATCGCCGCACCGGCCTTCTTCGGGGCGCCGGCCAACGCGGTCTCGCAGGAAGTGATGGACTGGTGGGTCCGGATGATGGTCGACCAGTGTTCGCTGAATACCATGCTGGAGCTGCATCGTGCGTTCACCGAAACGGACTTCCGGCCGGATCTCCGAAGGATCACGCTGCCGACGCTGCTCATTCACGGCGACAGCGACAGCTCGGCACGCATCGACCTCACGGCGCGAAAGACCCTGCCGCTGATCCCGGGCAGCCGTCTCGCCGTCTACGAGGGTGCGGCGCACGGTCTGCCCATCACCCACATGGACAGGCTGAACGCCGACATCGCGGCATTCGCGAGAGGGCAGGCGTAACAGCCAGCCATCACCAGTCTGCCCCGGGCTGGGCGGGCGGGACGCGCTTGGTCCCGGAAAGCTCCGCCGCCATGAGGGGGATCTCTTGCGGCGCGTGGCGCTCGAAGAAACCCCAGGTCCCGTACTTGGCCTTGAGCGGTGGCAGTGCGGCGGCGACCAGGTCGTCGCCCTTCGTGCGCAAGCCCATGGCGGTTCTGACTGTCGCGGTCAGGTCCTCGAGATAGTGCTCGAATTCGCCGAGGTCGGCCAGCTTGGCCACGTCGCCCTGGCCGGGGACGTAGGTGTACGCCGCCGCGTCGGGGCGGTGCTGCAGGCCCTCGAGGGTCTCGGTCCATTTCGATACCGTCGCGTCGATCAGACTGGGCGCCACCCGCCGCCAGAACAGATCGCCGCAAAAAATGACTTTGGCGTCAGGCACGGACACGACCAAGTCGCCTCCGGTATGGCCAGGCAGGGCCCGCACCTCGAGGCGGCGGCCGCCGAGCCGGATCGTGAGGATTTGGTCGACCAGGAGGTCCGGCAAAGGAAGGCCCTCGACCAACGCGCGCTCTTCCTTCTGATCGGCGCCAAAGAACTTCAGGTTCTCCGTGCGAATCCACGCGGCCACGTTGCGCTGAGCCACCACAAGGGCCCCCGCCCGCTTGAACACCTCGTTTCCGGCGACGTGATCGATGTGGTGGTGGGTGTTGATGACGTAGCGAATCGGCAGTGGTGTCAGCTTGCGGATTTCCGCCAGCAGCAATTCCGCCACTTTCGGATACTGAAAGCTGTCCACGATGACCACGCCGTCGTCGCCGATCACGAACCCCGCGTTGGCGCCGGCGCGCGCGTCCCGATCGATGGCGGCGTAGACCCCGGGGGCCAGCTGTTGAAGCGTGAACGGCGGATCCTGGTCGGGCGCCGCACCCGGGGCGGCCGCGCCAAGGAGCGCAAACGCCGCGGCCCAGCGGCAGGACGCAGTCAGGTTTCGCGGCGGGGAAATTCTGGTCCTGTTCAAGCAAGCCTCCATCGGGCGTGGGACCGCTAGCAACAAGGTTCGCCCTGCGGGAGGCCGGCGCCAATAGCCATTGTTTCGCTGTTCGGCATAGCCAGTTCATTCGTGGATGAGGCCCGGGGTGAGCGCAAGCGAGCCCCCGGTTCTCGTTTCTCGGAAGCGGAGCATTGATGAAACGTTGAAACGTCCCGAGCGCGAACGGGTATTGCGTGATTCTGTTCGAAGCGCTACCGTCATATGGGTATCCCATAGGACGGAAACATGGCGGAGAAACTGGACGTGAAGCAGGGCACCCTCGCCCTGATGATTCTCAAAACCCTCGAAGTACTCGGACCGCTGCATGGGTACGGTGTCGCTCGCCGCATCGAGGAGACGAGCAAGAACCGCCTCACTCTCAACTATGGCACGCTGTACCCCGCCCTCCTCAAGCTCGAACAGGAGGGTCTGGTTACCGCGGAATGGCGCCAGTCCGAGAACAATCGTCGCGCCAAGTTCTACGCGCTGACCGCCGCCGGCCGCAGGCAGCTGGCGCGCGAGGCCCGCGACTGGCATCGCACCGCCGACCTGATCGCCGCCGTTCTTGGCACCCGCCGGGAGACCCCATGAGACACCTTCGCGCCGCGCTCGCGCGCATCGCCGGCTTCTTCACCGGACACCGCGGGGACGACGACCTCCGCGCCGAGCTGCAATCCCATCTCGATATGGCGACCGCCGAGAACATCCGGCGGGGCATGGATCCGGACGCGGCGCGCCGGCTGGCGCTGCTGGCGTCCGGCGGCCTCGCCCAGGCGGCCGAGTCGGTCCGGGACCAGCGCGGACTGCCCTGGATCGAAAGCGTTGCCGCCGACATCAGATACGCCTTCCGTGCCCTCAGGCACAGCCCCGCGTTCACCACCGTGGTCGTGCTGACCCTGGCGCTCGGCATCGGCGCCAACACCGCGATCTTCAGCGTGGTCCGCGCCGTGTTGCTCAAGCCGCTGCCCCACCGCGACGGCGACCGCCTGGTCTACCTGCGACAGTCGACCGAGGGACCGGCCGGAGCCAACGTCGGCTTCTCCGTTCCGGAAGTCCGCGATTTCCAGAGCGGCGCCCCGTCGCTGGGCGGTATCGCGGAGTATTCCCCATTCTTCAACACCCTTCAGGGTGACGACGGCGCCGTCCGCATCGACGTGGGCCTCGTCACCGGGAACTTCTTCGAGGTCATGGGGCTCTCCCCGGTGCTGGGAAGGCTCACCCTGCCCACCGATGACGGGACCGGGGCTCCGCCGGTGATGGTGCTCACCCACGAGTTCTGGATCAAACGCTTCGGCGGAGACTCCAGCATCGTCGGCAAGCCGGTGAGAATGGGTGGCGGCCCGGTCACCGTGATCGGGGTGCTCCAGCCCGCGCCGTTCTTTCCCAACCGGGTGGATGTGTTCCTCAACATGGTGACCAGCCCGCACCACCTGAGCGCGCTGATGGTCACGGGCCGCACCCATCGCATGACCGAGATGGTCGCCCGGCTCGCACCCGGCGCCACCGTGAAGCAGGCCCGTGCCGAGGTCGCCACGGTCTACGCCCGCATGCAGGGCGAATTCAAGGAAGCCTACGATCCCGGCTCCCACTATCGCGTTGCCGTCATCCCCTTCAAAGAAGTGCTGGGCGAGCGTGCCCGCCTGACGCTCTGGCTGCTCATGGGCGCGGCCGCGTTCGTCCTGATCATCTCCGCCGCGAACGTCGTCAACCTGACGCTCATGCGCGGCGTCCGCCGGGAGCACGAGCTGGTCGTCCGCGCCGCCCTGGGCGCCGGCGTCGCCCGGCTCCGGCGATTGCTGCTGGTCGAGAATCTCGGGTTGACGCTCCTGTCTGCCGGCTTCGGCGTGCTCATCGCCGTCGGCGGGGTCGGGCTGCTCACCTCGCTCGCGGCGCGGTATTCACCCCGCGCCAGCGAGATCCGCCTCGACGGAGTGGTGCTGGGCTTCGCGCTCACGCTCTCGCTCCTCATCGCGCTGGTGCTCGCGTTCGTGGCGACCCTCCCGAAGGAAGGGAGCTTCGCGTCTTGGATCGGAGCCGGCGGGCGGCGCATGAGCGGAGGCCTCCGGAAACAAAGACTCCAGCGCGGACTCGTGGTCGCCCAGATCGCGGTGTCCGTCGTGTTGCTCGCGGGAGCCGGATTGCTCACCCGTACCATGATTCAGCTCTCGGAAGTGGACACCGGGCTGAAGACGGAAGAAGTCCTCACGATGCAGGTGCAGCTCCTGAATCCGGCACGGTTCACCATTGCGGCAGATGCCGAGAACAAGCTGCTCTATGATCGCATGCGGGAAGAAATCCGCGCCCTTCCCGGTGTCGTCGAGGCGGGACTCGGCTCGATACCCCTCAGCGGCTCGCAGATGGGATTTGACCTCAAGGCCGAAGGCAAGTCGCTCGCCGTGGGCGAGGCGATACCGCACGCCGCCTTCCGGACCGCGAGCCCGGAACACTTCCGCGCCTCGGGGATTCCCCTCCTCGCGGGACGGGAATTCTCCAGCACCGACCGGGCGGGTGCGGACAAGGTCGTGATCATCAACCAGACCCTCGCCAACAAGCTCTTCCCCGGCGAGGATCCGCTCGGGAAACGGATTGCCTGGACCGGCGACGTGCTGCGATTCACCCCCATCAGCGGCGAATGGCGCACCATCGTCGGCGTGATCGGGAACACTCAGGACGGCGGCCTGGATGCCGCGCCGGTTTCGGCGGTGTACCTCCCCTTTCATCAGGAGGTCGCCATGCTCGGCGGGCTGGTGATCCGCGCCGAAAGCAACGTGGAATCCCTGACGGGAGCGGCGACCCGCGTGGTGCGGAGCATCGTACCGAACGCACCCATCGAGAACGTGCTGACCGTGAGGCAGATGAAGGACCAGAGCGTTTCGCCCCGGCGACTCAACGCCGTGCTCATCTCGTCGTTCGGCATCCTGGCGCTGATCATCGCGGCTGTAGGGATCGCCGGTGTTCTGGCGTTTTCGGTGAGCGCGCGCTCCAACGAAATCGGCATCCGCATGAGCCTCGGCGCCGACAGCGGCCGGGTGCAGCGGATGATCTTGCGGGAAGGGGGCGTGCTGCTGGCGATGGGCCTGGTGCTGGGGGTTGCCGGCGCCTACTTCGCCGCCCGCGTCATTCGCGGGCTGCTCTTCGGCGTGGCACCGCATGATCCGGCCACGTTCATCGGCGTGGCCGTGCTGATGGCGGGCATCGGGATCACCGCGTGTTGGATTCCGGCGCTTCGCGCGGCGCGGATCGATCCGGCGATCACCATGCGCGCGCAGTAAGACCGTGCGCATGACCTACGCCGTACACATCCTGGTCGCCGGCTTGGCCGTGCCGGCGGGGACCGGCAGGTGATCGAGCGGATCTTCCCGGCGTGCATCGACAACCGCTTCCGCGGTCACCGCCTGGCGCTCTGGTTGTTCATACCGATCACCGTTCAGAGGGTGGCGATGAGCCTCGTTCACCTCCTCAAGGCCGACGGTGGGGCGCAGTCGCTCTCCGCAATCCCCCTCGATACCTATTCCCCCTCCGCGGCGCAGAACGTGGTCGGGCTCTTCGCGCGCACGGGGCTCGAACAGCTCCTGCTGGCAGCGCTCCTGGTGCTCGTCCTGCTTCGGTATCGGGCGATGATACCGCTCATGTACCTCGTGCTGGTGGTGCACTTCCTCGCGTCGACGGTGGTGTCGGACCTGAAACCGCTGGTCCGCTCCGGGACGTCGAGCGTGGGCACCGCGCTCCTGGTGATCGCGATGCTGAGCGCCCTCGGCCTGGTCCTTTCACTGATCGGGCCAGGCTATGCGAAGGAGCCCCGAGACACTTCCTGAGAGGCAGGCACCCGAGAGCTTGCGTTACTTTGTGACATAAAGTACATTGTTTCCATGCGCCCCGGTGAGCTCCGCTCCGCCGACCGTCCGATCAACCCCTCCCTTCTGAAGCAGCCCAGCGGCTGGATCCCGGTCGTCATGTCGCTCATCGGCCTCAGCCTGGTCCTGGCGCACTATGCCAGCGTCGGCATCGTCCACGAGGCCGACGAGGGGACCCTCGCCCACCTCTGGCAGCTCCTCATGGCCGGGCAGCTCCCGATCGCGGCCTTCTTTGCCTTCAAGTGGGTGCCGAAGGATCCTCGGCGGGCGATCCTGGTGCTGGCGCTCCAGGCCGCTGCCGGGCTCGCGTCCATGGCTTCGGTCTATTTCCTGACGAGCGGATGATTCAACGAGCAAGAGCCGGGATGTCGCCTACATCGGCCCTTCGAAGATCTGCCGGATCTCGCACTCCCCGTCTCCCGCCACTGCCAGGAACTTCCGGGTCATCTCGACCGCCTCCTCCTTCGATTTGGCGTTGAGGATGGCGAACCCGCCGATGACTTCCTTCGACTCGGTGAACGGCCCGTCCTTGACGGTTACCTTGTCCCCGGCCCTCCTGACCCGCACACCCAGCGCGCTGGGCAGGCACCCCTCGGTGGCCAGCACCTCG